>NZ_QSFY01000007.1:0-127960 GCF_003467965.1 Collinsella sp. AM42-18AC
GACGTCTTCAATACAGACAATATCAGTGCGGAATGCGCCCGGAGGGAAGCCCGGGATCGCCTGCGTTCTTTTCTCAGATGCCGGGGTGCCGGAAAGGCGGGATGTGAGGGGCGCATTGTTGGATGGCGCCTTGTATCTGCTTATCGTGGTGGGCGCAGTTCTGGGGAGCTCGATGGGTCATCTCGCTAGGTAAAAAGATGCTTCGCGGTGGTATTGTTGCTGTGGGTTTAATTCGATATGAAAGGGTGACTTTGGTGTCCAAGATGGATTCTACGCTCTCCTATATTACTGACCAGTTGAAGGCGCTTACCTCGATTGCTTCGCCTACGGGCTATACCCGTGCGGCGACTGATTATCTGATGGAGACCCTGCGCGATATGGGCTTTGGCCCCGAGCGCTCCAATAAGGGCAATGTGCTTGTTGAGCTTGGTGGCGAGGGCGAGCCGCTCGTATTGGCGAGCCATGTCGATACCCTGGGCGCCATGGTGCGCTCCATCAAGGACAATGGTCGCTTGCGTCCCACGACGCTCGGCGGGCATCAGTGGTCTACGGCCGATGGCGAGAACTGCACCGTTTACACGCGCGATGGCAATGTCTACACGGGTGTGGTTCTCAACACCGAGCCTTCGGCGCATGTGGCCGATGAGCCGGTCAAGACCATCGAGAAGAACATGGAAATCCTGCTCGACGAGAACGTTGACAGCAAGGACGATGTGCTCGAGCTGGGTATTCAGACCGGCGACATCATCGCTATGGATCCGCGTACCACGGTGACGGAGAGCGGCTACATCAAGAGCCGCTTCCTGGATGACAAGCTGTCGGCGTCGATTCTGCTGGGCCTGGCCCGCGCCGTTGCTGGCGGCGAGGTGACGCTTTCGCGCAAGGTATCGCTGCTCTTTACGGTGTACGAGGAGGTCGGCCACGGCGGTGCCTTTGTGCCGGACGACACGCGCGAGATGATCAGCGTGGACATGGGCTGCGTGGGCGACGACCTGGGTTGCACCGAGCGCATGGTTTCGATTTGCGCCAAGGATTCGGGCGGTCCGTACAACTACGACCTGGTGACCACGCTGTCCAACATCGCGCGCGAGCTGGAGCTCGATTACGCCATCGACGTGTATCCGCACTACGGCTCCGACGTCGAGGCCACGCTCTCGGCCGGCTACGACATTCGCCATGGCCTGATCGGCCCCGGCGTGTACGCGAGCCACAACTACGAGCGCAGCCACATCGACGGTGTGCGCAACACCTACGAGCTCGTCCGCGCCTACGTCCAGCGCTAGGGAAGTAGTTTGCGACTCGGCTGACCAATCGCTAAGGCCCGATTTCTCGGGCCTTTTTTCGCCTTAGGTCGTTTAGTATTATGATGTATGTAATATGTTAAATAAACGCGTAAATTACTTAACGAGGTGATGCAGCATATGAATACATCTGAGTACTTATCTATGGGTGATGCCGCCCGCCTGTTGGGCGTTACGAAAGCCCGCATATCGCAACTTGCCGCATCGGGGACGCTTGTGTGCGATATTGTGGGCGGCCGGAAGATGGTCGAGTACAATTCTGCGATTGCCTACCAAAAGGTCCGCAAGCGAGGACGCCGTCCTGCGGCCGATGTTGGACGCAAGTTTACGCTGATGTCGGCCGACCATGAGGTCGCTCATGTCTCATTTGATCCGACGCGCGAGTTTCCCTTCGAAATCGCCGAGGTCCTCGATGCGCAACGAATGCCGTTTGGCACATGCTCGAGCTCTTCTCCTGCGGTGAATAAGCGGGAGCTCAACGCGTGGTGGGGGCATCGGTCGGTGCCCGATGTTCGCCCCGGGCTTATCTCGCGCTACCGCGAGCTGGGAATTGTCAACGGCGTTGAGGCGCCGGTTCAGTGCCTGGGCCTATCGCTTTCGGATTGCTATTGGCTGCGGCCGGCAGAATGCGACGGGCTCGAATGGCGAAACCTCAATTACTTCGAGAATGATTTTGAGCGATCGACGCCCGAGGGGCGTTCGGGTTGGCTGGAGGGCATCGGTCTTAAAAATCCGGATAACACGTCCGAGGGCGAGCTCCCTAAATCGTGGATGATCCGAAACGGCATTCGCGTTTTGGCTAAAGGGTGCGGGATGGACGATCAGCGTCCCATTAACGAGGCGGTTGCAACGGCTCTACATCGTCGTTTGCTTCCCAAGGGCGAGTTTGTTCCTTATACGGTTGAGCGGATGTTCGATGGCCCTGTGTGTCTGTGCGACGACTTTCTTGACGGCCGCGAGGAATATGTTCCGGCTTTTTACGTTAAGAACGCCCTTGGTGGCCAGCGAGGAAGCTCGACGTACGACCGGTACTGCCGCTTTCTTGGTAAGCATGGAGCAGACGAGGCCGCTGTGAGAAGGTCTATGTCGCAGATGATCGTTTGCGATGCCCTTTTGGCCAACAGCGACCGCCATTGGCGAAACTTCGGCATCATCCGTAATGTCGACACCCTGGAGATAAAACCTGCTCCGCTGTTCGATAGCGGCAACTGTCTGTGGTACAACGTACCAACTGCCGTGCTCGCAACTGGGGAGTTTGGGTTTTCCGCTAAGCCGTTTGGGCCCGACCCTTCCGTCCAGCTGGCGCTTGCGGATTCGCTCGATTGGTTCGATTCATCGCGGCTCAACGGATTTGTTGATGAGGCGATCGAGATTCTTTCGCAGAGCGAATGGGCCACGGCGGAGGGTCGACTCGAGGCCATCCGCCGCGGCCTCGAGCGTCGCATAATCGAGGTTGGTGCCGCTGTTGAGGTACTTCGACACGTGCAGCGATAAACCCGCGGCTACTTAAGTGCGCCGGTCACGGTGCCGCCGCCCAGGACGACGTCGCCGCGGTAGACGACGACGGCCTGGCCGGGGGCGATGGCTCGCTGTGGCTCGTCAAAAGCCAGCAGCATTTGTCCGTCGGCGCCACGTGTAAGGGTCGCCGCCTGGTCCTTTTGACGGTAGCGGTACTTGGTGCCCACGCGAATGCCGCCGGCATCCAGCTCGGCCTCCATGTGGTCGGCAGGGGCGCTCCAAATCCAGTCGTTGGCAGTGAGCGCCGTGGCCGTCAGGTCCTCTGCCTCGCCCAGATGTACGGTGTTGTTGACGGCGTCGACACCCGTCACATACACGGGATGCGCCATCGCGACGCCCAAGCCTTTGCGCTGGCCGATGGTGTAGCGCAGCGCGCCGTTGTGGCGCCCGACCACGCTGCCGTCGCGCCATACGATATCGCCCAGTGCAGCGGGATGTCCGCAGCGGCGCTCGATATAGCCCGCGTAGTCACCGTCTGGAATAAAGCAGATATCCTCGCTCTCGGCCTTCTGGGCGTTGGTAAAGCCCTGCTCGGCGGCTATGCGGCGCACGTCGCGCTCTTTGTCTAGGCCCGCCAGCGGAAAGATCGTGTGCGCCAGGCGCTCCTGCGTAAGCGAATACAAAAAGTAGCTTTGGTCCTTTTTGGGATCTTCGCCGCGGTGCAGCTGCCGGGTGCCGTCTGCCGCTTGGCTTGTTTTGGCGTAATGGCCCGTGGCGATGTAGTCGCAGCCCATATCCAGCGCCGCATCCAGCAACGCGCCAAACTTAATGTGGCGGTTGCAGATAATGCACGGATTGGGCGTCAGCCCCTCCTGGTAGGCGTTCACAAAGCGCTCGATTACGTTACGGTCGAAGGTTTGCTGCAAGTCGAGCACATGGTGGGGAATGCCTATGCGCTCGGCGACGGCCTCTGCGTCGGCGATGTCGCGGTCGACCTTACTCATGCCCGTGGCGGGGTCGGGTGCGGGGCAGGTGAGGCGCATGGTGGCGCCGACACATTCGTAGCCCTGGCTTTTGAGCAGATACGCGGTCACGCTGGAATCGACGCCGCCGCTCATGGCGACGAGCACGCGCTTGTTGTGCATGAGGAGGTTCTCCTTGGTGGCATGTGGCCAAAAAAGAAAAGCGGCGCGGGAGGCTGGTTCCGCGCCGCAGACATTGTAGCAAGTTCGGACGTCTCGTGGGGCATCCTGTTGGGATGAGCTCAGGCTGCCAGAAGAGAGGGGAGACCGGCGTGCCTTGGACTCGTTCTAAGAACGAGAAGCTCTAGTCCTGGAAGAGCGCCGTGGACAGGTAGCGCTCGCCGGTGTCGGCAAGTAGGGCCACGATGGTCTTGCCTTCGTTCTCGGGGCGCTTGGCCAGCTGCAGCGCGGCCCACACGGCGGCACCGGACGAAATGCCCACGAGCACGCCTTCCTTGTGGCCCACGGCGCGGCCGGTGGCAAAGGCGTCGTCGTTCTCGACGGGGATGATCTCGTCGTAGACCTGGGTGTCAAGGACGTCGGGCACAAAGCCGGCGCCGATGCCCTGGATCTTGTGCGGGCCGGCCTGGCCCTTGGAGAGCACCGGGGAGGTGGCGGGCTCGACGGCGACGACCTGAATCTCGGGGTTCTGCTCCTTGAGGAACTCGCCCACGCCGGTCACGGTGCCGCCGGTGCCGACGCCGGCGACGAAGATGTCGACCTTGCCGTCGGTGTCGTCCCAGATCTCGGGGCCGGTCGTGGCCTTGTGAATGGCCGGGTTCGCGGGGTTCACAAACTGGCCGGCGATGATGCTGTTGGGAGTTTCCTTCTGCAGCTCCTCCGCCTTGGCGATAGCGCCCTTCATGCCCTTGGAGCCGTCGGTGAGCACGAGCTGTGCGCCGTATGCCTGCATGAGCTTGCGGCGCTCGACGGACATGGTCTCGGGCATAGTGATGATCACCTTGTAGCCGCGGGCCGCCGCCACCGAGGCGATGCCGACGCCGGTGTTGCCGCTCGTGGGCTCGATGATGGTGTAGTCGCCACCGCGCACGAGCTTGCCGGCCTTCTCGGCCTCGTCAATCATGTTCTTGGCGACGCGGTCTTTGACGGACCCGGCGGGGTTGAAGTATTCCAATTTGACGAGCACACGGGCCTTGAGGTCCTCGTCGGCCTCGAAGTGGGTGAGCTCCAGAAGCGGGGTGTGGCCGATAAGCTGATCGATGGACGTGTAAACATTGCTCATGGTGAACCTCCAAAGTGTTCAAATGACTGGATACCGTGTGGTTTTACGGTGTGTGTGGCAGCGAAACCCACAAACCTTATAGGTTGTTCGTTTTGCTGTTGGCAAGCATAGTAGACAGTAAAGCCTAGTAACGCAATAGGAAATAGAAGATTATTACGAGTCGATTAACCATCTTGACGGGAATAGGTATTTTCAAAACCAATTTTTCGGCTAGAATTTCTACGAATTAAAAGACCGAAAGGCAGCTATATATATGTTGGTTTCCACAAAGGGCAGATATGCCCTGCGCGTTATGGTCGACCTGGCCGAGCACCAGGCGGCCGGCCGCATCCCGCTCAAAGAGATCGCGGCGCGACAGGGGATTTCCGAGAAATATCTCGAGAACATCTTGGCTACGCTCGTGCGCGCCAACATGCTTTCGGGCATGCGCGGCAAGGGCGGTGGCTACGTGCTCACGCGCCCGCCCGAGCAGTACACGGTGGGCGAGATCCTGCGCCTGACCGAGGGTAGTCTGGCGCCGGTCGCCTGCCTGGATGGCGACTGCAAGGGCTGCTCGCGTTCGGATGAGTGCCCCACGCTCGACGTGTGGAAGAACCTGGACAAGCTCATCAACGACTACCTCGACGGTGTGACGCTCGATCAACTTGTCGCTCCCAGCCATGGCTATGACTACGTCATCTAACCCAAATCTGCCATGTGGGGACGGGGCGGAAATGGTAGATTCTCTCGTCCTTTGAGACCTGACAAATAAGAAGGCCGCCCATTTTTGCGATGGGCGGCCTTCGTTTTGGGCTGTTGAGACGGGCGCGGCCGGAATGGCCTTTTAGTCCTCGGCGATGCTGTCGAGAATGCTGCGCATGATGGACACCAGGATGCTGCCCATAAAGGCCGAGCCAAAGTTTGCGATGGAGATGCCGACGCCCAGCAGGTTGACCGACAGGTAACTCGCGAGCTCGAGCATAAAGCTGTTGACGACAAGCTGGAAAATGCCCAGCGTAATGATCGTGAGCGGCAGCGAGATGACCGTCAGGAACGGCTTGACGAACGAATCGACGATGTTCAGGAACAGTCCCACGAAGGCGAAGCAGACCCAGGCCTCGGCAAAACCGAAGGGCTGGATGCCGGGAACGAGGAACGTGGCAATCGCGATGGCGACCGAGGTAAAGAGCCAGTTAAGCATAAAGCGCATGGTGTGAATCCTTTCTTGCGCAGGGTGCGTCGGTAACGCGTGAAGCGGTTTGCTGCGGCAGCTTGGGCGGCCGCTCGGGTGTGCCGCCTTGTTCGGCCGCCCATTGTCTCAGATATTCGTGGAGCTTACGTGCGCATTCGGTTTCAAAACGGCGTTCGTCCTAGAAAATGCGCCGCTGGCAGAGAGTTTTGTCGCTTTAGTTTGGTGGTGTGCTAAACTGCTACGGGCAAAAGCCACACGCGTTGCCCTATTGCATAGAACGGGCGAACGATGCCCGATGTCAGTATCAACTTCGATGCCTTTTGGCGGGTTTGGCGGTGATCGATGAATATCGAGAACATGTTTGACAAGCCTGATGTCAAGCAGCTGGTCCACGCATTTAGTCTTTTGGATGACGAGAAGGATATCCAAGCGTTTTTGACCGATATCTGCACGCCGCGCGAGATCTGCGATCTATCGCAGCGTCTGCAGGTTGCGCGTTATCTGGATGAGGGCGAGCCTTATGTTGAGGTTCAGGCCCGCACCGGCGCTTCGTCCACTACGGTGAGCCGCGTTTCAAAGGCACTCAACGGCGAGTACGGCGGCTATCGCAAGATCCTCATCAAACTGGAGGATGGTGAGTAGGCCAGCGGCAACAAACGAATTGCGCAGAACCGTCCCTTCGGGGGCGGTTTTTTGATCCTTTGGGGACGGAGGAAAACGGATCGCTGGGTTAGACTGACCTCCTCGGTGATCCATTTTCCTCCGTCTCCAAGGGGTCAAATCTGTTGGCGTGGGGCAAATCTGTCCGCGCGGGCGGGTAGGATGGAAACATTGAATATTGCGAACGGTTTGAGTGGAGGACCATGCCTGTTCGAATCTATACCACCAACGCCGGCGCGGATTTGAGCGATGCCGAGGCGGCGCTGCTTGCCGACCTTATTGCCCGCCACGGGCGTGCCGTGCTGCTGGCGCCAACGTTTGCTGAGCTCGACCTGTGCCGTCATGATGCGGCGGAAGCCGGCGTTTCGCTGGGTATTGACTACAAGACGCCTACATCGTGGCTTCGCTCGCTTTGGGAGCTTTTGGGCGACGGGCGCGGTTTCGTCGACAACCTGCAGCGCCAGATGCTGTTTTCGGACATGGTAGCGCGCCTCGACGACGCCGACCTGCAGCCGCTTTCGCGCAGCCAGGGCACGGTGCGTATGCTCGCGCGTATGGCTCGCGATGTGCTGCCGGGTGTGGCAGGGACAGGCACCGAGCGTTGCTGCGACAACGTTTGCAAGCCCAAGCCCAAAAGCGACGCCGAGGCTCGCGTGTTTGAACTTTTGTGCGCCTATGCGCGCGGTTTGGACCGTCGAGATATGGTCGAGCCCTGCGAGGCGGCTGACATTATGGCCGATGCCCTGGCCGATAACCTGCCGGCGTGCACCCGCGCCGTATGCGTGCGCGGTATCACGTCGTTTACGCACGGCCTGCTCGAGCTGCTGTCTGCCGTGGCGAACAATGGGGGAGAGGTCGTCGTACTGCTTGCCTGCGAGCAGGCGGCGATGCGCGAGGAGCTTGCCGCGGCATTTGATGCCCGCGGTGTGCTGTTCGAGGCCGCGCCGCTGAGGGAGGACGCCGTCGCGTCTGATGCCGCTTGCGGGACCGCCGCTCAGCCTGCCTTTATTGAGGTCGCCGGCCCCCATGCCCGTGCCCATGCTTATGCGGACGCCATCGATAAGTTGGCGAAAACGCACAAGGAGTCCAAGGACGATAAGGCTGCTGCAACGCCCGCCGACCCCGTACGCGTGCTCGTTGTTTCTGCCCGGGCACCCCAGCTGTTCGGTGAGCTCGCCTCTCGTCTGGCGGCTCGTCATATCGCTGCCGAGACAGTTGAGTTCACGGCGTTTTCTCAATCCATTGCGGGCAGGCAGTTCACGGCGCTCGCCAACCTGATCGAGCGTATGAAGGCCGCCGACGAAGGGGCAGCTTCTAAGACTGAGTGGTGGCCCGCGCCGGAGCTTACCGACTGGATTTACAGTCCGCTTTCGGGCGCTGATGCTGTCAATGCCCGTACCTTCGATAAGAATATGCGTCTCTCGCGCAGCAAGACTACCGCGGGCGTTAAGAGCCTGCTGCAGAGCGTCCAAGGCCAGGTGAGGGGCGCGCGCAAGGCGGCGAGCGACGAGAACTGGTTTAAGAACGTGCCGTGCGTGGTCTCGGACGTGTTCCAGGCGCTGTGGCGTGACAAGCCCGTGACGGCGCTCAAGGCCATGCTTGCCGTTGCCGAGGCGTTGCCCGATCGCTCGCTGGGCAGCTTGGATGGCCAAGCCCGTCGCCAAGCGGAGGTGGCCCTGCTGCGCCACGTCATCGGCATCCTTATGAATGGCGCCCGCGCGCTCGACGTGTCGCAGGCCGCGATCGTGCCCGTGCTCGATGGCATTCGCACCAAGGTGGACAAGCGTAGTACCGCCTACGATTACGAGACCTACGAGGTTGACCGTGCGCCACGTGCTCAGGTTCGTTTTGCTTCGCTTGCCGATGCGGCGGCTCTGCGCCCCGGCAGCTACGATGCTGTGCTGTTTGCCGATGTCGATCTGGACAGCTATCCGCTCTCGCACGAGGAGGGACCGCTGGCTACGCTGACGGCGAGCCTTGGTCGCGAGGGCGTGACGCTTGAGCCTGCGGCCCTGCTGCGCGTGCGCTTTGGCCGTGCGATGCAAGCGTCGCGTGGTCCGGTTGCGCTCGCCCGCGTGACGCACGATCGCCAGGCGCGCGAGTGCTATCCGGCTGCCGTGTGGACCGAGCTGCGGGCGCACGCCGAGGCCGCTGACGCCGACAAGGCCGCTGACGATGCTAGGGCCGCTGACGATGCTAAGGCCGCTGACGATGCTAAGGCCACTGGTGACGCTAAGGCCGCTGACGCCGACAAGGCGAAGTGCGTGGGTGAGGGCGATATCGTAAGGGACTTCGATCCCGCGGCAGGCGAAGGTCTCAAGCGCGAGCGCGTGACCTGTGAAGCCCCTCAGCATCTGAGTGCCGAGGCCGTGCCGTATTTGGTCCTGCGCCGTCGCGATGGCGAGGGCGAGGGCGCGCCGCTCGTGCCGCGCCTGACGTCCGCCTCGCAGATCGAGGCCTATTCCACCTGCCCGCTGTGCTGGTTCGTCTCGTATCGCGTCAAACCTCAGTCCATCGATGCGGGCTTTGGCAACATGGAGAAGGGCAACTTTGTCCATGACGTGCTGGAGCACTTGCATGCACGTCTTCCGCAGGAGGGCATGGAGCGCGTGACGCCCATGAATCTGCCGCGCGCGCAGGGGCTGTTGCGCGAGGTCTTTGCCGAGACCCTGGCCGAGCATGCGGGCAAGCGCGGTACCGAGGGCCCGCTGGTGCCGCTCTCTCCAGTGGAGGAGCGCCAGGTGGCTGAGATCTTGCCGCAGCTGGAGGGCGTGCTTGCCTACGAGTCCGAGGCGCTCACCCCCTTTGCTCCGCGCTACCTGGAGTTTGCGTTCAACGAGCTCCAGGTCGAGTATGCCGGTTGGCCGCTCGGCGGGCGCATCGACCGCGTGGATGTGGATGCCGAGAATCGCGCCGTGGTAATCGACTACAAGCATCGCACGGGCGTTGAGGAGTTTAAACTCGCCGACCCCACGGTGCGCGACGAGGAATCGGGCGAGGCCGCCATCGACGACCCGCGGTGGCTGCCGCCCCATACCCAGACGCTTATCTATGCGCAGGCCATGCGCCGGGCGCTGGATCTGGATGCCCGTGCGGCGCTCTATTTTTCGACCAAGGGCGGCAAACCGGCGCTGCGCGGCGCCGCGAGTGCCGAGCTGCTCGAGGAGGAGCGTGGTGACGGCCGCATCCCGGGGCTTAAGAAGGGCTTTCCCGGCGAGGGTGGCAGCATGGACTTCGACGCCCTGCTCGATCGCGTGGAGGCCGGCATCGCCGAGCGCCTGCACGAACTCGAGGCAGGCGACGTTGCCGCCGTCGACCCGACGTCGGCTCAGGCCGCGCATGCGCGCTGCTCGTATAACCACGAAGGAACGTTTGTAAGGAGGGACGTGTAGACCATGGATCTTTCGACTTTGATGCCGCAACAACTGCAAGTCGTCAAAACGCTCGACCGTCCGCTGTTTGTCTCGGCGGGCGCCGGTTCGGGCAAGACCTTTACCCTCACGCGCCGCATCGTCTACGCGCTCTCGCCCGAATCCGGTCCGTTTGTCGAGCATCTGGATCAGGTGCTCGCCATTACCTTTACCAAAGATGCCGCGGCCGAGATTCGCGACCGCGTGCGTCGCGCGCTTATCGAAGAGGGTATGGACGAGGAGGCCCTGACCGTCGACGATGCGTGGATCTCGACCATTCACGGCATGTGCTCGCGCATCCTGCGCGCACACGCGTTGGAGCTGGGCATCGACCCCGAGTTCACGGTGCTCACCGATACCGACGAGCTTATGGACCAGGCCGTTGAGCATGTGCTGGCCCGCGCGACGGCGCCCGATGCCGTCCCCGAGCTCGCGGCATCGCTCAAGGCCCTCTACGCCTGGTATCCCATGGCGGGCGAGGGCGGTCCCTTTGGCGCCGGCACGACCATCAAGGGTCTGGTGCGCGACCTGCTGGAGCTGTCGAGTCAGTTGCCGGGCGGTATGGACGACGTGTGCGTGGCGCGCGGCCAGGCCGATACCTCAGCGCTCGCCGATGCCTATCGCGCGGCGCTGGGCGCAAGCAAGGCCGCGACCGAGAAGGCGCAGACGGCGCTCGATGCCATCGACGCGTTCGAGGCGAGCGGCAAGACCATGGTCGATGCGGCGCGACTTATGATGTCGTGCACCATGCCGCGCGCGAGCAAGGCGTTTTCTAAGGAGCAGGTGGAGCTACTCAAGGCCGAGACTGCTGATGCATTTATCAATATCGTGCTTGCCTGCGGTGCCCCCGCGCTCGATGCACTGGTGGGCCTGGCCCGTTCCGTGGAGGCCGAGTATCGCGCGCTGAAGGCCGGCCAGTCCGCGCTCGATAACAACGACCTGCTGCGCATGGCGTACGAGGCGCTGCGCGACTACCCGGCTATTCGAGCAGCCTATGAGGGCCGCTTTAAGATGGTCATGATCGATGAGTTCCAGGATACCGACCAGATGCAGGTTGACCTGATCCGTTAC
Source organism: Collinsella sp. AM42-18AC (assembly GCF_003467965.1). NCBI lineage: Bacteria > Bacillati > Actinomycetota > Coriobacteriia > Coriobacteriales > Coriobacteriaceae > Collinsella > Collinsella sp. AM42-18AC. The sequence continues at coordinate 11,337 of NZ_QSFY01000007.1, forward strand.
CTGACCGGCGCGGGTGAGCGTGCGCTGTGTACCGTGGGCGATGCGCAGCAGTCGATCTACCGCTTCCGTGGCGCCGAGGTTGAGGTCTTCCGCCGCCAGGAGCGCAAAGTGGGCTCCTCTGCTGCGCCCGAGACGGCTGCCGCATCCGATGCCCCCGCCGGCGAGCTCGTCAAACTCGTGCGCAACTTCCGCAGCCACGACGAGGTGCTGCGCTATGTGGCGCGCGTCTTTGACGGCGATACCGGTGGTTTGATGCAGGGGTTCTTGGATCTTGAGCCGAGTGACGATCGCGAGGACAAGCTCAAGGCAAAGGCGTCGCGCCGCCAGGCGGTCTTCGTTGCCGGCGGCAGCACCCAGGAGCGAACGCAGGCGAAAGCTCGTGCGATTGCGGAGCGATTCCAAGCGCTCGTTAAAGCGGGCCAGCCCCAGGGCAGCATGGTACTGCTACTGGGGCGCATGACCAATGCCGATGTCTACGCACAGGCGTTTCGCGACCAGGGGCTCGACTGCGTCATCGCGGGCGGCTCGGTCTTTGCCCAGGCTGCCGAGGTCCAAACGGTGCGTGCCCTGGGGTGCGCGCTTGCTAACCCGGCCGATACGGCGCAGGGTCTTATGCCGCTGCTGGCCTCGCCGATGTTTGCGCTCGGCGCTCAGGAGTTCCTGGCGCTGGCGACCAAGCTGGACGACCAGACGGGGGAGACCTCGCGCCGCAACATCGACGTGGGCATCATGAGCGATTGCGATGTGCCGGGGCTGCGGGATCTGCCGCTGCTGACGCGCGCCCGTGAGGTGCTGCGCTATGCACTTCGTCGCGTGGGGCGCGATTCGTTCGCCGCCATCGCGCGCGATACTGTCAACGCCTCCGGCTGGTTTGTGCGTCTGGCGCAGCGTGGTCCCGAGGGCAAGGCCATCGCCGCCAACGTGCTCAAGGCGCTCGACGCCGTGGCCGAGGCAGAGGCCGAGCTCGGCAATTCTCCGCGCTCCATCGCGCTCGCCTTCGACCGCTTCTTGGCGGGCAAGGAGGCCCCGGGCGCGCTCAACGAGGAGGGCGACGGCGCGGTGCGCATCATGACGGTGCATGCGTCCAAGGGTCTGGAGTATCCGGTCGTAGCGGTTGCCGAGTGTTTTGGCGTGCGCAAATCGTCCGGTGCGGCTCAGATGGGGCGTGTCGAGGGCGGAGCGCAGGTCGTGGCGCTGCCGGCACGCTTCGACGGCGTTAAACTCGCGGACGGCACGTTCGTGAAGGGCGATGACGTCAAAAAACAGTTTGAGCACGCGTTTAAGGGCAAGGGCACGTCGCTGTGGCTGCCGCCAGAGCTCATGGAGGACGTCTGTGCGACGGGCTCTCCCGCCGAGGCATTTGCCCGCCTGCGTAACGACGACCTGCAGCTTTCGCTCGAGGAGCGGGCTCGCTTGCTCTATGTCGCCATGACGCGTGCGCGAGAGCTGGTCATTCTGGCGATGGATGCCGGCGTGAGCCGCGGCAAGGTGTGTGCGCCGACCTTCGACGTCGAGACCGATCTGACCTATGACGTGCTGCGTCGTATTCTGCCTACCGACGCTCTGGACATGCCGCAGCTCGATGCCGACCGCCTGGTGTTCGACAACTCCAAGCCGGGCGACTACGAGCTCATCTCGCTGGCGGACTTTACGTTTGGCGAGCAGGCGTTTGAGGCCAATGCTTCTCTGGATGCCGAGGGCAGGCTTGTCCGCGGCGATGCGGAGCCGGGGGGCGCCGGTGCGGATGCCCGCGCCGCCGTTCCCGGCCCTGCCGACCCCGAGCCCGATGCGTTTGAGCTCGTGTATCCCCAGACGGTGGGCGTGCGCATGGGCGCCTGCCCGTATCCGGTGCGCGATTCGTACAGCTACTCGTCAATTGCCGCGGCGCTGCATGCCGAGGCCGAGGACCGTGCCGCCGAGGCGCGCGTGCCCATGGACGAGGCTGGCGATGATGCCGAGTCGGATGGCTCGGAAATGACGGATGCGGACGTGGCCGCTGTCGAGCCCGCCGGCAATCCCATGGCCTTGGGTTCGGCCTTCCATGCCGCCTGCCAGTGGCTGATCGAGATGGGTGCCGATGAGCTGCCCGCCGAGCGTGCCGACGCCCTGGCTCGCCTGTGGCGCCTGACGCCGGAACAGCGCGAACGCTTCGACGTTGCCCTGGATCGCTGGCTCAAGTCGGCGGTCCGTGCCGAGCTACTTGCCTGGCCGTGCGTTCGCGCCGAGGTGCCGTTCTTTTCGCTGGGCTGCGAGGATGAAGACATCGCTCGCTACGGTGCATATGCCGAGGGCGCCATCGATGCTTTGGCGACGAACCCGGCGGATTCGTCATGCGCGCTGGTCATCGACTACAAGACGGGCGGCACGCCGGACGAGACGCCGGAACAGCTGCAGGAGAAGCACGCCCTGCAGGCGCGCGTCTACGCTGATGTTTTGCACAAGGCGGGCTTTGAGGCCGTGACCGTCAAGTTCGTCCGCGTGGAGCAAGTCGACCTCGCCAACCCGTGCGAGCCTCAGGTGGTCACCTACAGCCTCTAGCCCTCAATAACTTGCGGTGGAATACGGACTGTTTTGGCCAAAAAAGCCGCCAAACAGTCCGCATTTCACCGCAACTGCGTGAGTAGCCGTGTGGGTTTGGCTAGGTTCGGGTGCTGTCCGTGCCGTGGGGTAAAATCGTTCAGTCAGAACACGAACCCGCATCGGAGCTCATCACATGGCATTCGTCCATCTGCACAATCACACTGTTTTCTCCATGCTCGACGGCGCAACCCGTATCCAGGATATGGTCAACCGTGCCGTTGAGCTTGGCATGCCCGCCGTGGCCATTACCGACCACGGCTACATGTATGGCGTGCCCGACCTGGCGCTGGCCTGCGACGCCGTCAACCACAACACGCCCGAGTACAAAACCTGGAGCCACGACAAGGCCTTCTTGGAAAAGGATCGCCGCGACGAGCTGGTGGAGCCCGACCCCGAGGCAAGCCCGCGCGAGCATGCCCAGTATGTGAAGGACATGGCCATGTGGGACGAGAAGGGCAACATCGACGAGCTCAAGCCGCCCCTGGTCATCAAACCCATCTTTGGGTGCGAGGTCTACTTTACGCCGGACGAGACGCTCGCCCGCGACCATAAGCCCGAGCTCTACCACATGATCCTTCTGGCCAAGGACCAGGAGGGCTACGTCAACCTGATGCAGACGGTCTCCGAGGCCGCCGTGCAGGGCTTTTACTACAAGCCGCGCGTGACGCTCGACAACCTGCGCCGCCACGCCAAGGGCATGATCTGCACGAGCGCCTGCATCGCCGGCATCATCCCCAAATACATCGACCGTGGTGACATGGAGGGCGCCATCAAGTGGGCCGAGACCTTCCGTGACACCTTCGAGCCCGGCGATTTTTATATCGAGATCCAGGAACACGGCATCACCACCGACAACGGCCTGACCGATGAGCAGATGGACCGCACGCTCATTGACATCGCCAAACAGGTGGGCGTCAAGGTTATCGCCACCAACGACTTCCACTACCTGCGCCGCGAGGACGCGCCCGTGCAGGACGTCATCATGTGCATTGGCATGAACGCCAAAGTCGACGACCCCAACCGCATGCGCATGACTGGCTCGGAGTTTTACATGAAGACCGAGGAGGAGATGCGGGCGATGTTCCCGTATTGCCCCGAGGCCTGCGACAACACGCTCGAGATCGCCGACAAGTGCTACGTCGAGCTGGACTGGGACTCCATCATCCTGCCGCGCTTCCCGTTGCTCGACCCCGGCGAGACGCACGAGAGCCAGTTCCGCCGCGAGTGCGAGAAGGGTCTGCGCCAGCACTATGGCGACGACTGGGCCACGCGCGAGATCGGTGGCGTCAACATCAAAGAGCGCTTTGAGTACGAATACAAGGTCATTTGCGACAAGGGCTTTGCCGCCTACTTTTTGATCGTCGCCGAGTACGTGCAATGGGCCAAGGACAACGGCATCGGCGTCGGCCCCGGCCGTGGTTCGGCCGCTGGCGCTATCGTCGCCTACGCTATGAACATCACCGCGTTCGACCCGCTCGAGAACGGCCTGATGTTCGAGAGGTTCCTGTCCCCGCAGCGTACCGAGATGCCCGATATCGATATGGACTTCGACGATGAGCGGCGCCTCGAGGTCGTGGAGCACGTTCGCCAGCTCTACGGCCCCGAGAAAGTCACCCACGTCATCACCTACTCGACCATTAAGGCCAAGCAGGCCATCAACGACGCCGCTCGCGTCCTGGACTACCCGGTCTACATGGGCCAGCGTCTGTCCAAGATGGTCTCGAGCGACCCCAAGGTCAAGCTCAAGCAGGTGCTCGAAAAGCAACCCGGCAAAGAGGACCTGTTTAACCCCGATTTTGCCGAGGCATATAAAAAGGACGACGACGCCCGCCGCATCATCGACACGGCGCTCTCAATCGAGGGCCTCACCCGTGGCGAGGGCGTGCACGCGTGCGCCGTTCTGATCTGCCGCGACCCCGTCAACGAGCACGTGCCCACCAAGCTCGACACCAAGGGCGGCGTCGAGATTACCCAGTACGAGGGCCATACCGTTGCCGACATGGGCCTGCTCAAGATGGACTTCTTGGGCCTGCGCACGCTGACTGTTATCTCCAAGGCAAAGGCAAACATCAAGAAGAACTTCGGCATCGACATCAAAGAGGAAGAGATTCCCTTTGACGACCCCGAGATCTTTAAGCTCATGGGTTCCGGCCACACCGCCGGCGTCTTTCAGGTCGAGTCCGCCGGCATGACGGCCACGATCAAGAACATGAAGCCCACCGAGTACAAGCACGTCGTGGCATTGATCGCTCTGTACCGCCCGGGCCCGCTGGGCGCCGGCATGGTCTCGTCCTACATCAACCGTATGAACGGCAAGGAACCGGCGGTTTCCTACGACGACCGCCTGGACGACATCCTGGGCGAAACCTACGGCACCATGGTCTACCAGGAGCAGGTTATGCTCATCTCCGTCGAGATGTGCGGCTTCTCCAAGGGCGAATCGGACTCGCGTATCCGTAAACCCGTGGCTAAGAAAAAGATCAAGCTGCTCACGTCGACGGTGCTGCACTGGGAGGATGGCTCGGACGAGACCACCTACGACCACTGGATGAACGGCGCTATCAAGAACAACTACACGCGCGAGGTCGCCCAGAAGATTTGGGACGATGTTCTCGAGTTCGCATCTTACGCCTTTAACAAGTCGCACTCCGCCGGCTACGCCATCCTGGTTATGCAGACGGCGTGGCTCAAGGCGCACTATCCGCACGAGTACATGGCGGCCGTTCTGACGTCCTACACGGGCAAGACCGACAAGATCGTTCATTACGTCTCGGCGTGCCGTCACGACGGCATCCCCGTGCTTTCGCCAGATGTCAATGAGTCCGGTACCGAGTTCACGGCTACCAAGGAGGGCGTGCGCTTTGGTCTGGCCGGCATCCGCGGCGTGGGCACCGGCGTGGCGCAGGCGATTATCGCCGAGCGCGAGGCGGGCGGTCCGTTTAAGACGCTGCACGATTTTGTCGAGCGCGTGGACTCGAGCCAGGCCAACCGCCGCGTGATCGAATCGCTCATCAAGGCAGGCGCCTTCGACTCCACGGGGTATCCGCGTCGCCAGATGATGCACTTTGTGGACAAGAACAACCCCGAGAACATCATCGATGCCGCGGTAAAGCGCCAGAAGGATCGCGCGAGCGGCCAGACGTCGTTCTTCGATATGTTTGGCGACGTTGAGGGCTCGGGCTTTGAGGTGAGCGTGCCCGATCCGGATGGCCAGGAATGGGACCGTCACCTTAAGTTGAGTCAGGAGAAGGAGGTTCTGGGCATCTATGTCTCGGACCACCCGCTGCGCCCGTTTGAGTATGCACTAGCCAAGGCGCGTGACTTCTCGTTCTCGCAGATCGACACCGGCTACGAAGTTCAGAATCCTACGGGCGGCACCATCAACCAGGAAATTCCCGAGGGCAAGGCGCTGTGGTGGGCCGGCATGGTCTCGAGCGTGTCCAAGCGCGTGACCAAAAACGGTGACCCCATGGGCATCGTGCAGCTCGAGGACATGGAAGGCGAGGCCACCGTCGTCGTGTTCCCCAAGACCTACAAGGAGGCCGAGGGGTACCTGTACGGCGAGGTCGATCCCGAGACCGGCGCGCAGCTGTCCGATGCCTTTGTGCGCATTAAGGGCAAGCTCGAGCGCTCGGACCGCGGCGACCAGATCATCGCGCAGGAGATCGTGCCGCTCGAGCTCAACGAGGAGAACAACAAGCCCAAGGTGTTTGAGGTCATGGTGCCCAACAGCCGCTTTAGCCAGGGCAATATGGCGCGCCTGGCCACGGTGCTCACCGCTAACCCGGGCGGCGACCGCGTGGAGATCTTTATCGAGCAGGTGGACGGGCGCGTGCTGCGTGCCGAGGTACCTGCCAAGGTCAACGCGCGTTCGATTCCGCTGCTGGCCGAGGCCAAGGCCATTGTGGGTAACCAGGGCCGCGTGACGGTGATCTAAGCTACCCCGGGTGAGATTGGAGGAAGTGATGGCGCAGGGGACGTTTGTGCAGGCGCTTCGCAAAGAGGCGGCGTTGAGCGGCACCTTTATGAAGGGCCGCTCGCTCATGCTCAACGGCGCCGTGCTGTCGATTGAGGACAGCGGCTCGCGCTTCTCCAAAAACGTGACGGTTGAGGGCTCGGTGCGCGGCTCGCGCGGCGACCTGTACAAGACGCACGTGGCGCTCGATATGGACGAGCACGAGGTTATCGACTACGACTGCGACTGCCCCGCCGCATACCGCTATCCCGGTATGTGCAAGCACGCCATCGCCACAGCGCTGGCGTACCTGGACACCAGCGGCATTGAGCCTGTTGAGGGGCTGCGCACGCCGGTTCGCACGTTTACGGCGCAGCCGAAACAGCCCGCACGCGCCGCGTCCGCCGCGCCGGCCGTCAACCCCAACTTTCCCTTCCCGGCGCCCGTCCCCACGAGCCCGAGCCTTGTGGCGGCGCTTTCCGATCTTTCGGACGCGCGCATGGATGAGCTGGCGAGCATGCGCCGCAAACTTGCCGGTGCCGTTGATCCCGACGCCCCCAAAGCGGCGTTGGAGCCCTCGTTGGTGCCGTACTACAATCCGCTGTTCGCTGACCGCTTTAGCTGGGCGCTCGAGTTCCGCATTCGCTGTGGATCGGTCTCCTACGTGGTCAAGGACATCGACGGCATGGCCGATGCCTACGTGCGCGGCGGCACGTTCTCCTATGGCAAGAAGCTCACGTTTGTCCATTCACCTGAGGCCTTTGACGAAACATCGACAAAGCTGCTCAACCTTGTTGTGACGACAGTTGCCTATCTCGATGACATCACAAGCTCGCGTTCGGCGTCGTACGACTTTGCCCGCAGCGGTTTTGTTGCCGAGCGTCAGTTGCCGCTGTCCGAGCATAGCATCGTATATGTGCTGGACCTGCTGCGCGGCCAGACCATCTCTTTTGAGCCCGCCTGGTCGCGGGGGACGACGACGCGTCGCACCTACGACGTGGCGGTTGAGCTGTCTCCGCAAGGGGAGGACGAGGCGTCCGCTAAGCGCCCACCACTTCTTGCCGCCAAAATCGCGCCGGCGGCTGGTGGTAGCTATGACCTGCGCCTGCCCGCCGATATGTACTGCTTTGCGTCGGGCGATGCCGCCTACTTGGTTGACACGCGCCGCGCGCGCCGTACCGACGCTGCATTTGCTCAGCATGCCGCACCTTTTTTGTCGCGCTTGCTGCCGTGCCGCACGCCCGCCCATATTGCCGCCGAGCAGGTGGGTGAGTTCTGCCGTATGGCGCTGCCCATTTTGCGCGACTATACCGACCTCACCGCGCCCGCCGCGCTCGATACTGTGGCACCCGAGGCGAGCTTTGCCATGGCAATCGGCGTCGACGATGGTCTTGTGACCTGCAAAATTACGGTTACCTACGGCGATTGGTCGGCTGATCTCTTTAGTCTTGGTGCTCCGGGCAGTCCTTTCGAAGAGCAACGCCCCGGCGTTCCGCCCCGCGATACGCTGGCGGAGTTTCGCGTTATGGACACGGCTGCCATGTACTTCGATTTCTACGAGGGCGGCCTGGCGTTTGAGGAGCGCGATGACGAGAGCCTGTTCCACTTGCTGACCGAGGGCCTGTCTGCCCTGTCCGAGCTGGGCGAGGTCATGCTCAGCGACCGTCTGCGCCAGATTTCGGTCCGCCCTGCGCCCAAGCTCTCGGTGCGCGCGACCGTCAAGAGTAACCTGCTCGATGTCGAACTGGGCGCGAGCGGCCTTTCGGCGGCAGATCTTGCCATCTATCTGGACTCGTACAAGCGCCACCAGACGTTCGCGCGCCTGACGTCCGGCGACATCGTGCGCCTGGATGAGGGAGCGCGTGCCGCGTTTGGTCTTGCCGAGGACCTAGGCGTCGATGCCGTCGACCTGCTCGACGGCGTGTCGCTTCCCGCGTCGAGTACCCTTTTTGTCGATAGCATGCTCGCACGCACGCCGGCGCTCGAGGCCGATCGCGACGCTGCGTTCCGCCGCACCGTCGAGCGCCTGGACACGCTCGGCAAGATGGACTTTACGGTGCCGGCATCGCTCAAGGCAACGATGCGCGGCTACCAGGTCGACGGATACCAGTGGCTCGGCTCGCTCGAACACCTGGGCCTTGGCGGCATCTTGGCCGACGACATGGGCCTGGGCAAAACGCTCCAGATGATCGCGCATATCCTGGCGCGCGTGGAGGCGGGGGACACCAAGCCCACGCTCGTGGTATGCCCGGCCTCACTCGTGTACAACTGGACTGCCGAGCTGGAGCGCTTTGCCCCGTCGCTCGATGTGTGCGCCATTGTGGGCGCCAAGGCTCAACGTCGTGTACAGATTGCCGGCGTGGCCGAGCATAACGTGGTCGTAACGTCGTATGACCTTATGCGGCGCGATATCGACGAGTACGTCGAGCAGGATTTTGCCCGCGTGGTGCTCGATGAGGCACAGTACATTAAAAATCCGCTCACGCAGGTGGCGCGCGCTGCCAAGCGCCTGCCTGCCGGCGTGCGCTTTGCCCTGACGGGCACGCCCATCGAAAACCGCCTGTCCGAGCTCTGGAGCATCTTCGACTTTTTGATGCCGGGCCTTTTGGGGACGCGCGAGTCGTTTGCCAAGCGCTTTGAGAGCCCCGTCGAGCATGCCGAGGGCGATAGCGCCGCTCGCCTGCAGGCGCTCGTGTCGCCGTTTGTGCTGCGCCGTGTTAAGGAAGACGTGGTGGCCGACCTGCCCGAGAAGATCGAGGACACCGTCATGGCACAGCTTACCGGCGAGCAACGCAAGCTCTACCTGGCCAACCAGGACCGCATCGCCCAGCAGGTGCAGCACCGCGAGGCTGGGGAGTTTAAGAAGGACAAGCTCAAGGTGCTCGCCGAGCTCACCAAGCTGCGCCAGATCTGCTGCGACCCACGTCTACACTACGAGGATTACAAGGCGGGGAGCGCAAAGCTCGATACGTGTATGGAGCTCGTGCACGGCGCACTCGACGGCGGGCATCGCATCCTGTTGTTCAGCCAGTTTACGGGTATGCTCGATATCATCGGTAAGCGCTTGGCCAAGGAGGACATCGCCTTCCTTAAGCTCACGGGCGCTTCGTCTAAGGAGAGCCGCGCCAAGATGGTCGCGCAGTTCCAAGCGGGCGAGGTCCCGGTCTTTTTGATTTCGCTCAAGGCGGGCGGCGTGGGCCTTAACCTGACGGCGGCCGACGTGGTCATCCACTACGACCCGTGGTGGAACGTGGCGGCGCAGGACCAAGCGACCGACCGCGCGCATCGTATTGGCCAGCAACATACCGTGACCGTGTACAAGCTCATCGCCAAGGACACGATCGAGGAGCGCATCATGCAGATGCAGGAGTCCAAGCGCGACCTGGTCAACAGCGTGCTCGGCGGCGACGGCATCTCGTCGGCGCTGTTTACCCGCGAAGATGTTCTGGCGCTGCTGGGCGGCGACGGGCGCTAACCCGCTCGGGTGGGGCCGCCAGGGCGGATAGCGCACGCTGCCCCATCGTCCCCGCCCGTTATGTGTTCATTTGCAATGCCGTGGATGGTTCGCGCGCCTTTGGGCATAAGAAGCATCGAGAACATCGGCACATCAACAAAGGAGAACATCATGGCGAAATTCTTTAAGGACCCCGACGGCAAGCTCATTGCCGCTCTTGGCAACGACGTTGCAACCCCTGCCGGCTGCATGGAGCTGACCGCGAACACCGAGGACGCCGCGCACGAGAAGCACGTGCCCGTCGTTGAGAGCGAGCGCGACGGTCACGTGATCCGCGCACGCGTGGGCTCGGTCGAGCATCCTATGGTGCCCGAGCACTACATCGAGTGGATCGCCCTTGAGGCCGAGGGCCGTCTGGAGGTCCATTACCTTGAGCCCGGCATGAAGCCCGCGACGTTTTTTGCCGGCGGCTCCAAGACCGGCACCGTCTATGCCTATTGCAACCTGCATGGGCTGTGGTCCGCGACGTTCTAGGAGCGCGTCCCCGCTCGGGGTATCATAGCTAGCATATGCACATGCGAGCGCCGACCGCATCATGCGGCCGGCGCTTTTACTACGATTTCGATGGTTTACGACGGAAAGGGCTGAGCCATGAAGCTCGCGCTTGCACAGATCGATATGCGCCTGGGTGATATTGAGGGCATTTGCGGCCGCATCGAGGACCAGGCTCGTCTGGCCCACGAGCGCGGGGCGCGCGTGCTGTGCGTGCCGGCTCCGCTCTTTATGGGCGCCATGCCCGGGGGCCTGGTGGGCACTGCCGACTTTGAGCACGACATGCTGACGGGCCTGACCGGTGTCGCCGAGCGTATCCAAGAACTCGATATGATCTGCATCGTGCCCGCGGCGGTTTCGTTTGAGGGCCAGCCCCTGCTCGACTACATGATGCTCAAGGACGGCCATGTGGTGCCGGCCCGTTCGAGCATTGCCCTGCAGCGTGGTGGGAACGGTGATGCCCGTTGGGCGCCGCCGGTCTTCGACGTGGACGGCGTGCGTATCGCCGTGATCTTCGACTTGGACCGCGAGCTCGAGATGCTGCCGACCGGCGTCGACCTCATCGCCTATTTTCAGTTCAACGCGTTTGACATGACCGACCGCGAGACGGCCGCCATTGCCGCCGTTCGCAGCGGTGCCTACCGCAAGATCGCATCTAAGCGCAGCGTGTGGTTTGCCTGCATGGCGCCGGTCGGTGCCTATGACGAGTCGGTGTATACCGGCGGATCGTTTGTGCTCGACGACTGCGGGCGCGTGGTGGCCCAGGCGCCGTGTTTTGAAGAGAGCCTGCTGGTTCAGGAGATCCAGCGCGGTGTGATGCTCGATGCCTTGGAGGACCACGAGCTGCCCGAGTTTCGCTCCGAGGAATGGCTGTGGCAGGCGCTGGTGCTCGCTGTGCGCGATAACGCCCGTGCCCATGGTACGTCGCGTGCCGTGGTGGCGCTCGAGGGTGACTTGCCGTCGTCCCTGCTGGCAGCGCTTGCCGTCGACGCCCTGGGTCCGCGCAATGTGGTCGGCCTGGTGCTGGGACGCAACCGCATCTTTACGCCGGCGCAGGAAGAGGCCGAGGCCGCCCGTTGTGCCGCCGTTCGCGCGATTGCCGAGCGCCTGCATATTCGCACGGTTGAGCGCGATGCGCCGGATGCGGCGCGCGTACTCGACCGCGATGTGTCGGCGGGCGACGCCGAGCGCCTGCGCTCTCGCACGCTGGGCCTTATGCTGGAGGACACGGCGCTCGAGCTGGGCGCGATGGCTCTGAGCCCGCTGTCCAAGACCGAGTACGCGCTGGCGGCGCCGGCGCTTTGCGGCGGCTATCAGGGCGATTATGCGCCTTTTGGCGATGTGTACCTGTCGACGCTCGAGTTTGTGGCGCGCGTACGCAACCGTACGTCTGCCGTGGTGCCGCAGGAGCTCGTGACGCTCAATGCGGTGGAGGATTGCATGGAGCGCGTGCTGGCGCAAGCGCTCTCGACGCTTAACGGTCCGGTCGACATGCTCGACCGCGCGGCGCAGCTGCTCGGCGGGCTTGAGCCGGGCGAGGTTGATGGCGCGCTCGAGGCGCACGTCGACCGCAATCGCCCCTTCGACGACATTCCGATGGCCACCGGCAAGTCCGAGGCTTGCTCGCTGCTGCTGATGCTCGTGCGCCAGGGAGAGGCGGCTCGCCGCCAGCTGCCGACGGCGCCGATCGTCTCGGCCCGTTCGTTTGCCGAGCGTGCCTGGCCGTATATGCTCGCGTGGTCCGACCTGGGACTGAGCGGCAAGGAACGCATGACGGTCGATGCGCTGGCACGCGCCGAGGTGCGCCGCTTTGCCGACGAGGATACAAGCGAGCGCATGCGTGGCGAGATGATGGGCATACTGGGTGACCTGTTGGGTATTTCGCCCGAGCAGATGGAGGAGCTGCGCTCCGAGGATGGTCAGCGTCGCCTGCATGAGGGCATGAAAAAGTTTGAGGGCGAGGTCCAGGACGCCATCGAAAAGATGATGGGCGGCCAGGGCGGACCGCAGGGTGGACCCCAGGGCACGCCGATGCCGCAGCCGCCGGTTGATCCCCGACAGTTCCCATTCTTTAGCCAGAACTAGGTCTCTGCGTGCCCGCTTGCGTATGCTCAACCTACAATTCTATCTCGGCTGACTTATAGGGCTAGCGTTGTGTTATTCTAGAACAGACGTTCGTGAATGATGCGCGGGGCCCTGTCTTGCGCCGTACTTGTGGCGAGGGGAGGTCGGCTTGGTCATTTTGGGTATCGACCCCGGTTTGGCCCACACGGGTTGGGGGATTATCGAGGAGCGGCGCGGTGAGGTTCGCTGCCGTGCCTACGGTTGTATCGAGACCAGCGCGGGCAGTCCGCTCGCGGTGCGCCTGTCGCATATCGCCCGTGACCTCAAGGGCGTTGTCGAACGCTATCGACCCGATACCGCTGCTATCGAGAGCATTTACTTTGGCGCCAACGTTCGCTCGGCCATCCCTACGGCGCATGCCCGCGGTGCTGCACTCGTGGCGCTTTCGGAATGCGCGCTCGAGATTGGCGAGTACACGCCTATGCAGATTAAGCAGGCGGTTGTGGGCACCGGCGCTGCGGACAAACGGCAGGTCGCCTACATGGTGCGTACGCTCACACAGCTCGACCATGACCCGCATCCCGACCATGCCGCCGATGCCCTGGCCTGCGCCATCTGCCACGTTAACCTCAGCCGCACCCGGGCGCTTACCGGTGGCGAGTTCTATCAACAGAGAGGAACCGGATACTGATGATTTCCCAGCTCCATGGAACGCTTGTCGAGGCCACGATGAGCTCGGCCGTTGTCGATGTATCGGGCGTGGGCTTTGAGCTCGGTATCTCGGGCAGCACTGCCGCCACGCTGCCTACGCCCGGCGGCGAGGTCCGCCTCTATACCCGTATGCAGGTGCGTGAGGACGCCATGACGCTCTTTGGCTTTACCTCCAAGGACGAGCGCACGATGTTCGATCGGCTCGTATCCGTCTCGGGCGTCGGTCCGCGCCTGGCGCTTGCCGTGCTTTCCACCTATACCGTGGGACAGCTGTATTCGCTGGTGATGGCCGAGGACGACAAGGGCATGGCCAAGGTTCCCGGTGTAGGCAAAAAGACCGCGCAGCGTCTGATCCTGGAGCTCAAGAGCACCTTTGCCAAGGACAAGGGCTTTATGCCGGTCGATGTGATTCCCGGCCAGGTTGCGATGCCCGTGCCCGCTGCCGCTCCCTCGGCGATTGATGACGCCCGTGCGGCGCTCCTCTCCATGGGCTTTAGCCCGCAGGAGACCGATGTCGCCCTGAGCGGGTATGATGGGCAGGATATGCGTGTCGAGGATCTGCTCGGCGCGGCGCTTAAGCGACTTGGAATGGATGCGTGATGTGGGAAGCCGATGACTCTCAGGACCTGTGGGCGACGCCCGGCAGCTCGCCGGCGGCATCCATGGCGCACGGTGAGCGCATGGTGGGCTCGGAGCTGACGCCCGAGGACCTCGATGTCGATCGTACCCTGCGTCCCCAGCGCTTGGATGACTACTGCGGTCAGGAGCATATCAAGCAGAGCCTTCGCGTGCTGATTGAGGCCGCGCAGAGCCGCGGCGAGACGCTCGACCACGTGATCTTCTCGGGCCCTCCGGGTCTGGGCAAGACCACGCTGGCTGCGGTTATCGCCAACGAGCTGGGCGCTCAGATCAAGACGACGAGCGGTCCGGCCATCGCGCGCACTGGTGACCTCGCGGCCATCCTAACTAACTTGCAGCCGGGTGACGTGCTGTTTATCGACGAGATCCACCGCCTCAACCGTTCGGTCGAGGAAGTTCTGTATCCCGCGATGGAGGACTTTGCGCTCGATATCGTGATCGGCAAGGGCCCGGCGGCGCGCTCGATTCGCCTGGATATCCCCAAGTTCACGCTGGTGGCGGCAACGACTCGCTCGGGCATGTTGACCGGTCCATTGCGCGACCGCTTTGGCATTTCATATCGCCTGGATTACTACACGGTCGAGGAGCTCGCTCAGATCGTGACACGCTCGGCGACCATTCTGGGTGTGACGATCGACCATCCCAGCGCACTCGAGATCGGCTCGCGTTCGCGTGGTACGCCGCGTCTTGCCAACCGTCTGCTCAAGCGCGTGCGCGACTACGCGCAGGTGCGCGGCAACGGCCCCATCGAGCTCGATATCTGCCGCCAGGCTCTCGAGTTCTTCGAAATCGACGAGCTTGGTCTGGACTGGATGGACATTCGCATCTTGGAGACGCTCGCTAAGACGTTCTCCGGTCGTGCCGTGGGACTTACGACCCTTGCCAGCGCGGTGGGCGAGGACCCGGGCACGCTTGAGGATGTCTACGAGCCCTATCTGCTGCAGTGCGGATTGATGATTCGCACACCCCAGGGTCGCCAGGCAACCCTGCGCACATTCGAGCATTTGGGTATTGAGCCAACCCTGTAGGAATGGGCTTGTTTTAGCGCATCTGTAGGCTATCGCTGAGCATCGGGTAAACATATCGCCGTTTGTCGGTTGCGGGTGTTTTACTATTGCGCGCCCGTGCTATGCTGGATTGGTCTTTTTCTCATCCGGTAACGAAAGGACCGCCCATGCCTACTGACATCGAAATCGCACGTTCTGTTACGCCGCTGCCTATTACCGAGGTGGCCAAGAACGCCGGCGTCGACGTTAAGCATCTGATTCCGTACGGCTTTGACAAGGCAAAGGTCGACTATTCCCTGCTCAACGAGCCAACTGATCACCAGGCCAAGCTCGTCCTCGTGACCGCCATCAACCCCACGCCCGCCGGCGAGGGCAAGACCACCACGACCATCGGCCTGGCCGACGGTCTGCGTCGTCGCGGCGTTAAGAGCGCCGTGGCCCTGCGCGAGCCTTCGCTCGGTCCCGTGTTTGGCGTGAAGGGCGGTGCCGCCGGTGGCGGTTGGGCCCAGGTCATCCCCATGGAGGACATCAACCTGCACTTTACCGGCGACTTCCATGCCATCGGTGCCGCCAACAACCTGCTGGCCGCCATGCTCGACAACCATATTCAGCAGGGCAACCAGCTCGGTATCGACGTTAAGCGCATCACTTGGAAGCGCGTTGTTGACATGAACGACCGTCAGCTGCGCCATGTCATCGACGGTATTGGCGGCAAGGCCCAGGGCGTGCCGCGCGAGGACGGCTTCGATATTACCGTTGCCTCCGAGGTCATGGCGATCCTGTGCCTGTCCACGAGCATCAACGATCTTAAGGAGCGCTTGGGCGAGATCGTTGTCGGCTACAGCTATGCCGGCGAGCCCGTCCGTGCACGCGACCTTAAGGCCCAGGGAGCTATGGCCGCACTGCTCAAGGATGCGCTCAAGCCCAATCTGGTGCAGACACTCGAGGGTACGCCCGCGTTTGTCCACGGCGGTCCCTTCGCCAATATCGCCCACGGCTGCAACTCCATCATGGCCACGCGTATGGCTATGCGTTTTGGCGATGTCGCCATTACCGAGGCCGGCTTTGGTGCCGACCTGGGCGCCGAGAAATTCCTGGACATCAAGTGTCGCATGACGGGCGTTCGTCCCAGCGCCGTCGTGGTCGTCGCGACCGCTCGTGCCCTTAAGTACAACGGCGGTGTTGCCAAGGCCGATCTCAACGAAGAGAACCTCGAGGCCCTCAAGGCCGGCATGCCCAACCTGCTGCGCCACGTCGACAACATTCAGAATGTCTACGGTCTGCCCTGTGTGGTCGCCATCAACCGCTTCCCGACGGACACCGAGGCCGAGCTCGAGCTCATCGAGTCCGAGTGCCAGAAGCTCGGTGTCAACGTTAAGCTGTCCGAGGTTTGGGCTAAGGGCGGCGAGGGCGCGCTCGACCTGGCCGATGAGGTCATGCGCCTGATCGAGCAGCCGAGCGAGCTCAAGTTTGCCTACGTGGACGGTGCCGATGTGGCCGACGCCCTCGAGGCCGTTGCTACCAAGGTCTACCGCGCCGACGGCGTCGACTTTACGCCGGCTGCCAAGCGCCAGCTTGCCGAGCTGCGCGAGAACGGCTTTGGCAACCTGCCGGTGTGCGTTGCCAAGACGCAGTACAGCTTTAGCGACAACGCCAAGGCGCTGGGCGCTCCCGAGGGCTTCCGCATCACCGTGCGCGAGCTCAAGGTTTCCGCCGGTGCCCACTTTGTGGTCGCGCTGACCGGCAGCGTTCTGACCATGCCGGGCCTGCCCAAGGTTCCCGCGGCCGAGAACATCGACGTCGACAACGATGGCAACATCACCGGCCTGTTCTAAGCCTGCTGCTCATATCCGCTTGCCCGCCCCGCCGCGCCACCAAGGCCCGGCGGGGCTTTTTGTTCCCAAGGGGACGGAAGAATCATTTTAGGACGGCGGCAATGTTGCGCAACAAGAATGGGGATTTCTCTCGTACGGTGTAGTTGGTAGAACTGCGCGGGTGCATTGCGGCCGCGATGAGAGACGGGAGATGCGATGTATTGCACCAAGTGCGGAGCTCAGATACCCGATGGCTCCACGTTTTGCACGAGCTGCGGCGCTCGCGTGGGTGGCGCCGAGGACCAGGCGGAGCCTGTGGCGTTTCCGGTAGGGGATGCGCCAGCGGCCGCTCCTGCGGGGCAGCACGCTCCTCAGGGCGCCTCGGCTCATATGGCGGTGCAGCCTCGTTATGAGGAATCTATGACCAAGTCAGCCGAGGTCGCTCAACCGTTTGTTCCGACGCCGCAGCCAAAGAAACCCAAGCACAAGGGCCGTATCGTCGCTGCCGTTATCGGCGGTGTTGCCGTTGTCGCCATTGTCGCCGCTATCGTGATCGTGCCGCGTATCGGCGCATCTTCCGAGGTAACTTCGGGTGGCAAGGGCTACGTTGTCTGCGCATGCGAGACTAAAGTGCTGCCCAAGAACAGCAAAGGAAAAAAGCTCAAGAGCTATACCGTCGAGCTGGCGCCGGTGTCCGGCAAGGGCAAGAGCTACACCATCAAAGTGGATGGCGAGGACGGCTTTGCCATGGAGGACTTTGGCGAGCTGCCCGACCAGAAATACCAGATGACCATCACCTCGGGCAAGGGCAAAAAGAAGAGCACGACCACCATGAAGGTCGACTACGCCAAGGAAGGCTCGGACGCCCCCAAGAACGTTGAGCTCACGCAGTCCAAGAAGGAGGCCAAGGCTTCTGCCAAGGCAGCGGTCAAGACGGCAGATGAGCTGTTCACCGACAAGATTCTCGAGTACCAGAAAAAGTACGGCGAGGGCGAGGCTGTCGGGTTCGATGAATATGCGTATGGAGCCCAGGGTGTTGCTTACGCCAAGCTCATTGACTTTGATGGCGATGGTCAAGATGAGCTGCTGATTGAGTATTCCGATGAACCGGTGGACCGTGGGGATAACGCAGCCGCTGCGCATCTTGAGGTCTGGGCGTATAAGAATGGCGAGATTGAGAAGGTCTACACGCCAGAGGTAAACGTATCTCATCAGGAGGCGTGTGTGTCTGTCTGGCTTGATGAATACGAGGGCAAGATTGGTTTTTCACAGTGGTATGACCATGGGACAGCAATTAAGCAAAGCGATCTCTCTGGCGAAAGTGGTCCTTCTGCTCACGAATACCAAGTTAAATTCATTGGCTACGATGGAAAGTCATTCAAAGCCATGACCGATCTTGTTGCCCCGAATGAAGTCGGTTCTGCCTCTTTGGGCGGTTTTGGTTTCTTGTATGCCGACGAGAGCTCGGTTAACAGCACCATTGGCACGGTCGCCACGATGCTGGAGCAGCTGAAGTCGAAGGACTCTGACGATGCGCAGGCGAGCTGCGAGGCCGTCTCTGCCACGCAGGATGTCAACTTTACGGCTGCGGTTGGCGAAGGCCCGCTGAATCCGTCCCCCGATGATACGTGCCAGATTTCGGCTACGTGGACCTATCCTCAGGTAAAGGGCCAGGGCGTGGGTGTCGCCAAGTTCAACAAAGATATGGTTCAGCTGGTCGCGGATACGCTCGACGCGAGCAAGCAGGCCTCGATGGACGACGAGGACAGTCGCGTGACCATGATGTACACTGCCGAGATCGTCTCGATCGATGGCGATATCGCCTGCGTGCGTACGTTCACCAACAGTTATCAGCCTCCGTATCGATCGGTGCAGAAGATGAGGTCGGCGTACTACAACCTCAAGACAGGTGAGCAGGTTTCGCTCGAGGACTCGCTTGCGCAGCACGGGCTCTCGTTTGACACGCTCAAGAGTGAGGCAAAGCAGGCAATTAGAACGGCAAAGCCGGATATAGACTCCGTGTCCGAAGACAACATCGACGACGACGATAACTACACCGAGGATCATTTCTACTACGACGGCAAGGGCTATATCATCGTCCTCGATACTGGCGAGTTTGACTGCATGGCATGGGATACCCACGACTTGGTTGCGCATGCCTTCGATTCGAGCTATTCCTGCGGTCAGGACGTAACGCCCGAGCGGGCTAGGGCCACGTACGTACCCAACGAGTAGAGTAAAGCCGCAAGAAGCGAATTACAAAGTCCCCCGGTGACGCAAAGCGCAGCGCTGCCGGGGACTTTTTGATGCAAATTGGCTCCGAAATAAGCTATCTGGGCCAGTCGCGCCACGAAAAGCGCCCATCTACTATGTTTGCCAGGGTTGGACCGACCATGGAGCGTTTTTTAACAATGCGGCAAGACGTTTACCTGCGGTTTTGTTAACACAAATATGGCTATGGTTGGCACCCTTGGGTTAAACGTAGTAGATGGGCGCATTTTTTGGTGCACAGCCCAAGAAGGGATCGTTAGCCGCGCTGGAGGCCGAAGAGTTTGGCGTTGCGCTCGGCGACCATCATGTTGATGTCGGCGATTTCCATCTCGCCGTCAATGTAGGGCTGGTAGGTGCCATATGGATCGCCTGCTCCCAAGCTGCAACTGCCGCAGTTGTCGCAGCTGCCGTTGCCGCAGCCCGCGAGTGCCAGCTTAATGGCCTCCTCACGCTCGGCACGCGTTGTGTCTTTGATGAACTTGCTTTTTGCCATGACGTATCCTCGATTCGCTTGTGACCGTCGGCCGCGCTTGTCTTGTAGATACCGGCGGGCTTTGCCCATCATAGGCTTTTGCGCGGGTAGAATGCATGGATAACTTGATGCTTACGGGCGACGGAAAGGAATCGTTGCATGGACCAGGATAAGACGACCGTAATGGGTGGCTACGGCTCCCCGCGGACGGGCAATGGCGCCGATGAGACCCGCGTCGTGCCGAATCCCGGCTACGCTGCCCCCGATACGACGCAGGCGTCGGCCGATCCCACGCGCGTTGTGAATTACGGGAACGCGGCGCAGGACCCGTATGGCGCCTCGTCGCAGAGTCCCTACGGAAGCGCGGCGGCAAACCCTTATGATGACTTGCTGCAAAACCCCATTCCGCAACCTCAGCAGACGACATATATGCCGCGCACGGCACAGCCGCGCTACGAGTCGCGCGACCGATATGCGCGCGAGCCGTATCGTGAGTATCCCAAGTCTATCCCTCAGTATGGCGAGGACGAGGAGAAGAAGTCTTCGCGTTCGTCGAGCGTGATCAAAAAAATCCTGATTGTGCTGGCGATCTTCTTTGCCCTGTCGGTTGTGTTTGCCATCGTGTCGGGCATGCTCAACAAGCGGGGCGCCACGACTGATACCACGGCCGAGCAGACCGAGACGACCCAGTCCGGCGTCGTCGACCTGAGCGATATCCCGGGTCAGTACTGGTCTAACGCCAAGAAGCTCCTCAAGTCGCGCGGGGCCGATCTTTCGAATGCCGTGATTCTGACCGATGACGGCTCGACGCCTGTTGTCGACGCCAACTGGGTCGTGACGTCTGCCTACTATAACGACAACGGTAACCTCGAGATTCAGCTCACGCGCAAAGACAGCTTGTCGGGCAATGCGTCCGGCGACCAGGGCACCACGGACAGCTCGAGCTCCAACACGCTGGAGGACCTGAGCAACAAGGCGCAGGAGTTGGGAGACAAGGCCCAAGAGCTGGGCGATACCGCACAGAACCTGGGCGATATGGCAACGAACGCCTGGAATGCCCTGCAAAACGGCATTTCGGGCGCACAGGGAAACTAGCGGTCGAGCGGCTAGAGCCTTAGCAGTGCAAACAAAAACGGGACGCAGGATCGCGTGACCAGGCGCGTAGGCGCGTTGGTCGGCGGTCCTGCGTCCCGTTTTGCTGTCGATTACAGCTGCTCGGCCGGACGCTCGGGTGAACTAAAGCCCGAGTCAAATGTGACGACGCACGAGGCGTCGGGCCGGCGCTCGTGCACGATTCGCGTGACGAGCTCCAGCAGCTCCTCGTCGGATATGTCAAAGCCGTCGGGACGCACCAGGTCAAACGAAACGAATCCGTCGTGCTCGTGCAGGTCGTGGATGGAGAGCGCGGGATCGATCTGCATGACGCCGCGCTTGACCCAGCCGCGCAGGTCGTCACCGGTGGTGGCGATGGGGTCGCAGTGCAGCGTGATGTCGATGCCCATCTGATGCTTGATGTCGTGTTCGATGGTGTCCAGGATCTCGTGATGTTCAAACGCATCGCCCTCGCCGGGCATTTCCACGTGCGCACTGGCAAACTGACGACCGGGGCCGTAGTCGTGCACCATGAGGTCGTGCGTGCCTAGGACCTGCGGATACGACATGATCTTGTCGCGGATTGCATGGACGAGCTTGGGGTCGGGCGCTTGCCCCAGCAACGGGCTGATGGCGTCGCGCACGAGGCCCATGCCGCTGATGCAGATGAAGATGCCCACTCCCAGGCCTGCCCAGCCATCGAGGTCAAAGCCGGTCGTCTGCGAAATAAGCGCTGCGGCCAGGACCGAGGCCGAGGCGATGACGTCGTTTTTGGAATCCTGCGCCGTGGCGATGAGCGTCTCGGAATCGATGCGGTTGCCCAGCGTGCGGTTGAACGCCGCCATCCAAAACTTGACGAGCATGGACAGGACAAGGGCTGCCATGGAGAGCGTCGAATACGCGGTGGGGGAGGGCTTGATGATCTTGGTGACCGACTCCAGGATCAGATTGATGCCGACGGCGCAAACGAGAACGGCGACAAACAAGCCGGCGAGGTACTCGTAGCGGCCGTGGCCATAGGGGTGACCTTCATCGGCCGGGCGGCTGGCAAGGCGGAATCCGAGCAGGCTCACGATGTTGCTCGAGGCGTCGGAAAGGTTGTTGAAGGCATCGGCGATAAGCGAGACGGAGCCCGCGAGCAGACCAGCTATGCCCTTGGCCAGGCACAGCGTGATGTTGAGGCCGATGCAGATGAGGCCTGCGGCAAAACCCGCGTTGGTGCGGCAGGAGGTATCGACCGGCTCGCTTTCGCTGCCGGGAACAAGCGTATGTACCAGCCGATTTACAAATAGCATAACGATCGTCCTCACAATCATGTTTAAGGGGATAGTGTAGCTCGCACAGACGTAACGTGTACCGATGCTCAGAAAATGCAGCAATGGTCTGCCGGCGCTAACGGACGCGAGGCGGAGGGGGGACCGTCCGCGCGCCTTCGAGTTCACTGCGCCTTCCCGTTCGACCGAGTGCTCCATTTTGGGCCACATGGGTATGGGCACGCGCCGATTTGCTCGACATACTTAATGTCGACAGCCCTGTGCAAAGGAGGACGTTTCCATGGACGAGATGTTTGCCATTAAATGCCAAAACTGCGGCGGCCCCATGTATTCGCACCAGGCAAAGCGCAGCTTTGAGTGCGCCTATTGCGAAACGGTTATTCCGTGGCAAGCGGACGCCGGGGAGCCCAAGAGCGCCCTGGGTATCCGTCATACGCCGCTGACGGTGGTTGACGGGCTGCTCAAGCTCACGCACGTCTCGCAGCTCGAGCGCCCAGAGGATCCGGACTGGTATTTCTTCAATTCGCACTGGCGCAATCAGTCGGTTCTGGAGCATCTGCTGTGGGAAGATCGCGGAACGGCGCAGGAGTTCCAAGAGGCGACGCATGTGAGCATTCCCTGTCCCTTCTGTGGTGCGTCCTTTGAGGGGTCATCGACCCAGCGCGTGTTTGAGTGCCCGTCGTGCGGCAACAAGATTGGCGTGGCCGACCTGCTCAAGCCCGGCACGTTTAGTAAGCGCCTGACCATGGGTGTGGGTGCCGAATACGTTCCCGAACAGGGCATCCCCTGTGAGATATCGCCGCAGCAGGCACGTGCCAACGCACTGCAGCTGGTGCGCCAGTACCCGGAGGCCTTTGCCGGGCACGACGTGGAAGACGCGATCCAAAACGACATGATGCTCTTCTATTTCCCCATGGCGCTAGCGGACCTGCGCATGATGGCGTCCTTCCCGGGCAAGGGCTTGAGCAAGGAGACCCTGGTGTACTACGAGGTTCTCGACTGGGCATATCCCAGGGCTAACTACCTGGATGTTCGCCTTATGGGCATTTTGGAGCCGTGGGACTTTGGCAAGGTGGGGCCGTTCGATCCCGCTATGCAGGAAGGCGACTTCCGCGTCGTTTCCGTCGATGCGTCCACCAAGGACCAGGTGGTCATTGATAAGCTGGCGCTCGATATTGCCGGCAACGATGCCGAGGCGGTGCTGGGGCTCAATAAAAAGAGCATCCGCGCCTGGGCGCGCAAGGCCCGCAAGCACAAGGACGGCCTGGTGATGGTGCCGGTCTACTTTGTCGATCGTCCGGCGACGGACAGCCGCGACGGCGAGCAAGTGCGCATCGCCGTGAACGGGCAGACGGGTCGCGCGGCGGCGGTGGTGTTTAGCGACAAGCGCGAGACGCATGTGGTGGCACCGCTCAATCCCAACGTGATGCTGTCGAGCGAAAGCACCGTGCACGCCACGCCCATCGAGGTCAAATACGTTAAATCGCCGTTCCTATACCAGATCGTGCGCCGTGGAGGCGGCGAACAGCCGCGGCAGGTGGCAGCCGCAGCCGAGGGTTCCTACCGAGAAGAAAAGCCCAAACGCCGCGGCCTACTGGGTGCGCTATTTGGGAAGTAGGGGAGTGGTGCTGGTTAGCCTTATGACGCGATAGCTAGGGACACGGGGCGGCTCGCAGGAGTGCGGGCCGCCCCGTTTTTATGCGGCGAGTCATGGCGTCCGAACTGCCGTAGAGACTTAGCTAAATGGCTATTTAGAAGAACAGTGCGAAGCGGTTGCCAATCGCGAAAAAGGCCTCGCTGTCGAGCTTTCCTCGCTATGCGATTTAGTGAAAGAAAAAGCCGATTACAATGAGGCTAACTTTGATACCTACGTTTCAACAGAGTCTCTGCTCCCTGGCAAGAAGGGCAGGCAGGCACCGTCGTCCCTGCCCCAAACCGGAAAAGTTACGGTCTACAAGGACGGGGACATTCTGGTTTCGAACATTCGCCCATACTTTAAAAAAATCTGGTACGCAGACCGAACTGGAACCTGCTCGGGTGATGTCCTAGTGTTTAGAGCCAAGCAACCGGAGCAGTCCGGTTACCTCTATTCATGTATGCGCAGCGATGCTTTTTTCGATTACATCATGAAGGGCGCAAAGGGCACAAAGATGCCAAGAGGGGACAAAACGCAGATGCTCACTTATAAAGTTGCAAGTAATCCAAGTGGAGCAACCGTTGATTTTATTGAATCAGCGCTTAGCCAAGCATCGAGCTCAAGCAAAGAGAAACACCGTCTCGCCGCTCTTCGTGACGTTCTCCTCCCTAAATTAATGTCAGGAGAAATCGACGTCTCGAAGGTCGACCTCAAGCAGCTAAATAGCCATTTACTTCACTATGTGCAACACGCCGTCCACACTGTGGCTATCGTACTCGACGAAAGGAGCAGCGTGGAAACCGTTATCAATGCCGTGCTTTCGGAAATGCAGAGCCTTCTTGACCCACATCAGCTCAAGCATCTAACTATTACGCTTAGACGGGCACTTGGACCGAAACAGGCGGAGCCAGGACAAGATTTACTTGCGCTCTTTCTCACCGCTAAAGAGGTCGAGGGATGCTCTCCTAAAACCATTGCATACTATGAGGCAACCTTACGGCATATGAACACAGCGCTTGCTAAACCCTATACCCAGGTTGAGAGTGACGACTTGCGCCGCTATCTCAATGATTATGAGGTGAATCGCGGTTCTAGTAAGGTCACAATCGATAATATACGCCGTATCATGTCGAGCTTCTTTTCATGGCTTGAAGATGAGGATTACATTGTGAAAAGTCCTGTAAGGCGCATTCGTCGCGTCAAAACAGCTCAGGTAACCAAAGAGGTGCTTAGCGATGAGGAACTGGAGGTATTGCGAGACGCCTGTGAGTCCAAGCGAGATCTTGCCATCGTTGATCTACTCGCTTCGACGGGCATGCGTATTGGCGAACTTGTGCGACTCGACAGGAAGGATGTCAATCTGCACGAGCGCGAATGCCTTGTAATGGGAAAGGGAAATAAGCAGCGCCCCGTTTACTTCGATGCGCGCGCTAAGCTTCATCTTACGGAATATCTTTCGAGCCGTGCTGACAAGAGTCCTGCATTATTTGTCGCGCTCGATTCCTCAGCTCGACGTATTACGGTGGGGAGCATAGAACTTCGTTTACGTGACCTAGGCAGAAGCGCCGGTATCAACCGCGTTCATCCGCATAAGTTTCGCCGTACGCTTGCCACTCATGCTATCGACAAGGGAATGCCCATAGAGCAGGTGCAAAAGCTGTTGGGCCATGCGAAAATAGACACCACCATGCATTACGCCATGGTTAATCAGAACAACGTAAAGGCTTCGCATAGGAAGTATTTGGAATGACGCGTGTACGACTTGGAGAGATCTGTGAACGCCTAAGCAGCGGAAAGAGCATTAAAGCCGCTGAGGTTCAGGATTCGGGGACATATCCGGTAATCGGCGGCAATGGTCTTCGTGGATATGCAGAGCGTTACAACTTCGATGGGGAATGTGCCGTTATCGGTCGCCAAGGCGCCGCTTGCGGTAATGTCCGCTTTCATTCTGGCAAGGCTTACATGACCGAACACGCAGTCGTTGCCGTTGCAAACGAATCCAATGATCCGCATTATCTTGCCTATCTCCTGTCAACTATGAGCCTAGGACGGCTGTCCGCTCAATCGGCTCAACCTGGTCTTTCTGTTAAAACGCTTTCGAAGCAAGAAATCGACTTGCCTTCGCTCGAGAAGCAAAGGCAAGTCGTCGAAGTCATTGGTAGTATTGATGCCAAAATCGGGGTAAACGCTAAGCTAAATGGCTATTTAGAAGAGCTTTTGTTGGCTCAATTTACTGCACTGTCACCAAACGAAAACTGGACCGAAGGAAGAGCCGACTCGTATTACGAAATCGGAATAGGCAAGACCCCACCAAGGAAAGAGCCGGAATGGTTCTCTGATGTCAAAGCCGATAATCACGTATGGCTTTCAATCAAGGATATGGGCGAAACGGGGACATATTCGCTTGATAGCTCCGAATACCTTACTGACGCCGCAGTAAACGCCAAAAACGTAAGAAGAGTTCCAGCAGGCTCGGTACTTCTCAGCTTTAAGTTGACGGTCGGCAGAGTCAAGATCGCCGGTTGCAATATGACAACCAATGAGGCGATTGCCTGCTTTGCGTCTGATGACAAAAGAAAGCTAGCTTACGCTTATCCTTATTTGCGTTCATTTGATTATGGGAAATTGGGAAGCACATCTTCAATCGCGACGGCCGTTAATTCCAAAACCGTCAAAGCAATGCCTTTTGCAATGCCTGGCGATTTGGAGCTCAGCGAGTTCTATCTATCAACCAAACCGATATACGAACAGCTGCTGGCAACTGCTAAAGAGTCACGCTTTTTTGCGCAGTTGCGTGATGTCCTTTTGCCCAAGCTAATGTCGGGCGAAATCGATGTTTCGAAGGTCGATCTCACGCAGTTAAATAGCCATTTAGCTTAGCGTTGAGTCGGATTTTATTCGAGACAGAATCGCATAGCATAACGATTGAGTCTTGCGTCGGGCGATCGGGCAGGGGGATTGGCATTTGTGCGTAAGTCTTAGCGTTGATATTGCCTCTGGTGCTGCCGGTGTTAAAAGAGGCCACCCAGTCCCAATAAGCTTTCGACTGGGCATAGTATTTGACATAGCGAGGATTAACTTTCTTATCGTCCAGCGAGAAGCGAATTAAGAAGCCCGCGAAGGCAAACTCGCCGTCGCGAGAATCGTAGTAATAATTCTTTCCGGTACTGTTGCCCGTTCTGGCGAAAACGATATCGCCTTCTCTCAGCATGTATTTGTAAGCGGCGGGGTCGTCTACCGATTTGCGGTCGTTCCAATTCAGGGTGCCGTCGTCGTTGATATCCGTAATACGAAGATATGCAGGTAATTCCGCATCATAATCCACAGCCGAAGCGGCAATGCCATATTTTCCGTCGCCGAGGCTTAGTTCTCCAAGAGTCGCAACGCTAAAGTCCATACCCAATCGCCTCCAAGTTTTTCTTAATCTGCTCCTGCAGGCGGTTGGACTCTTCAAAGCACTTTGATATTTCGCTAGTCAGGCGTGCCATCTTCTCTTCAAATGGTTCGCCGTCGTCTTCGGCCTCGGCAATGCCTACGTAGCGACCGGGCGTCAGGATGAAATCTTGCTTGGCGATTTCATCCAAATCCGCTATAGCGCTGAACCCCTTCACGGGCTCGAACTCGCCCTTGCGGAAGGAGTCGAATGCGGATGCAACTTTGTTGATGTCCTCTTCGGTAAACTCGCGTAGTTTGCGAGAGACCATGGTGCCCATTTCGCGGGCATCGATGAATAGCGTCTTGCCGGACTGAGCCTTCTTCTTGTTCAGGATCCACAGACACACGGGAATTTGGGTGCTGTAGAACAGCTGCCCCGGCATGGCTACAATGCCCTCGACCAAATCGTCCTCTACGATAGCGCGTCGAATATCGCCCTCGCCGCTCGTCTGGCTCGAGAGCGACCCGTTTGCCAATACGAGGCCAATCTTGCCCGTGCCGTTAAGATGCCAAATCATATGCTGCATCCAAGCGAAGTTAGCGTTGCCCGTGGGCGGCATGCCGTACTTCCAACGTACGTCTTCCTGCAGCGCTTCGCCGCCCCAGTTCTTGAGGTTGAAGGGTGGGTTTGCCAACACATAGTCAAACTTTTCATTCTTGTGCTGGTCGGCGCTGAAGGTGTCTGCATAGTTGCCCAAATCGGCCTCGATGCCGCGAATACCG
Source organism: Collinsella sp. AM42-18AC (assembly GCF_003467965.1). Taxonomy (NCBI): domain Bacteria; kingdom Bacillati; phylum Actinomycetota; class Coriobacteriia; order Coriobacteriales; family Coriobacteriaceae; genus Collinsella; species Collinsella sp. AM42-18AC. The sequence goes on from NZ_QSFY01000007.1 coordinate 39,016, forward strand.
AGGTTCATCTTTGCGAGCTTCCACGTGGTAGGGTTGCTCTCCTGGCCAAAGATGGTGATGTCCTGTACCACGTTGCCGCCATGGTGCTCGACGAAGGCGGCGGATTGCACGAACATGCCTCCGCTGCCGCAGCAGGGGTCGTACACACGACCGTGGAAAGGCTGGAGGATTTCAACCAGCGTGCGCACGATGCACGACGGCGTATAGAACTCGCCGGCGTTTTTGCCCTCCATTGATGCGAATTTCTGCAGGCAATATTCGTATGCGCGCCCTAACAGGTCTTTCTCGCTCTCGTTATCGGTCATTTGTACGTTTGTGAATAAGTCAACGACGTCGCCTAAGCGCCGCTTGTCTAGTTCAGGACGAGCGAAGTTCTTGGGCAGCACGTCTTTGAGTTTGTCGTTCTCGCGCTCGATGGCGCGCATGGCATTGTCAATGATCTGGCCAACTTCGGGCGTATGCGCCGCCTGCGAGATATTCACCCAACGTGCTTCTTCGGGAACGAAGAAGACATTCTGCTCCATGTAGCAGTCGCGATCCTCCTCGTCGCCGTAACCCTCTGCGACGAGCTCTAGGTAGCGTTCGTCGAAACGGTCCGAGAGGTACTTCAGGAAAATAAGGCCTAACACGACGTTTTTGTACTCGGCAGCGTCCAAGTTGCCACGCAGCACATCTGCAGCGTTCCACAGTTGATCCTCAAAGCCAACGTCGGCCGTGTTCTTCTTGGTGTCCTTAGCCTTGCTTTTAGCCATGCTGTTTTAACTCCCTATGCTGCATTGTCGGCCCAGAGTTCGCACTGATCCATCACGGTGGCCAGTGCCGATTCCATGCCCTCTGGCGGATACTTATGATGTTTGAGCAGGCGCTTGATTGCAACACGCATGGCAGCACGAGCACTTTGCTTTTTCTGCCAATCGACCGTGCGCATTTCGCGCATCTTCGCAGCGAGCTCTTGCGTGATAGCGACCAACTCGTCATTTCTTTCGCGATAGTAGTCGGCGACTGCCTGCGGTTGTGTCAGCGCCTCGTAAAACGCAAACTCCTCTTCGCTAAGCCCAAGCGCCTTTGCCTTTTGGTTTTCGGAAAGCATCTCTTTCGCCATCTTGAGCATTTCTTCGAATACCTCAGCGTTTGTGAGCTGCCCGTTGAGATAGCCATTTACCATGCTTTGCATGAGTTCTGAGTACTTCTTTGCCTGCGTTACGCTCTTCTTGCGGTAGCCCTTGATCTGGTCGTCGATGAGTTTTCGCAACAACTCGTAAGCCAAGTTCCTCTCTTTCATACGCGAGAGGCTCGACAGAAACTTGGGATCAAAAATCGAAACCGTTTCGTTTTCCACCTTAAACAGGTCTATTACGCCGTCGGTATGGACGATGTTCTGTTCGAGCAGTGCATTGATGCGGTCATTTACCTGCTTAAGGGTAAGTTTGCCTCCGTTTTTGCTGCGGGTGCCGCCCTGCTCGGTGAGCTGAAGGATGAGCTCTCGAACAACCTGGAAATAGCCGGCCTCGATGCGCTGCATGTCTGTTGCGCGACTTTTGGCGAGTCCATAGGCTTTGAGCATGACTCCTGCCTGCTCAACAAAGTCGCGGGTGGTATCTTCGTCGCCGGGTGCAAGGATATGATTTACTCCACCCGTTATGAGTTCGCTTCGACGTGCGGCGGACTCGGTGCTCATGAATTCCGAATAATCGTAACCAAACATTTTGTCGCGACAGACCGCCAGTTTTTCCAAAAACTTAGGATAGGCGGTTTTCCCGATATCCATGTCGCCGTATTTCTTTTGGTCGCGCTTGGTGTAGTCCTTCATGGCGCGTTTAAGGGCGTTAGCTATGCCTACGTAGTCAACAACCAATCCGCCAACCTTGTCTTTATACACTCGGTTTACGCGTGCGATTGCCTGCATCAGGTTATACCCGCGCATGGGTTTATACACATACATGGTGGCAAGGCTCGGCACGTCAAAACCGGTGAGCCACATGTCTACGACGATTACGATTTTGAGCGGGTCAGCATCATCCTTAAAGCGCTTTGCCATCTCCTTCACATGGGCCTTATTGCCTACGACGTCGAACCACCACTCGGGGTCCTGATTGCCCATGGTCATGACAACGCCGAGTTTGCCCTCGTCCTTCCAAGAGGGTCGCAGCTCGCATATACGTTGATATATAGCCATGGCGGCGGGGCGCGAATACGCAACGATCATTGCCTTGCCGGTGAGTTCGTGCGCACGGTTGGTCTCATAGTGCTCTACGATGTCCTGACATAGGGCATCGATGACTTCGGGTGCACCTAGAACGGCGTCTAGATTTGCAAAGTTACGCTTGCTTGCGTCAATGGTTTCGGCATTAGCCTGCTCGGTGAGCTTTTCGTACTCATCGTCAACTTTTGCAAGGATGCCCTGATCCAGTTTGAGTGCGACGACGCGGCTCTCGTAGAACACGGGTCGAGTTGCGTCGTCCTCTACTGCCTGAGTCATGTCGTAGACGTCAATATAATCGCCGAAAACTTCGCGAGTCGATCGATCTTCGGCAGAAATAGGGGTACCGGTAAAGCCGATGAAAGTCGCATTCGGAAGGGCGCGGCGGATGAGCAACGCGGTGCCCGTGTGCTTCTTGCCGTCACGGTCGTATTTCTCCTCGAACCCGTACTGCCCGCGGTGTGCTTCATCAACCATCACGACGACGTTCTTGCGCTCGGAGAGGGCGATGGCCTCCTCCTCGAATTTCTGCATAGTGGTGAAAATGATGCCGTTGGCGCGGCGGCTCGAGATCTGCTGCGCAAGATCGGCGCGGCTCTGCGCCTGAACGGGCGTCTGGCGCAGGAAATCTGAGCATCTGGAGAACTGCGCGAACAGTTGCGAGTCGAGGTCGTTGCGGTCGGTAATTACCACGATGGTCGGGCTGTCGAGTTTCTCTTCGAGCAGATGGGCAAGGAAAACCATCGAAAGCGACTTGCCCGAGCCCTGCGTGTGCCAGAAGACGCCGCCCTTGCCGTCGCCGCCGATGGCTTCATGCACGCTCTCGAGCGCTTTGTTCACCGCGAAGTACTGATGGTATCCCGCGAGGATTTTCGCGTCCTCGGAGAACAGAATGAAGTTCTTCAGGATGTCGATGAGCCGCTCCTTGGGGAACATGCCGTCCAGAGGGGTTTTCCAATCGGCGTACTGGGTGGCCTCGTAGCTTCCATCGACGCTCTTCCACTCAACGAAGCGTGACTCGTTGGCGGTGATCGTGCCAACCTTGGTGTGAAGCATGTCGCTGGTGACGCAGAAAGCGTTGTACACGAAAAGCGATGGAATCTGTCGTTTGTAGTTTTGAATCTGTTGGTAGGCGTCTTCGCTGTCAGCGTCAGCTCGAGCGGGTGACTTCAATTCAAAGAGAACGAGCGGAAGCCCGTTGACGAATACGATGACATCTGGACGTTTGTTGGCACCACGCTCGATGTAGGTCCACTGGTTAACAACGTGGAAGCTGTTCTTTTCGGGATTGCCGTAATCGACCAAGCGCACGATGTCTGTATGCTCTTCTTTGCCGTCAAACCAGCTTGTCTCCACACCGTTCTGGAGCATGTCCATAAAGATGCTGTTCTTGGCGATGAGGTTACTGCCCTCGATTTCCTTTAGTCTGGTTATTGAGGCATCAATCGCGCGACGATTGAGCGTGGGGTTAATGCTCTCAAGAGCGGGCCCAATGACGTCAGGTAGGAAGGCGTCGTCAAACGCGTCAGAGGAACGAGCGACATCAGGTCCATAGAGGTGCTCGTACCCCAGGCTCGTTTGCAAGTGGTCAATGATGCCTTGTTCGAAAGCATCCTCATTAAATGACGTTGAGGAGCTGTAGTCGACAGCAATCATGCGCACTCCTTACCTTATGCTTCTTCGACACTGGTGAGCCTGTCCACCATTGCATTCTAGCAGTTAATCTTGCGTATATTGGTATATCTGACACCCGTTAGTTGCCATTTGACCTATTGGCTGATCGTGCCCGAATGACAATTGGTGGTAAGGCTCTCTTACTTATTAAACTGGCCCCTTTTTATGGGCGCTCGTGTTGCGACAGTTGCCCAAGCGCTTGCTTGAAGCTGTTGTTGGTGATCTTGAGGTCGTTTCCCGCTTGCATTTTAATGAGTGTCGGGCCGGAGGCGATGGCGGATGTGGTGCGATGGTGCCAAGAAAAGCGCCTAGACCTGGGTGAAGAACCGAGGCCGCGGGCGCTTTTCTATTTCTTTGGTCGCATGGATTGTCTGTTCTGTTGGCCGCGCCGGCGTTGTTTCTTTGCTCTCGTTCGCGCGGTATCCGCTTGTGGTGGTGGATGTAAATAAACGGTGGAGCGGCTGCAAAAGAGCCGTCTCGCTGGGTAAAATCAGGATGTGCCGCGGAACCCGCTCCTCAGCTAGTCACACTTCGGAAGCGCGGGCAACGCAGGTATTATCGTCTAAAGGGCCGGCTGCAACCGGCCCTTTTCATGGCTCCCTTCGCTATCCGTTACTGCTTATATTCTCGCCAGATCGAGTAGAGGTCTGGGCAATGCCGTGGGAGACATCCTACCCATCCCATAGTTTGGAACAGCGTCGGTCTAACGGGCAATCAAACCTCTAGCACTCTTTGAATTGAGCAAGCATCTGCCCGAAGAAGCTGAGCTCGGATGGCTCATAAATGAGCGAACCGCCGTCCGCGGTCCTGTAGACCCCGCAGGGGAGGTAACGCCCGTCGGGGAGGACGTAAAGGTTTTCTTCCTCCCTCAGTTCCGTTGGGAGTATCGGGGTCTCGTTTTCGTCCATTTGGAACTCATCTATATTCGCGATCTTCCTCTCCATGGTGCCTCCAGCCTTATTTCTTGTATGGTGCCCTAAAACAGGCAGCTCTCAATTAGATCCTTCCCTCGTAGAGTATCGATCCATTCCTGTGGAATTGCGTCGATACCGTATGCCGTGCCGGCGAGGGCGCCGGCGACGGCTGCGGTGGTGTCGGTGTCGTCGCCCAGGTTGACGGCGGCAAGGACGCACTCTTCGTAACTGTTGGTGTTCACAAAGCACCAGGTGGCGGCTTTAAGCGTGTCGCGCACGAAGCCACCTGACCTGATTCCACGCTCGGGCACGTCTTTCAGCTGGAGCACCCATGAGGGAAGTGCACCGTTCATCACGTCCCTCATCAGCTCGACAAATATGACGCATGCGTCGGTCGATGTTCTGTGAGCGTGCGTTATCGCGGAGACCTCGCAGATCTCGTCGTCAGTCGCGTCGACAAGCGCCAGGGGCGCGATGCGCATGAGCGAACCGTTACCGTTGTCGCGTTCGCCGGAGCCTCCTTTGCCGGTGTGCAAGGCGCGGGCGGTCGTGCCGCCGTAATCGAAAACGCCGTCGATTGTATACTCGCCACGGGCAATCCAGCTTACGAACTTGTCGCGCATGTCTGCGGTGTCGATGTGCCCAAGCTCTCTAATCGAGTCGCAGGTAGCAAGCGTCATGGACGTGTCATCGCTCCAGGTGCCGGCGGGCTGCCCGTGCGTGCCGTAGCCGATCATGTCGGTGCATTCGAACGTGCCACGAGGCCTGAACTCGTAGGGAACGCCCAACGCGTCGCCGACGGCAAGTCCATAGATGCAGTCGCGCAGCGTTGTTTTCGGTCTGTCTGTCATGGGAAACACCTCTCGTACTTTGGATTGAGGATGCGCGGCTACCTGCGGCAATATGTCCATCCCAATTCGGAACGCAGTGAGTCCCGAATTGGAAGAGCTTGTCAGCTAATCTAACAAATGAAAAACCCGCAACGCTATTGCTTTATACGGCAATAGGGACCTCTTTCGGGCGCCCTGCCTTTGGTGCGTCGGCGAGTCGTGCCTCGATGGAAGCTTTGGACACCATGCGCTTGGTGCCGTCCTTCCAAGAATCCAACAGCCCAGCATTTATCAGTTGCGATACCCGTGCTGAGCTAACACCGAGCATGCGCGCGGCATCCGCTGCGGTGACGGCGGGGATGTCGGCGAGTTCGCGGCTGACGGCTACGGCGATAATCTTGCCGCCGTGTCGCGGCTCATGTCCGAAGTCTGGCGCGGGAAGATCGACGCCACCCATAAGGTGATCGTCGACCATACATGCGAGAAAATCAGCGGCGCTTTCGACAGCGTCGTTTAGATCGGAGCCAAACGTTCCTCCTCCGCCCAGCGAGCCACATGGCACGGCATCGACCATACCGTCCGAATCAAAGAACTCAAATTCCCATACGTAAACCATGCAAGACCTCCTCTAAAAAGCGATGCGAAATGTGATGAGGATGAGCTATCGAAGCCCTGCCTGCCTTAGGATTCTTTTGGCAATTTGATCCTCAATCTCTCGGTGGCGTTTCACGAGCACGAGTTTATCTCCTTTGACGAACTTCTCGTGATTAGTGCCTCCTTTCGAGATGAAGCCGGCTTCTTCGAGGATACGGATCAATTCGCGTCTCTGCATCTCAGCCTCTTTCAATAACTATATATTAGCACTTCCTAAGGGTTTTCTGACTTAAATCTTAGCCATTGTTAATCCTTTGTTTTACGTCGCAATCCTTGGATAACGGCTTATATTCCTTGTTGTATTAGTCTATTTGCTCGTGCGGACACGATTTTGGTGCTCTGCGCACGACCGCGAAAAGGGTTTGCGGTGACTAAAATGTGGCCATAGAGACAGTTTTAACGAACCCCATGGGAGTGGCACGCATGGACAACAACACCTTGCTGTTTCAGGACAAGGGTTCGGGTAGGTTTAAAGACGTCAGGATCTACCCTAATCGCATCGAGGTGCTCAAGAAGGGCACTTTTGGTGGCAAGCACACCGAGATTGTCTATCTTAAGGACATCACGGGGGTCAACAGGATCAAGGGCCGCGACGTTTTCCTACGTAACAGGCTGTTGACCGCTTGCGTCTTTAGCCTGAGTAGCCGTGCGAAGGCCCAGGAATTTGTGAACGCGCTGAACATGGTGATGTAGCCGAAAGCGGCGTTCGGGCCAAGGTAAAAATCGGGGGCACAGAACGGTGTTCTGCGCCCCCGATTGAGTCGATGTGTCTAAAAGGCTGGCTTGCCTATTCGCTAGCGCCTTCGCTGTCTTCGCGGTCACTGGCAAGCATTGCCGCGCCGGCGACCGTTGTCGCCACGGCGGCAGCGGCGAGCCCGGCGGCAATGCCGGAGCCGTCGCCCGTGTCGGCGAGTTTTCCGCCCGAGCTCTTGCCCTGGTCGCTCTTGTTGCCGCCGCCGTTCTTGTCGGCGCCGCCTGCGTTGGAACCCGTGCCGCTGCCGGTGCCGCCTGCACTGCTCGAGGCCGCTACGGTAAAGCTTGCTGCTCCATCGCTGGCGAGCGTGTAGTTCTGTGCCGCGTCGCCCAAAAGGCCTTTCGCACGCACCCAATACGTCCCCGCGGCAAATGCCTCGCCCTCGGCCATCGCCGTGCCCGGTGCGCCGTTCGCATCGTGCATAAACTCGAGCTGGGCGGTGCAGGGATCGTTTTCGAGCTTGCCCTCGAGTGATGCCGCAATCTTGGCGCGCACGTCTTCGCCGGCCTTAAGGCCTTCGAGCCCCTCAAAATGGGGCGTCAACGCGCGCGGATCGATATCGATGGACACATGACCCCGCAGCTCCGTAACGGTCTCGTTGCCCAAGGCGTCGACATCCACATATTCGATGGTAAACGCATGGCCCGAAGCCGCCACGTTGAGTACGTTGCTGCTGTCGACGAGGCGGAAATGGCCCTCGCCAACGGTCTTGCCATCCTGGAGCGAGGCATCGCTCAGCGAGTCGCCGTACGTCATGCGCATGCGGGTCGGGAGGCAGCACGAAGCCGACTGCGCGTGCTTCGTATCGTAATCGTAATTGCGCTGGTAGATGCTCCGGGCCAGCGCCGCATCAACAAAGTCGGATGCGATGATGCCAATGTGCTTGAGGTAATCTGACTTTGTATCCTCGATGCCGCTGGGATTGATGTACGGGCTCTTGTACAGATGCTCGTTGACCACTCGTGCTGCGGTAAAAGGATTACTTCCTTGCTTGTGATTCGTGCAGCTGGTGTAGTTGATAGACCAGCAGCGCTCCAGGACTTGCTCCTTGGCCCCGTTATCGCCCTCGACATCTACCTCGTTGCGGGTGAGCTTAGCCGTCTCCTGCAGGGCCATATCGACCCAGCTGATCTTGTCGGTTCCGGTGCATTCGTAATGGTCCTGGGCATATACCTTGGTGCAATAGGCTTTTTTGTCGCCTGTTTCCCCTGCGGCTTCAAAGCCTTGCGCGTTTTGGACGAGACACATAGAGGAGCTGCTGGGGTGTGTTGCGATTTTGTTGTCCCATTCGGTGAGGTCGAGGCCCCACGTGTGGCCGCTTACGCTGTCGCCGGCGAGTCCAAATCGGCGCAGCAGGACGATCTTTCCGCGCACCTCGTTCAGTGTGGGAACGCGGCTCGACGTGTAGAACAGTTTGGGGTTGTCGTCCAAAACCTTGGCGAAAGCCGTCGTAACACTTTCGTCGGTAGCCTCGTTGTTGCCTCGGGATACAAGCATGATGAGCGCTTCTGACGGGTGTTCGTTCAAAAACGTTTTGAAGTAACCGATGACATCGGAGAGATGCATGAAGTGCCCGTCTTTTTTGAGCAGGTAGCAACTTCCATGGTCGATGCCGGGGTCGTTGCCTTTTCCGAGTCGGATATCAAAATAGCGAATGCCTTCGAGCAACTGCGTGGGGATGTAGTCCTGCTGGCACTTTGCTTGCGAGGATTGGGGTTCGGTGTCGTTGTCCACGCTGCAAGTTCCCGAATCGTGCGTGCCCGGGATGCTCAGCTCGTCGAGGTACTTGTTGCCTTCGACGTGGCTCATCCAACATGGTCCGTCGACGTAGCTGCTATACGTGGTCCAGTCGATGCTGCTAACTGTGGCATTGGTCTTGTCCATGCTGTAGCCGACAAGCTCGAGCTCCCACGGAATGGAATATTTCTTTTGGCAAATCTTGTTGTTGTCTTGGTCTTTGCCTTTCGATTCTATGGCCAGGTAGTTAATACCGTTATTCGTGTATATGCGGTCTCGAATAATATAAGTTCCGTCGAACTGGCGGTCGAACGTATAGGCGCGGCTGTCCTTATGGTCGTACTCGCCACTCCATACGTGGATGACCTTTCCATCTTTGTCCGAGTCGCCATCGACCGACCAAATGCTGTAGCCCGTCTTCTTGTGCTCTTCGAAATTGAGCAGGGTGCGGATGGCGTACCAGTTTGTGCCGTCCGCATCGGTCCCTACGTGCTCAAGGATGAGCTTGCTGGACGTGCCGTCGTTAAACAGGTGGCAGACGTTGCCGCGAACGTTGCCGTCTTGGTTGACGCTCGCGGTGCGAAAATAGCCCGCGGGGCGGAGGCGAATGACGAAATTACCGAGGTGCTCCGCCGGTTTGGGCGTGTCGTCTGCAAATGCCGCTCGCAGGGGAATGCCCGGTGCCGCGGTTTCTGGCAGGCTTGCAAGCGGCGACAGCGCCGCAAGACCTAAGCCCAGCGTAAACGCTCGGCGACTGATGGCATGATGTTCGGCCATGACTCCTCCATTCGCAGGGTGCGGTTATGCGATAGTTTTGGTCACTATACTGCCCAGATGTTTAAAGATGCTGGTTTAATTGTCTGCGCGGCGCAATAAATCGGTGGGCGGACGTGTTGGGGTGTTTATCGTTTTCGTACTATTGCCACATTTGGGGCGGTTCCGGCGTCCGGCATCCTCGCGTTCGTCGGCTACCGGCATAAGAAAGGGAGGGTCGGTTTACCGGCCCTCCCTGGGTACGAAGCGCTGGGGTACCGTCGCTTGTTTGCACTGCGACCGTGTTTCCCGTTGCGCTCGCCAGTCGCTTAGCGCTTGATCTCGATATCGTCGAGCTTGACGTCCATGGCCTCGGTCTTGGCTTCGGCGATGTCGTCGGCAAACTCCAGAGACTTCATCATGGTCTTGACGGCGTCCTTGTGCTCCTCGACATTGTCGATGCTCACGTAGACGCTGCCGCCGCCTGCTTCGGTGAAGTACTCAGTCGTCACGCCGCCCGAGTGTGTATAGGAAGCGTTGCGCCAAGTCTTGCCGTTGTACTTGACGGGATCATTCTCGGTCCACTCAAAGTTGGCCTTCCATTTGGCCTCGTAGTCGAACAGCTCGTCGGCGTTCTTGTCGGAGTCGAAGACAGGGATGAAGCGATCGCTGGCGTGCTCGCTCTCGGTGAACTTAAACTGGGCCCTATCGGCGGTGTCGCCTGCGACGTCCGTGATTTCGACGCCCTCGGGCACCTCGACCTTAAACCAAATGAAGTCGGTCCTCATATCCACGGCTGGCTTTTCTGCTCCGCCGCCACCGCCACTGCCGGCAGCGCCACCGCTTCCACCGCAACCCACCAGGGCAACTGCGGCAAAAAGACTCATGCAGAGGGTGAGAATCGCAAAGGCCTTCTTTTTCATGGTCGTGTCCTCCTCGATCTGTAACCGCCCATGGATTACCTGCCTTTACTGTACGCGTGGGCGGCTCGCTAGGGTGGGCCATGTGTCCCATTCTGAGGGCCGGATTTGCGCCGTTAAGTGGCAATATGCTCGGACGCAAAAGAGGGGAGGGCCGATGCTGTCGGCCCTCCCCGGGGTTGGGTGCCCGTTGTTTTAATGGGGCGCGTGTACGCGGGTGCGCATAGGCACGTGCGGGTGTCCCGTTACTTGATCTCGATGCTCGAAATCTCGACTTCGCGTGCCTCGGAAACTGCCTCTTCCATGTCATCGGGGAACTCGATGGAGTTGAGGAGCGTCTCGGCTTCTTTCTTGTGCTGGTCGAAGTTCGAGATGAGGACGTAGACGCTTCCCGGCTCAACGTCGGTAAAAAGCATGGTTGAGATGCCGCTGTTGTCCTCGTATGTTCCGACGAGCCACGTCCTGCCGTTATACTCGACGGACCCGCCATCCTTCCACTGGAACGTATCCCCCTTCTTTTCCGCCTGGTCGGCGTGGGATTCCTCGGCCGTCAGCGCTTTTTTCCAAACGGGGATAAAGCGATCGGCCGAGGCGTTCTCGTTCTCGGGGAAGGTGAGCTGGACCCTGTCGGCGTTCTTGCCGGCGGAGTCGCTCACGCCAACGCTCTCGGGCATCTCGACCTTAAACCAGATAAAGTCAGTCTTTTCGGCGACGGGGGCCTTTTTCCTGCTCTCGCTCTTGGCGGTGCTGCCGCTTCCGCCCGATGCGCTCCCGCCGCAGCCGACAAGGGCAAATGCGGCAAAGAGGGCGATGCAAAGGGAAAGAATCGATAGGGTCTTTTTCTTCATGGTGGCGTCCTCCTTGTCTGCCAGGGACATCGTGCGCCGCGGATCGCTGGGGCGGCGGTTACGCATGCACATGATGCCTTTGTTTACTGTGCGGTTATTCCTCCATTCGTCGTCCGGCGCCGTGATGAGCTTGCCCCAACATAGGGCTCCTTACCTATATGTATGCCCCAGTTGCCGCTGCCCGGGAGTCTCGAAAGGTGGGCCATGTGTCCCATGTTTGTGTCGCTGCCGCCTATCGTGTGCCATAGAAATCCGCGATGGCCAGGTGCGCTGACGCTCATGTGCTTATGGGCTAGACTTAGCACCATTACGTGATCGATGCGGTCGGTCGGCGGTTGCCACCCGACCGATGTATATGACTTGAAGGTGCATGTGTATGAGCCAAGAGATGATGGACAAGACCTGCCGCGGGTTTGCCGAGGCGCTGGCCGCGCGCGAGCCGGTTCCCGGCGGTGGCAGCGCGAGCGCCTTTGTGGGCGCGCTGGGCGCCTCGCTGTGCGGAATGGTTGCCCGCTACGGTGCGACCAATCCCGCGCTTGCTGATCGTGCGGATGACCTGACGCGTGCGTTTGCCCATGCTGATGAGCTGGCCCAGGAGCTTGTCGAGTTGGTTGCCGAGGACGTTCGTGCCTATGGGCAGGTGTCCGCGGCGTACGGTATTCCGCGTGACGATCCGGCTCGAGCGACCGCGATTCAGGATGCGCTGCATGTGGCCGCTATGCCGCCGTATCGCATTATGGATGCCTGCGGGCGTGCGCTGGCGCTGCTCGAGGACATGGCCGACAAGGGTTCGCGTCAGCTGCTGTCCGATGTGGCGTGCGGCGCCGTGTTCTGCCGTTCCGCTATGCAGGGCGCGAGCTTGACGCTCTTTGCCAACACCACGTCTATGAAGGACCGGGCGCGCGCCGAGGAGCTCGAGACCGCGTGCGATGAGCTGCTCGACACGTGGTTGCCGCGCGCCGATGCGCTGGCGCGCCGCGCCGCCGACGCTGCAAGGAGGAGAGGATAGCCATGGCTGAACTGCTGAAGGGTGCTCCCGTTGCTCGCGCTTTGACTGAGGAACTTGCTGCTCGCTGCGCAGTCCTGCGCGAGCGGGGCGTTGTTCCGACGTTGGCTATCGTGCGTGTGGGTGAGCGCGAGGACGACCTATCCTACGAGCGCGGTGCGCTCAAGCGCTGCGAAAAAGTGGGGGTTGAGGCTCGTCGCGTTTTGCTTTCTGCCGATGTTTCGCAGGACGAGCTGTTGACGGCCATCGAGGACATCAATACCGATTCGGCTGTTCATGGCTGTTTGATGTTCCGCCCGCTGCCCGCCGGCCTTGACGAGAACGCCGTCGCCGCAGCGCTCGATCCCGCCAAGGACGTTGACTCCATGACGCCGGCTTCGCTGCTCACCACGCTTTCGGGGCGCGGCGAGGGTTTTGCTCCTTGCACGGCTGAGGCCGTGTTGGCGCTACTGGATCATTACGGCGTTGAGCTGGATGGGGCCAAGGTCGCGGTCGTTGGTCGGTCGCTGGTGATTGGCCGTCCCGTTGCCGCCATGCTTACGGCTCGCAATGCCACCGTGACGACGTGCCATACGCATACGCATGACTTGGCCGCTGAGTGCCGTGCTGCCGACATTGTGGTTGCGGCCGTTGGACGCGCGCGTACGATTGGCGTGGATGCCGTTCGCGAGGACCAGACGATCATCGATGTTGGCATTAACTGGGATGAGGACGCTGGCAAGCTGGTGGGTGACGTCGATTTTGTTGCCGCGGAGCCGGTCGTTAACGCCATCACGCCCGTGCCGGGCGGCGTGGGCGCCGTGACGACGGCGATCCTCGCCAAACACGTGATCGAAGCGGCCGAGCGCGCATCGAAATAGGCGTTTTGAAGCTGTTTAGGGGGTTAGCTCTTTAGCTCGTGGACAAAAAATGCCAAATATGAGTACTGCTGCCAAGATAGTCACATATATTTTAGGTCAATTTGGCTCTCTAACGATATTTATTATCGATAGAGAGCCTATTTTATTGGACCTATGAGGAATTACATCATCTAATTTTCGAACAGATGTAGACTTCCGACACCCATGCGTAGCAAAATTGCTGTTACTAAATTGGTGACAGTACTCATATTTGGCATTTTTTGACCACAGGGGTTGCCAGCGCCGTGGTTTCGCCCTTTCTGCGCCGAAGCGATACACTGTTATCGTTTGATTTCTTCGCTCAAGGAGGATGCGCATGCCGTGCACAACGATTTTGGTTGGTAAGAACGCGAGCTACGACGGGTCGACGTTAGTTGCCCGCAATGAGGACTCGTCCAACGGGGTGTTTGAGCCCAAGCGCATGCGCGTGGTGCATCCCGACGAGCAGCCGCGTGTCTACACGAGTGTTCTAAGCCACCTGACCATTGAGCTGCCTGACAACCCCATGCGCTACACGAGCGTCCCCGACGTCGTTCCCGGTCATGGCATTTGGGCCGAGGCTGGCTTCAACGAGCTCAATGTTGGCATGTCCGCAACCGAGACACTCACCACCAACGAGCGCGTCCGCGGCGCCGATCCGCTCGTGGACTACGTGCCCGCCAAGGGCAACGAGGGCGAGGACGGCTATGTTCCGGCACAGCCCGGCGGCTTGGGCGAGGAGGATATGGTGACCCTGGTGCTGCCGTACGCCAAGTCTGCCCGCGACGGCGTACGTATCCTGGGCGACCTGCTCGAGCGCTACGGTACCTACGAGAACAACGGTATCGCCTTTAGTGACGTTGACGAGATCTGGTGGCTCGAGACCATCGGCGGACACCACTGGATCGCCAAGCGCGTGCCCGATGACGCCTATGTGACCATGCCCAACCAGCTGGGTATCGACAGCTTTGACCTGGACGACGCCGAGGGCGCCCAGGTCGACCACATGTGCTCTGCCGACCTGCGCGCCTGGATGGCCGAGTGGCATCTGGACCTGACGCTGGGCGTCGAGGGCGACGGTCCGGCGACGGTCTTTAACCCGCGCGAGGCCTTTGGTTCGCACAGCGACAGCGACCACGTCTACAACACGCCGCGCGCCTGGTACATGCAGCGCTGCCTCAACCCCAGCGATGTGTGGGACGGTCCCGACGCCGACTACACACCCGAGAGCGACGATATCCCCTGGAGCCGCGTACCCGAGCGCAAGGTGACCATCGAGGACATCAAGTACGTGCTTTCGAGCCACTACCAGGGCACGGAGTACGACTGCTACGGCAGCAAGGGCACGCCCGCTACGCGTGGCGCCTATCGCCCCATCGGCATCAACCGCAACAGCCAGCTCGCCGTGTTGCAGCTGCGCCCCTATGCGCAGCCGGCCTACCGCGCCGTGCAGTGGATGGCCTTTGGCTCCAACTCGTTTAACGCGCTGGTTCCGCTGTACGCCAACATCGAGACCATGCCCGAGTACTATGCCGACACGCAGGCTCGCGTGACGTCCGAAAACTTCTACTGGGCCAACCGCCTGATCGGCGCGCTGGCCGACGTCCGCTTCCATGAGTGCGGTCGCGCGGTCGAGGATTATCAGGAGAAGGTCGGTGGCATGGGCCACAAGCAGATCCATGACGTCGATGCTGCCGTAGCCGCTCTGCCTGAGGCCGAGGTACCTGCCGAACTTGCACGCGCCAATGAGGCCTTTGCCGAGCGTGTTCGTGTAGAAACCGATGCTCTACTGGGTAAGGTGCTCTACACCACGAGCTGCGCCATGAAGAACTCTTTCGCGATGAACGACAACGTGAGATAGGGATTTCCCGTCGATCGAATAGCGCTAAAACGCTTTGTCGCTTTCACTCAATCTTGGGTACAAGAACGCCAATGCAGTTGTTTGTGATTGGAGACAACCATGGTTATGAAACTCGATCAGCTTGTTAACGGCGCCATCAACGTGGGCTTTGGCGCTGCCGCCGTTGCTGTCGAAGGCGGCAAGAAGGTCCTCGACGACCTTAACACCAAAGGCGAGCAGGTCCGCAAGGACACCGCCACCCCCGATATCGCCCGCAGCGTGTCCGACATGTTCGAGCAGGCCGGCGGTACCATCTCCGATCTGACCGAGCGCTTGGGCATGCAGGGCGAGACCGCGGCCCAACGCGTGCTCGACGAGCTCATCCTTGCCCGCGTCCGCGTTATGACCGCGCCCGAGCGTACGGCCTTCCTGGCCCATGTGCGCGACATCGTCGATTCGGTCGAGGACAACGTGACCTCGGTGCCCGTCGAGTCCGTTGAGCCCGACGATGCGAAGGATACCGAAGAGGCTGAGTAGCAGCGCAGATGGCAGATTCCACCACCGATTACAACAATCTAGATCCCTTGGGTGACGAGGCGGCGGTTGTCGATGAGGTCGACGCCGCCGTCTCGGGCGCTCGCAAGAAGCCGCGCGCTGTCGATATGGTCCCCGAGGAGCCCGAGGCGATGGCGCCGGATGAGGAATACCAGCTCACGCCGGCGGGTCGCCGCGAGCGCATCGGGCAGATTGTTCGCCTGGTCAAAAAGTACCGCGTGTGGGATAACCTCACGCCGGTTCGTTTGCGCCACCTGCTCGAGGAGCTCGGCCCCATGTTCGTTAAGATGGGGCAGATTCTGGCCAACCGGTCCGAGATTCTGCCGCAACGCTTTTGCGACGAGCTGCGTCGTCTGCGCTCCGACGTGGAACCGGTGCCGTACGAGGTCGTACTCAGTTGTCTGGAAGAAGAATACGGCCTGCGCCTGGGGGAGATCTTCGATGCGATCGATCCCAACCCGCTTGGTAGCGCATCGCTCGCGCAGGTGCACCGTGCCCGCCTGGTGACGGGCGAGGACGTGGCCGTCAAAGTGCAGCGCCCCGGTGCGCAGCAGGTTATGGCGCAGGACATCGATATCATCCGCTCGGTGGTGCGTATCGTTTCCAAGTTCGTCAACACGGATCAGTTTGTTGACCTGCACGGCGTAGTCGAGGAGTTGTGGACCTCGTTTCGCGAGGAGACCAACTTTTTGGCCGAGGCAAAAAACCTCAACGACTTCTACGAGTTCCATAAGAGCGTTCATGGTGTGACGTGCCCTAAATCCTATCTGGACCTGTGCACCGAGCACGTGGTGGTCATGGATTACGTCGACGGCATTTCGATCGCCGATCCCAAGCGCCTGGTAGCCGAGGGTTATGACTTGGAAAAGATTGGCGCCGCAATTGTCGAGGACTACTCGACGCAGGTGCTCGATGACGGCTTTTTCCATGCCGACCCGCATGCGGGAAACATCATTCTCAAGGACGGCATTGTCTACTTTATCGACCTGGGCATGGTCGGGCGCATGTCGAGCCACGACCGCGGCATCGTCAAGGACATGATCTTTGCCGTGGCCGAGGGCGATGTGCCCAAGCTCAAGGATTCGCTCATGCGCTTCGCCGTGACGCGTGGCGACTCGGCCGAGCTCGATCATTCAGCCTTTTTGTCCGATCTTGACTTTATCGTGGCTGACTTTGCGGGCCTTGACCTGAAGGATCTGGATATCGGCGAGTTTTTGACCTCGCTGTTAAACCTCGCGCGTAAGAATGACGTTGAGCTGCCGAGCGTGGTGACGATGTTCGCCCGCGGCATGGTGACGCTCGAGGGTTTGCTGACCGAGTACATGCCCAACGTCAACATGATCCAGATCATCCAGACGCACATCAAAAACGAGAAGAGCACTTACGCGCGCATGCGTGATATGAGCCGCGACTTTGCGGCGAGCAGTTACCGTGCTGCCAAGGGTTCGCTTGAGGCGGCCGAGTATCTGGGCCTGGCCTCGCGCATGCTCACGCGCGGCCAGCTTAAGGTGAACACGCAGATCATGAGCAGCGATAAGGCGCTGCGACAGCTGGGTGGGATTATCGACCGCATGTCGATGGCTATCGTGATCGCCGGTCTGTTTATCGGTTCGTCGGTGGTGTACTACGCGCGCATCGAGCCAGTTGTCCTCGGCATTCCGGTCATCGGCTTCTTTGGCTACGTGAGCGCGCTGGTGCTGGCGCTTATGCTGGGTCGCAATATCTGGCTCAACAGCCACGGCGGCAAGCACTAGAGGCTGCGGCCGTCACCGCATTTTCCTATCGCAAACAATAGCTTTTACCTTGGGCTTCGCCTGCGTGCGAGGCCCTTTTGCGTGATACCATTTTGACGGTAATAATCGATGGCCTAGATGGTGGTGCGGAGACGCACGAATGCGCGGTTTTCCTGCGCGTTTGGGAGAATCGGGGTGCAAGTCCCCGGCTGTACCAGTAACCGTAATTCCTCTTGGCTCGGGATGTTCGCGTCGCAGATCGGACGGCGCGCGCGAGTCGTTAAGGTTAAGTCGGATCGCCTCCCATCTTGCGTGCGGCTGCGGCGTATGCCGCCGGTGTGCATAGGGCTCTGGAGGGAAGGGGGACCCCGATGGGGGAACTCGAGCGCAACATGCGCGATGACGTGGGGCAGCCTCAAGGCAACGCTCCAAGTACAGACAATGGGGGACAAATGGATATGTTTGAGGACGAGCGCGAGCGCGCCTCGTTGCATCGCCGTGGCGCGATTGCATGCGGCGTAGCCAAGCGCGGCCTGGTGGCATTCCTGGCCTTCGCGATGGCCTTTGGCACCACGCCGGCTCAGCTGTGGGCCGAAGGCGCCGAGGGCATTGCCGAGGCTGTGGCTCAGGCTGCGACGCCGGGCGAGGGTGCAGCGCCTGCGGATGGTGCTGCCGACCAGGGTAAGGCCGAGGTTTCGGATTCCGAGGGCGCGCCTGCAGCTAGTGCCGCCACTACAGAGGCGGCAACTGGCGACGAAGGCTCGGCGACGGGGGAGAGCCCTGCCACGAGCGTGCAGTCTTCGATGGCATCCGCTGGCCAAGCAGGATCTGCCGCCGCGACTGCCGTCCAGACAGAGAACCCGACAGAAACCGGCGATGTCGCCAAGAAGCAAGTCGAGGTCTCGTTCTCGATTGTCGGCACCGATGCCGACGGCAAGGCTCAGACCTGGGTGGCACCTACGCAACTCAAGCTCGACGAGGGCGCGACGGCTGCGGATGCCTTTATTAAGCTGCAGGAGAAGACGGGCTTCAAGGCGGACTACGATGCAAACACGGCATACGGGTTCTACCTCAAGAGCATTACGTCCCCGACGGATAGCCGCACGCTTGCCTACGACGCGACAACTGGTGCCTTCTGGCAGCTCTTTGTTGATGGCGCGTCTTCCTCGGTTGGCGCGAGCAGCGTCAAGCTCACCCAGGGGCAGAAGATTGAGTTTGCCTATACGGCTGGTAGCTCGTCCCCTGTCGTTAAGGACCAGCTTGCTGCGAATGTGACCGTCATTGGTCGCGATGCCCAGGGCAAGACTCAGACTTGGGTCGATAACGCGCAGTATGTGGTGACGTCCGGCTCGAGCGCACTTGACCTTACGAAGGTCGCGCTCGAGGCGAATGACATCGACGCCGTTGCTGCGGGCTCCTTCATTCTGAGCCTTAAGTACAACGGCGTTGAGCTGGGTACGCCGCTCGATTATTCGACCCATTGGCAGCTGTTCATTAACGGCAAGTCGAGCGACTACACGGCAGACAATGTCACCATTCATGCTGGCGATACCGTTACGTGGTTCTACGGTGGCTGGGGCGACCAGTTGCCCTCTGATTCCGTCCATGCCTCCGTTCAGGTCCTCGGTAAGGACAAGGACGGCAAGCAGCAGGTTTGGGCCTCGACGGGCCAGACGAGTCTCAAGGCTGGTTCCACTGCTAAGGATTTGCTGGAGCAGACTGGTCTTACCCTCGATGCTAAAGAAGAGTCTTGGGGTTGGTACCTCAGCGGCATTACCTCGCCGCTTGACGGTAAGACCTATGAGTATGATCCTGCGACCAAAAGTTATTGGCAGTTCTATGTAAATGGCAAGTTCGCCCAAGTCGGGGCCGGCAACTACGAACTCCAAGAGGGTGACGCCGTCACCTTTATGTATGGTGCTGACGCCGATGCCCTCCCCGGTCAGGTTCTTGGGTCCGTCGATGTTATCGGTCCCGATGTCAACGGCAACAATACTCGCTGGGGCTCGGCAAGCAATGTTTCCCTGCCCGAAGGCTCTACGGCCCAGGACCTTATTGAGACGGTTCTGAAGGCGAAGGGCGTTACGTACAACGGCTCCCAGAGTGGTGAGTACTGGTTCCTGAATTCCATTACTTCGCCGTTCGATCACAAGCCGTATGGCTGGGATGGTGCGACCAAGAATTATTGGCGTCTGTTTATCAACGGAGAGCCCTCATCTCTCTGCGCCAACCAGGTCACGCTCAAGAGCGGCGACAAGGCTACGTTTGCCTACACCACCGATAAATCGCCCATGCCCGATCCCGACAAGATTGTCGTGGACCCGAGTGCAACGACTCCTGATTGGGATGCCGAGTGGGCCGGCTACGGCAACGGTGGCAACGGTTCGACCGTAACGGATGCCAAGACACCTGCGCAGGCCGCCGGTCTTAAGTGGGCCTTCGATTGGAAGGCCGAGTCTGGTCAGCAGTATGCCAACTGCAGCGAACCTGTCATCGCTAACGGCTTTGTGTACATCGCGACCGAGAACGAGCTCATTAAGATCGATTCGTCCACGGGCAAAAAGGTTGCCTCTGCGCCGCTTGCCTCCAAGGTGAGCTATACCTCTCGTCCGATCTATACCAACGGCCTTATCATCGTTCCGCTCAACGGCGGTGCGGTCCAGGCGATTACTGCAGACAAGCTGATCTGCAAGTGGCTGACGCCTGGTTTGACGGACTTGACGCAGAACTCCTGCACCGTCGTTTCGGACGGCGAGTATGTCTATGTTGGTACGGTCGATATTTCGTATGACGAGAACTACAACGCGACCTACGGCAACGGCTCCCTGAAGCGTATCAAGATTGCCACGGGCGAAGTCTCTTGGCAGAACATTGACCCTTCCGAGGGCTATTATTGGACTGGCGCTGCGCTGACGGATAAGTACACCATTGTTCCTACGAGCGCGGGCACGCTTAAGTGCATTGATAAGACGACTGGCGATGTCGTTTCGACCATGAAGCTCGGCGCTGTCGCAAATGCCGATTGCATTGCCGATCCGTCCAATGGTTCGACCTTCTATCAGATGACGCACGACGGAATGCTCCATGTGATTTCGCTTTCGGCAAAGGGCGTGCTGAGTGAACAGAAGACGGTTGATCTGGGCCTTACGAATAATCTGAGCGCCCCTGCGGTGTCTGGTGACAATCTGATTGTCGGCGGACAGACGGCTACTGGCTCTGCTCTGGTTCTCTATAACCTGAAGACGGGTAAGACCACGATGGTCGCTGCTGCCGACGGCAAGGCGCTGCCGGCTGGCCTCAACGGTATTGCTGCTACTCCGCTGGTGAGTGTTCAGGGCGGCAAGACCTATGTGTACTTCACCGTTAACAGCGCGGATAGCAAGGATTACGTCAGCTACTCTGCTGGTGGTGGCGTGTATCGCTATACGCTCGGCGACGCAGAGGCGACGCAGATTTATGATGCGGCTGGCCATTACCAATACTGTGACTCTCCGGTCATTGCCGATGCTTCTGGCAACCTCTACTACATCAATGATTCGGGCACGCTGTTCAAGCTCGGGGCTGTTGAGTCTTGGACGGTTGCCTTTAATTCCAACGGCGGGTCTGCTTGCGACACTAAGTTTGTGGCTACGGCCGACGGCAAGCTGGTCAAGCCGGCCGATCCGACGCGCGATGGCTACACTTTCGGCGGTTGGTTCACCGATGAGACTTGCACGCAGGCGTATGACTTCAGTATGCCGGTGACGGTCGATCTGACGCTGTATGCCAAGTGGACCAAGAATGCTGTTAACCCTGGCGGCAATGGTGGTTCTGGCACTAATGGTGGCAACGGTGGCGCTGGCAACGGTTCCGGTGCTGGCACGGGCACGGGTTCCGGCTCCGGCACGAAGGGCCAGCAGGCCGGCGGCGCTATCGCCCCGGGTCATAAGCCGACGACCAAGACGACGGTGTCGACCAAGACCGAGACCAAGGACAACAAGTCCGACAAGAAGGACTCCGATAAGTCCGATAAGAAGGACGAGAAGAAGTCTGACAAGAAGTCCGATTCCAAGTCCGATACGGGTGCTGCTTCCACGACCACTGCTAAGAAGTCCTCTAGTGCTTCCGAACAGGAGACTGGCACCAACCCGCTCGCCATTGTTGGCGTTGCCGCCGGCGTCATCGGTCTCGCCATCGTCGGCGTGTTCGTGTTCACCAAACGTCGGTAGGTGAGGGCTGTGTCCAATAAATCCAAGGACGCTGACCCCAAGCAACCAGATTCCTCGTTCATTCAGTTCGACGATGCAAAGCAACAGGGCGCCGCTTCGGCGGCGTCCGCCCCACGGCGTAAAGCGCTCCTTGGCGTTCTGACTGCCGCGTGCACCATTCTGATTGTCGTCTCGCTGGGCTTCGTCCATCCTTCCGAGAGCGGCGCCTGGTCCATCGACTGGATCATTCAGACCGTGACGGGGGAGAGCGTCGTCACCAAGGACACCAAGGCGTCTGGCTCGACTACGACTTCGGGCGAGGCCAGTTCCAAGGATTCCAAGTCATCGAATGACGCAAAAGACGAGTCCAAGCATTCTGATGAGTCCAAGTCCAAGGACGATTCCGAGTCTTCAAACAAGGAATCGGACAAGAACTCGGATAGCAAGAAGTCCGATGGTCAGGACGGCAAGAAGTCTGGAGATAAATCCGCTGCCCAGAATACGGGAGCCGGCGATACTTCCAATGTGTCTGGCGGTGCTTCTTCGGGCGGCGGCCAGTCGTCTGATGGAGCCTCCAGCTCTAATGGTGGAAACGCCTCCTCGGGCGGCCAGAGCGGCTCGCAGGAGTCCGGCTACGTAACAGTGACGGTTTCGGTCACATCGAGTGCTGTGGGCAATCCTGTGTCCTCCGGTGGCACCTTTACCTTTAACGAAGGCGCTACCGTCTACGATGCCCTGTGCGCGCTGGGCCTTTCTGTCAACGCACATGGCTCGTCGTACGGCACGTATGTCTCCGCGATTGGTGGTTTGGCCGAGAAACAGTACGGCGGCACGAGTGGCTGGATGTACTCCGTCAACGGCACAACGCCCATGACGGCGTGCAGCAACTACGTTCTCTCCAACGGCGACAACGTGGTCTGGTATTACGTAACGGGCTAGAGACCTCGACATATCGCACCAAGCGGGCGGTTCGGACAAACATCCGGGCCGCCCGCTTTTCATGCGTAGAGGACTTGGTCGCCGGGGACCTCTGCAAACAAAAAAACCGGCTGGAACGAGAATTCCAACCGGCTATACATTCAAGCAAATGTTGAATCGACTACGAGCGAGCGCCTTCGAGGAAGAAGCGACGGCTAAAGTAGTTGTACCAGGTGACCAAGAACGTGGCGATGGCCTTCATGGCCTGGTAGCCGATACTCAAAAACGTGACACCCACAAACATGTACAGGTCGTTGAGGCCCAGACCGATCACCGACAGGATGGTGAAGATCGTGAACTCGCGCTTGCGGCTCATGCCCTCGCGATGGTCGAACACGTACTTCATGCTGAGCCAGTAGTTGACCACGACGGACGTGATGAACGAAACCGTGGTGCTCATCAAAAAGTCGAGGTGGAACAGCTCGACGAGCGCAATGAGCATACCCCAGTCGATGCCAAAGGAGATAAGGCCCACGACAGCGAACTTGAGGAACTGCTTAGTATGAGGTTGTGCCAGTGCCTTGCGCACGTAATCACATCCAATGCGTTGATGAATCGAGCAGAGGATACTTTAGAGCTTTTGCAAGGGAAACGTAAGGTCTTTGCCAAGAACTATACGAACTCGCCAAATTATCAAGTGCTAATCCGCAAACGTTGAAAATTTGCCCGTAAACGAGCGGCACCCACGGACGATACTGCGCTGAGCGCGCGTCGTCCGTGGGCGCCGTAATGCTGCAGGGGTGTCGAGCTATTTGGTCTCGTCGCCCTCCAGGAAGATCTTTCGGGTCACAAAGTTGTAGACCATGACAAGCGCGGTGGCGCAAATCTTGGCGATATTGGCTTCGAGCCCCAGACCGGCGTTGAGCGCCAGCACGATACCGTCGTTGAGCACCAAACCGATCACGGACAGCACGACAAAGATAATGAACTCGCGGCGGCGGCTCATGCCCTCCTTGTGCGCAAACACGTACTTCATGCTGGCGAGGTAGTTAAAGATGAGTGAGATGATAAAGCCGCTGGTGTTGGCGATTAGGATGTTGAGGCCCAGACCGTAGTGGAGCAGATTCATAATGCCAAAGTCGATGACCGTGGCAATGACACCGACGACGCCAAATTTCATGATCTGCGCAAGGAGCTTTTGCATGGTACCTGCCTTATGGTGGCGCCGGGGCGCCGTGGGGATGACAAACTCAGCAAGTTTAGCCAATCCCCGCGGGTGGGGCTAGACGCGCTCTTCGATAGCACCGTTTCTATATGCATCGAGCAGCTGGCGCAGATCCTGGATCTGGCTGCGAATCTTGGCGCCAGTATCGGTGTCGCTCACCATGCGGCGACGGTCTGCTTGGTCAAAACGGTTGGTCTCGCTTTCGATGTCCACGTTGCGCGTGAGTGCCTCGGCAACCGTCGTAAAGGCCCGGTGCGACTTGAGGCGGCAGCCGCGCGAGCTCGAGATGAGCGTATAGCCGGCGATACCCGTCTTGGGATGGTAAGCGCGGCAGAAGCCGCCATCGATGACCAGCAGCTTGCCCTCGGCGCGGATGGGCTGCTCGCCCTTGGTGGTTTTAACGGGCGTGTGGCCGTTGATGATGTGGCCGGTCGGTGAACATGCCATGGGCGCGACACCAAACTCGCGCATGATGTCGTCGCAGACCGAGGGCGACTTGGTAAGCGTAAAGTACGGGTCCATCGGCTCGACCCAGGTGCTCTTATCGGCGATATAGGCGCGCTCAAAGGTGCGCACCAGGCGTCCGCTGGCGGGTGAGTTAAAGCCAATCCACAGGTACCACATCCAGTCGAGAGCGTCGCGGTCGCCCACGCGCCAGGCGCGGCGGGCGATGTGGTCGCAAAAATCGAGATAATCGCGGCCAGCGTGCCAGGTGCCCAGGCATTTCATGCTGCTAAAGGTGCCGTCTTCGTTGAGTGGCACGCAGCCATGGAACAGCAGGTTGCCGTTGGCGACCTTGTACATCGAGCCGTGGGAATAGAGGAAATCGATATGTCGATGCAGGTGATCGGCGGTGACAAACTCGGACACGAGCTTGTCGATGATGTGCTGCTCCTGAGACGTGAGCGTATAGGGGTCCGCCGGGTCGACGGTGGGGAAGTCGTTGGTCGTGAGTGGCCACACGCTGCCGTCGGCAAGCGTGACTGTGCCGGCGTCGTGATCGATCTTGTCGAGCAGCAGGCGGTCGGTCATGTCGAACTCGGGGTGGCGCTGGATAATCTGGCCCTCGAGCTTAAAGAGCAGGACGTTGATGGCTTTAATCAGCGGGCTGATGGGCTCACCGGCGGTATAGGTGGCATCGGCAAAGGCGACAAGCTCGCGCAGCGAGATGCCGTAGTCGTTCTCAAGGATCTCGTAATTGTCGTAGCGCAGGTTGTTGCGCAGCACCGTGGCGATGCAGGCGGGCTCGCCGGCGGCGGCGCCCATCCACAGCAGGTCGTGGTTGCCCCACTGAATGTCGAGCGAATGGTAGGTGAGCAGGCGGTCCATAATCTTGGCCGCGCCGCCACCGCGGTCGAAGATGTCGCCCACCAAGTGCAGGTGGTCGACGGCGAGGCGCTTGATGAGCGAGGCGAGCGACTCGATAAAGTCGTCGGCGCTGGCGGTCTCCAAGATGGATTCGATAATGCGCTCGTGATAACGCACGCGATAGTTGTTCTCGTCTGGATGCGTGTGCAGCAACTCGTCGATGATGTAGGCGTAATCGCGCGGGATGGCCTTACGCACCTTGGAGCGCGTATAGCGGCTCGAAAGCGAGCGGGCAACCACAATGAGTTGGTCGAGCATGGTCTTGTACCAGGTGGGGGAGTCCTCGTGCTGGCTGCGGACCAGCTCGATCTTCTCGCGCGGATAGTAGATGAGCGTGCACAGCTCGCCCTTTTCGTCAAAGGTGAGTGTGTCGCCAAAGATCTCGTCGACATGTTCGCGCACGACGCCCGAACAGTTGTTGAGGATGTGCATAAAGGCTTCGTACTCGCCGTGCACGTCGCTCATAAAATGCTCGGTGCCTTTGGGCAGGTTGAGAATGGCCGAGAGATTGATGATCTCGGTAAACGCGGATTGCTCGGTGGGAAATTGTCTCGACAGCAGACGCAGATACTTAAAGTCTTGCGGATTGCGATCGAATGCGACCATGAAACACCTTCCGATGGAGCTGGTAAAACTGATAAACAGCGTCAAACGTTTATCAGTATGCGCCGCTTTTGTTTCGATTGGGGATGGGCGGCCGAATTGTTAGCCGAACGGTTTGGTAAATCGATTTAGTTGAGGTGGATATGGCGGTTGAGTGGAGACGACAGAGGGTGTTTTCTCAGATATTCATGCGTGGGGTCGGTGGAGACGATGGTGGTAAAGATGTTCGCTTTTATTGCTTCGATTTGGTAAATAGTGGACATATGTACCGTATGTAGGCTCACTGTGCGATAATTTGCGTAGCAATGAGTAAGGAGCCTCATATGAGTGATTTTGTCCTGACCTGTGAATCTGCCGCCGACCGAACTCGGGGGTTCTTTGAATCGCGCAATATCCCTGTCGTGTGTTTTCATTACGAGATCGACGATGTTGTCTATACGGACGATCTGTATCAGTCGATTGCGCCGGACGAGTTTTTTGCCCAGATTGCCGCGGGCGCCATGCCCAAGACGTCTCAGGTGAGCGTGGGCGAGTACGAGGAGTTTTGGGAGCCGTTTGTTGCCGAGGGTAAAGACGTGCTGCACGTGACGTTGTCGTCGGGTATTTCGGGCACGTATGGATCGGCCTGCGTTGCGGCGCAGATGCTCGCGGATCGCTATCCCCAGGGCGGCAAGGTGCGCGTCATCGATTCGCTGGCAGCGTCTTCGGGCTTTGGCCTGCTGGCGGAATGTGCCGCCGACGTGCGCGATAGCGGGGCTTCACTCGACGAGACGGCCGCCTGGATTGAGGAGCACAAACTCAACCTGCACCACTGGTTCTTTTCGACCGATCTGTCGAGCTACCTGCGCGGCGGTCGCATTTCGGCTGCGAGCGCGATCATCGGCACGGCGCTTAAGATTTGCCCGCTTATGACGGTCGATTGCGAAGGTGGGCTGTCGCCACGTGAGAAGATTCGCACTAAGAAGCGCGCGATTTCCGAGATGGCTAAGACCATGATGGCACACGTGCAGGACGGTGCGGATTATTCGGGTAAGTGCATCATGTCGCACTCGGCGTGCCGCGAGGATGCCGAGGCGGTTGCGGCGCTGATTGAGGAACAGGTTCCGCAGCTTAAAGGCAAGATTGAGATCAATAACATCGGTACTCTGATTGGCTCGCATACCGGACCCGGTACGGTGGCGCTCTTCTTTATGGGCGACAAGCGCGTGGATTAATTTGCCCCATCACGTCGCTGCATGATTGCTCAAACGAAAACGGCCCGCCTCACGTTTGTGGGGCGGGCCAAGATGTTTTGCTAGCGTTTCTTTCCGCGGAAGAAGAAGCCGTGCAGCGAGGGCTTGAGTCCACGGTTGGCGCGACGCTCCTCGATATGATCGTGGATCGAAGCAACGCGCTCGATGACTTCGTCGGGAATCGGCACGTCGGGATTCATGTTCTCGACCTGACTGACCTCGGCGGCGGCAACCTGGTCGATAATGGGTACATCGTCGTGCGAGATGACGGGCGTGGCGTCTTCCTTCATCTTGCGGTAGCGCTGCATCATGTCGGTCTGCAGCTGCTGGGCCGAAGGCGGCGTCCAAATGATGGCGTTGGCACCGGCGGCGATGGTTTCACGGATGCTCTCGGGCGTCTTGCCGCCCGGTGCGATGAGCGGCAGGTTGGGATAGTGCTCGCGCAGCTCGCGCAGGACCTGTGGCGTGTTCTTGCCGGCCGCGATGTTAAGAATCTTGGCGCCCGCGCGCACCTTTGCGTGAGCATCGTCGTCGCAACGTACGACCGTGGCGATGACGGGGATGTCGGCGATGTTGGTGATGTGCTCGACCATCTCGGCGGTGGCGGGGGAGTTGACCACACAGCCCGCCGCGCCCTGCATCTCGGAGACGGCTGCCATCTGAACGGAGCGCTTGCCGGTGGTGGTGCCACCGCCCACGCCTACGAAGACCGGGCACTCGGCGACGGTCAGCAGCGCCTGCGTAATGGCCGGCTGCGGCGTGAAGGGGTAAACGGCAAAGACGGCATCGGCATTGGAGTTGCGGATGACCGCGACGTCGGTGGTGTAGATGAGCGATTTGATACGACGGCCGAAGAGCGTGAAGCCGCTGGCCTCCTCAATCTCGTCAGGCATGCGAAGGGCCGCCTTGCGCAGGCGCCCGTCGATGGGCAGCGGCTCCATGGGAAGCAGTCCGTTGGGGGTCACGGCTACCTGGGGTTCGGTGAACTCGTCTGCGAGCTCGACCTCGGAGAAATCGACCGAGGCGACAATGTCCTCGTGAACCTCGGCGGGCACATCGATGGGGGCTTGGTCGTTTGCCGCGGCAGGCGTGTCGAAGGAGCTGGTGCCGACGAAGGCGTCGACGCGCTCATTTAGATCGTTGAGGGTATCCATGGAGGCTCGATTCTATGTGATGACGGCCGGCAGGGTGCCGGCAGCGTTGTGCTTGCTAAATCGTTTGACGAGTTGATTTTTCCCCGCCGCGTCCTCCGTTAGACCGAAGGGCGGCGAACGTGAAGGAGCTGTGGTGGCGGGGATCGAGGTGCTATCTTGAAAGTCCCGTTTAAAAGAGAGGTGACGCGGTATGGAATTTTCGGCAATGTTGGGCTCGATTGGCCTATGCGTGGGCGCAATCGTTGCCGCCGCGGTCATCTACTTTGTGGTCACGGCCATTAAGGGCAAAAGGGCCGAACGCAAGGAGCGCGCGATGCTTAAACAGCATCGCGACCAGCAGGACAAACGCGCACGGAGATAGCTTGTTGAGTTTTGGATCCGTACGCTAGCTGCGTTTTCGGATCAGGGCAATGTAGAAGCCCTCAAATTCGCGGCTGGGCGGAATGGTGAGCGTGCCGGGCAGGCCGTTGGCGATGGCCGATACCTGACCCGCGGCAATGGCCTCGGTCAGGGCGTTGGACTCGATGCGCGGCTTCTCGCCAGCTTCCTGGGCGCGGCGTGCCTCACTTTCGCTTGGCGTGCCGTCGAGGGGGATGAGCTCGCAGTCCATATGCTTGTCGAGGGCCTCTTGCAGGGCGTCCTCGTTTTCCTGCGGCAAGATCGAACAAGTCGAATAGACGAGCGTGCCGCCCGGTTTGAGGGCTCCCATGGCGCGGTCCAGAAGTGCTCGCTGCGAGCGGGCGCACTTGCTCAGCAACTGCTCGGTGAGGCCGCGCAGGCTCTTCTCGTTGCCGCTGACGACGGTGCCCGTGCCGGTGCAGGGAGCGTCGAGCAGGATACGGTCAAAGCGGAAGAACTCGTCGAGCTCGCGTGCGTCGATGCGCATGACGGGCACGTTTTTTGCGCCTTGGCGGTGGAGGTTGGCTTCGAGCTTCTCGGCGCGGGGAATGCTCATCTCGCAGGCGGTAAGGTGCGCCTGCCCCTGCGTGAGGGCGGCGATCTGCGTCGTCTTGCCGCCAGGGGCTGCGCACATGTCCAGGATGTCCTCGCCTGCCTGAGCGCCCAGGACCAGCGGCGGCATCATGGACGACAGGCTCTGCAGGTAGATCTTGCCGTCGCGGTAGATGTCGAGATCCCACAGATCGGAAACCTGGGCCTCGGGCAGGATGAAGGCGTCTGGGTACCAGGCGACGGGGTTGTGGGCGATGCCGGCGGCATCGAGCGCCGCAGCGATGTCCTCGGCGGTTGCCTTGAGCGTGTTAGCGCGCAGCGTGACCGGGCGTGTGGCCGCGGCGCCGAAGCCCTCGATCATGAGTTCGGCATCGGCGGGCGCATAGGCGCCGGCGATCGTGTCGACCATAAAGCGCGGCAGGTCGGCGGCGCAGGGAAGGGCGGCAAGCTGGTCGGAAAGCTCGGTGGCGGCAAACTGCCTGAGCTTGAGCTCGGCCTTGACCTGCTTTTTCTGCTTACGACGACGCGGCTTGGACATCCGTCTTTCCTTCCACCGAAATGATTATTCTGGGACGGGGATAAAAAATCATTTAATGATCCCCGTTCCAAAAAGACTACTTTGCGGCGCCCGGGAATGATTTTTTAATCCCCGTCCCAGAATAATCATTTCCGGGCGCGTTGCGGTTGCCTAGTACTGGCTCTCGTGCTTGCTGAAGAAGTCGAAGCGCGGGGGCAGCGGCTTCACGCGGTGCTCGCCGGGCTTCTCGCCCAGGCTCTCCACAAACTCGTCCGTGGAGGCGAAGATGTTATCCCAGCTAAAGAAGGCGACCGGGTCGATGTCGAAGTACTCGCAGATGAGCTCGCAGCCGGCCGGGACGATGCCGTGCATCAGGACGGTCGCCACGCGCAGCTCGGTAAAGGCATCGACCAGGGCCTGCGTCATCGCGGCATTGGCTTGCTCGCCCTCGAGCTTGTTGGCGTCCTTGGAGGCGTCGCTCCAGCGCTTGTTGGCGGCGCGCAGGTAGTCGTCGCACACGGCGAGCGCGTGGTGCGTCTCGAACTTGTACATGGCCCGTTCAAAGGCAAGGGCGGCCTGCTCAGCGGCCTCCACCACGGTGGCCGAGGCGGCGCCGGCGGGAATGCAACCGTTGCGGTACGGGCTCTCGTCGCCTTCCTTGACGGCGACGCCGTAGAAGCAGCTGCGGGCCAGGCGGTTGAAGACGCCGGTCAAAAGGGCGCTCTCCTTAAGGGCGGGGTCGATGACGCGCTTGTCGTCGCAGGCGTGTACCTCGTTGCCGTCCTTGTCCTTGCCGGTCACGCGGGTGTCGTATGCCTTGGGGCTAAAGCTCACCGGCTTTTCGGACAGACCGAGCGACAACCAGTGCGCGCGCATCTGCTCGCAGGTGTAGTGGTTGAGCAGGTCGTCTGCCGGCGGGGGAGGCGTCTGCGAGGACGAGCTTGCCTTTTTGCCCATGTAGAGCAGGTGGTAGCAGGCGCTGACGGTGCTTTGCGTAAGGTTCCAACCCAGGGCCTCCCACATGGCGGTCTGCGCGATGCAGTAGAAGTAGATGTTGTCCTGTCCAATGAACTGGTAGATCTGTGCGTCGTCCGAGCACCACCAGTCGCGCCAGTCGAGCGAGCTGTGCTGGTAGGTGGGCGCGGAGACCTGCGTGGAATCGGCGGCGGGCTCGCCCATGAGGGCGGCGTCCTGGGCGGCGACACCCTCGGTTACGCCGGCGGCACGGGCGTCGCGGGCGAGTACGGTACGCGTGTAGCTGATGGGCGCCCACAGGCTCTCGGGCCAGCACCAGCAGGTGACGTCGGTTACGCCGTCGACCTCGGGCACCGGAACGCCCCAGTCGATGTTGCCGGTGATGCGGAAGGGCACGAGCGCCTTGCCGCTGCGGAAGCGCACGCCGCCGTTGGCGAGCACCGCGTGGGCGTCGTCGCGCTCCTTCCAGCTGGGGAAGGTGACGGTAAAGCTGCTCTTGTTGCCCTCGGGCTCCAGCACGGTGTGCTCGGGAAGCTGGTCCTCGACGGCATTGAAGGCCTCGCGGAACTTGTTCTGGATGTAGAGCTGAGCCGGCAGCAGCCACTCCTCCATGGTCTTGGAGACCACAGAGCGAACCTGCGGGTTCTGGGCGAGCTTGGCGGTGTAGGCCTTCATAAAGTCGAGGTAGGCCGGCAGGTCGAAGTAGAGGTTGTCGACCGGGCGCAGCTCGGGCACCTCGCCGGTGAGCTGGCTCTTGGGCGCGATGAGCTCCTCGGGCTCAAACTGGTGGCCCAGGTCGCACTCGTCGGCATAAGCCTTCTCGGACTTGCAGCCCTGGATGGGGCAGCGGCCGATCACCTGGCGGCCATTGAGGAACGTGCCGGCCTTGGCGTCGTAGAACTGCAGTGTGGAGCGCTTGGAGATGGTGCCCTGCTCGTGCAGGCGCTTGATAATCTCGGCGGTAACCTCGTTGTGAATCTGCGCAGCCGGCTCAAGGCCCGAGCCGCCGTAAATGTCGCAGCTGATGTTGTAGTTTTTGAGGGTCGCGGCCTGGCGGGAGTGATTGGACTCGACATACTCGCCGATGGACTTATCGTAGCCTTCGTTTTCCTTGAGCTTGCGGTAGCTCTCCATGATGGGCGAGCCGTAGCAGTCGGTGCCCGAGGTGAAGATGACGTTTTCGCGGCCCAGGCGGTCGCGCAGGAAGCGGGCGAAGAAGTCGGCCGGGACAAAGACGCCGCCAACGTGGCCAAAGTGAAGGCCCTTGTTGCCGTAGGGCTCGCCGGCGGTAACGATGGCGCGGCGAGGCCAGCTGGGACGGTCGTTCATGGAGTATTTGGATGCCATGGGACTCCTTCGCATATTGTAAGAGCGCAGCCGGGCGCAAGGCCTGGCGACGCGGTGGTCAATTCGTGCATATCGTTCGACATTATCGCACATGCGGACGGGTACGTGGCAGGGGCGCTATCCTAAGATGCTATGAATGAGATTTCCAACATACATGCGTTTGAGGACGAGGATTTTCTGCACGCCTGCTTTGTGTGGGGGATGGTCGTAGTCGGCGTGTTTGCCGTGTGCCTGGTGCCGGTGTTTATGCTGCTGGGCGGGCCTGCAGACTTGGATGCGGCTGACGCGGGCGGCTGGATGGCTGTCGTGGGCTGGATAGTCGGCTTGGCTGCGGTCTCAATGGCGTCGTTTGCCGTGCACGAGCTGGTGCATGCGGTGTTTTTTAAGCTGCTGGCGCCTGCGGGCGCGCATGTGACCTTTGGCGCGAATCGTGAGACGGCGATGATCTATGCCTGCGCCGAGGGCGTTGTGTATTCGCGCCGGCGGTACATGGCGGTTTGCCTGGCGCCGACGGTTGTTTTGACGGTGGCGTTTGCCCTGGGGTTTGCGTTCTCGGGCTATCCGCTGCTGTGCTACCTGGCGGCTGGTCTGCACTTGTCGGGCTGCGTGGGCGATTGGTATTACGTGCGGACCATCCTGCGCGACCGCCGCATTGTCGCCTGCGAGGATACGTCCTTTGGCGTGCGCTTTTTCGGGTGAGGAGATGTTGATGAGGCCGTTGTTGTTGCACGCTTGCTGTGCGCCGTGCTCACTTGAGCCGGTTCGCTTGCTGCGCGAAGAGGGGTTTGAACCCACGATTTGCTGGACCAACCCCAATATTCAGCCGCGCGATGAATGGCAGCGCCGCTTGGACGAGCTACGCCGGTGGTGTGCCGATGGCGACATCGAGCTCATCGAAGCGGGGGAGGACCGCGAGCGCTGGGAGGCCGGCGTGGCCCCGCTGGGCGCCGATCGACCCCGTCGCTGTCGCGCGTGCTATGCCCTGCGCCTGGCCGAGGCATGCCGTGCGGCCCAGGAACGCGGGTTTGAATATGTGGGCACGACGCTCGCCGTCTCGCCGTATCAGCTGTTCGACACGTGTAATGATGTGCTTGAGCGCTTGGCCGCCGCCCGCGGGCTCACCCCGGTGATTCGCGATTTTCGTCCGTACTACCCCGAGGCTACGCGCCGCTCACGCGAGCTGGGCATGTATCGGCAGAACTATTGCGGCTGCCGTTTCTCGGCGGTCGAGGCGGCCATGGATCGCGCCCGCATCCGCGACGAGCGCAAAGCGTCCAAAAAGTAGTTCTTTTGGGCTGGGACTTTGAGCTGTCTGCGCGGTACGGTCGTTTTTGGGAAAGTCGATTTAATTAAGCGTGTGATCGTGGCTCGCTTGATACCAAACGACGACTCCTATGATTCTAATCCTCCGTTTGTTAAACATCAGATCCGGACTTGCTGTTGCATATGAATGGGACGACAGCACAATCATGTCGTTTCCTTCTGCAAATCGCCTAATTACCGGTGTTTTACCGTCTGCGAGCGCCAATACAGCACAGCCGTTCCAGGGCTTTGCGGTGGTATCGACAAGTAGTAAGCTGCCGGGAGGGTAAATGCGGGACATTTCGTCGCCTTTGATTTTAACGAAAACGCTATGTGGGTGACGTTTGGCTACGTCTACAGGCGCGCAAGCATTTTGTTGGCCGTGCGTGATGCGGCGCTTTTGCGATTCGATATCGATGACGGGAAATGCGCCCTCCATTTCGTGGATAGCAGGGTCTTCGTCGGTGACGATTCTTTTATTTGCGAGCTTTACGGCCAAACCGTTTTCCTCGCCAACAAGTTCATCGCGGGTGCAACCGAAGAGCGCTTGTAACTTTTCAATATAGCGCTCACGGGGGGCATACCGACTTTTTTCCCAACGACAAACGGTCTCTTTAGATACCCCCAACATCTCTGCAAGTTGCGCCTGACCAAGATGCTCCATGGTGCGGAGTTTACGAATATTTGCCCCGAAGCCCATGGCTATAGATCCTCTCGCCACAGAGGGAGGCATAGACAGTTTGTGCCACCATAGCCTTTGGTGAGCTCGTCAATGGATAGCGGGAATAATTCCATTCCTGCTTTCTCAAGCGCTTCGTTGGTCCAAACGTTTTCTTCATATACGCATAGTTTTCCTGGCGAGAGCGCAAGGATAGACGTTGCGTTGTTCCGGCGTTCTCTTTCGTAGGCGGTTTGATTCCCGCCTCCGCAGTCAATTACTTTTATTGGTTCGCAACAGGCTGCAGAGAGTATTTCCGGAATCGTGCGATCGATAGGAGTGATCGTAAGGCCCCTTCCGGATCGTTTTAGTTGAATGCTGTATGCATCAACGGCATTGCATATCTCACGATCGATGAGGAACGCGTCGTGATCAATTCTACTTATGAACGTATCGAGGTGGATACGCAGCCCGTCAGAGGGGACTCGAATCGCAATTAGCTCGGTGGTCTGGAATTTATTTGAGGTCAGGAGCTCTTTGGCAAGTGACTCGACGGCGGCGGGTTCAGTTCGGTCAGAGATTCCAACTAATATTGTCTTAGCACTGATAACAATAATGTCTCCGCCTTCGATATGGTAACTACTCCTGTTCAAATCACATACTGGAGTTTCTCCCATGATCTTGTGGTGGGTGAATATCTGCCGGTATAAGGCGACCTCACGATCACGCTCAGGCCAATACATATGATTTAGGATGATGCCGTCTCCGACTACCACAGCAGGATCACGAGTGAAAAAAAGCGTGTTGAGGGGATTGACCAAGAGCGAGGCGGGATCAAATTGCTCGTGCACGAGCGCCCGTAGTGTTTCCGACTGGTTTGAACATAGCTCAGTGTCTCCAAAGCGAATGCCGTTAAGTACTATATTCACCAATTCCTGGGTGTTCTTAGCGTTCTCAAACAACTGGGTTATTGTCTCGAGGAACTCTCTACCTGTTGCCCCGCTGCAACGGAGGTAGTCATCAATAAAATATTTAAGTGATTGGGGCTCAGTTTCAAGTGAGTCTTCGAGAAGGTCCCTAATTTCAATGGTTTCTACGCCATGCTTCTCAAGCAATTGAACCATGGAATCGTGCTCATACATTGCTTTGTCGAGGTCAAAACGACCGCTCCATTTTCGCAGGGAGAAAACTTGGCTGAAGTCGGCATCAGGGTAGTTTTGTGTTTCAGCTCCTGGTCGATGGACAAGTACGGCTTTTAAATGACCGATTTCATTTGTTACGTGTATGCCTTGCATGTCTGTCTCCTGTCCTGCTGGTTTTTATATAAGGCTAAGGCAGGTTCCTTGTTGTGTTGCGGAAAAGTTAAAAGACGTATGTAATTGACAAATAACATCAATTTTAATAATCAGATTGATTAATAACGTCACTTTAGCTGCCGTTCATAGGTGAAAAGCGACACGATGGCGATGGTTGGCCGACCACCGCTGAGCAACCTCATACATTTATGGTGCCAGCTGGATAGATGGGAAAAGGAATGAAGGAGGAGATATGGCAGCGGAAAGTTCGAAAGGCATCAAGCAGTTCAAGGTCCCGCACGTATATGCGATCATCTTTGCACTTATGGTCATCTTCGCTGTTCTCACGTGGATTGTTCCCTCTGGGTCCTATCAGCGTCAGGAGGTGAACGGTCGTGAAGTCACTGTCGCAGGTACGTATGAGCAGAGTGAAAAGACATATATTGACGAGGAAACCGGGGATGAAGTAGATCTCAGACAAGGCGTCTTCGATGTTCTTCAGGCTCCAACGCGCGGTATACAAGAGGCAATTGAGGTCGTTGCATTCATCTTGATTGTGGGCGGTTCGTTTCAGGTTATTACTAAAACGGGCGCTATCACGAGCGGAATGGGTCGTGTCGTTCGCCGCTTTAAGAACAAAGACATTCTAATTATTCCTATTGCGATGGTTCTCTTTGCATTGGGCGGAACGAGCTTTGGCATGGCGGAAGAAACTCTCCCGTTCTTTGCGATCTTCATGCCAATTATGATGGCTATGGGCTTCGACTCGATGACGGCGTTCATGGTCGTGTTCGTTGGAGCGCGCACGGGTTACATCGCCTCAACGATTAATCCGTTTAATGTTCTCATTGCGCAAGGTATTCTTGGTATTCAGGGCAACCCCCAGCTGTGGCTGCGTATGATTGCCTGGGTTGTTTTGACCGCCGTTGCAATTACTTGGGTTGTCCTCTATGCACGAAGGGTAAAGAAGAACCCTGAGTCATCGATCACATTTGAGGATGATATCGCCAAGAAAGTCGAGTTCGCTGCCGATGAATCTGCCCTTGATGCGGAATTTACGGGTCGTCAAAAAGGCGTGCTTGCGGTATTTATCGCTGGAATGTGTCTTATCATCTGGGGACTTGTGACCCAGGGCTGGTATATGAACGAGATTTCTGCGGTCTTTTTGGCCATGGGCCTGTTGGCTGGTGTTATTGCGGGCTTTAGTCAGGACGTCATCGCTCAGGAATTTGTTGCGGGTATCGCTGACTTTGCTTTCTCGGCAATTGTCGTTGGACTTGCGCGTGGCATCCTTGTCATTGCCTCTGACGGCATGATCATCGATACCATCCTCAATGCGCTCGCCACTGGTCTGGGCGGCATCCCGGCGGTTCTCTTTACTACGCTTCTTTATGCGGTTGAGAACCTCCTGGCGATTCTGGTTCCCAGCTCATCTGGCCTTGCAGCACTGACCGCTCCCATTTTTGGACCTTTGACCGAACTCATGGGCCTTAATCCCGAGGCTGCCGTGTGGGCTCTCTCCATGGGTAGCGCGACGATGTCTTTGATCTGTCCTACTAGCGCCATTCTTGTAGCGGGTTTGGGCGTGTGCAAGATCAAGCTTGGCCAGTGGTGGAAGACCGTTTGGAAATTCTTCTTGGTCGTGTCGCTCATCAATATCGTATTCGTAGCAATCTCGGGACTTATTGCCCTGTAGGTTTCATAGCTGAAATGGAGTAACAGGAATGTCTAAAGGACTGAATGTACACAGCGAGATTGGTAAGCTCAAGAAAGTTGTGCTTCACCGCCCCGGTCGTGACCTTGTGAACGTAAAGGCAGAAGAGTTCGAGGATGTCTGGATTCACGACTGTTTCTATCTTGATGTGGCTCAAAAGGAGCATGATGCCTTTGCGGATCTTCTGAGGAGCGAAGGTGTTGAGGTTCTCTATATGGAGAAACTCGTTGCTGAAGCGCTGGATGCATGCCCCTCGGCTCGCGCTGAGTTTACCGATACATTTATGGCTGAGAGCGGGATTGTCAATCCTATGCTTGAGCAGGCTGTTCGTGAAAAGCTCGACGCTATTTCAGATTCGTATCAGTTTGTACTTGAGGCTATGGGGGGGTATCGTTATCGTGACCTTGAGCTGCCTCGCGTTTCGACTACGCTTAGTATGATGGATAATGAGGATGCGAAGCCCGATGATTTGGTGTTGAAGCCTCTTCCGAGTTCATATTTCTCTCGCGATCCTCTTGCTTCCGTGGGCAAAGGCGTTCTGCTTCACCATATGTATTGGAAACAGCGAGATCGTGAAGTGCCCTTCTATGAAGCGATTTTCAAATATCATCCCGATTATGCAGGGACTCCGATTTGGTACGACCATAAGAATCCCTGGCATATCGAGGGCGGTGATGTGCTTAACATTAACGCTCATACCTTGGCTATTGGAATTAGCCAGCGAACTGAGGCGGCTGCGATTGAGGAGCTTGCAAAGAATTTGTTCTGGGGATCTGGGAATTCTGAGATCGATACCGTTTACGCTATTAAAATCCCCAACGGCTATGCTTACATGCATCTTGACACCGTTTGCACCATGGTGGATTTCGATAAGTTCACAGTTTATCCCGGTATTTTTGAGACCCTTCGTGTTTATCGTCTGACTCGTGGTGACTCTGAGGGAATGGTCGCTGTTCAAGAGATTGATGACACGCTTGAACATATTCTTGAAATGGCTACTGGCGTGGAGAAGGTGCAGCTTATTGAGTGCGGTGCCGGCGATATGGTTGAGGCATCTCGCGAGCAGTGGAACGACGGGTCGAACACTCTTGCCGTTGCTCCTGGTAAAGTCTGTGTTTACGAGCGCAATGTTGTCACAAATGATGAGCTCTACAAGAACGGTTTGGAACTTTTGGTCGTTCCCTCCGAGGAACTGTCCCGCGGTCGTGGCGGCCCGCGCTGCATGAGCATGCCCTTCTGGCGCGAAGATATTTAGTTGCAAATCCACTGTGATAGGAGATGGCGAATATGGGTGTTAATATCGCTGGGCGCAGTTTTCTGAAGCTGCTTGATTACACGACGGAAGAGATTGAGTATCTGCTTGAGCTTTCTGCTAACTTCAAAAGCATGAAGCGTGCCGGTGTTCCGCATAAATACCTTGAAGGCAAGAATATTGTTTTGCTATTTGAGAAGACTTCCACGCGTACTCGCTGCGCCTTCGAAGTTGGTGCACTTGACCTTGGTATGGGCGTAACTTATTTGGATCCGGGCTCGTCCCAGATGGGCAAAAAGGAGTCGATTGAGGACACGGCTCGCGTCCTTGGCCGCATGTATGACGGAATTGAATACCGCGGCTTTGAACAGGCGAAGGTTGAGGAGCTTGCTGCAAAAGCTGGGGTTCCCGTTTGGAATGGGCTGACTACTGAATTTCACCCGACTCAAGTGCTTGCCGATATTCTGACCATGCGTGAAGAGTTTGGAGAGATTAAGGGCAGGAAACTTACATTTTTTGGTAAGGCGGCCGGAAACGTCGCCGATTCGCTCATGGTCATTTGCGCTAAGCTCGGAATTAACTACTGTTCTTGCGGCCCAATCGGGGGAAATTCGGAGGGGGCTACATCCTATGATCCTGAACTCCTTGCAGAATGTAGTCGTATTGCGGCCGAGCATGGATCGACGATTACCATTACAGAAGATATTGAGGAAGGCGCTCGTGATGCCGATGTAATTTACACGGATGTTTGGGTTGGCATGGGTCAGCCCGCAGAGCTGTGGGAAAGCCGCATTAAGCTCATGTCGCCGTATCGTGTGACCGCTGAGGTGATGTCTATGGCAAAGCCCGAGGCGATTTTCCTCCACTGCCTTCCGAGCTTCCACGATACTAATACTACTGTTGGTGCCGAAATTGCTGAGAAGTTTGGAGTTGTCGAAATGGAAGTCACGGACGAGGTTTTTGAGTCCGATAAGTCTCGTGTTTTCCAAGAAGCGGAGAATCGCATGCATACGATTAAGGCGGTGATGTACGCAACGCTTAAGTAGCGGGGCGTTGAGAAATCAGTCGCAAATCTGTTTGCCATACTATATTTCTCTCAACAAGCTGATAGGATACAGGGGAGAATGATGCGCGCGTCAGTCGATTTTTTCGACTGACGCGCTTTGTGAAAGAGGCAAAGATGCGTACCGATGATTTTGACTATAACCTGCCCGAAGAGCTCATCGCCCAGGCGCCTGCCGAGCCGCGCGACTCCTGCCGCCTGCTGGTGGTTGATCGCAAAGGCTCCGAGACAGGAACGCCGCTAGAGCATGGCGGCACCGTCGAGCACCGCATCTTCCGTGACATCATCGACTATATCGAGCCGGGCGACGTGCTCGTCATCAACCAGACGCGCGTGATGCCGGCTCGCCTGATTGGCCGCAAGACGGGCTCGGGCGGCGTGGTCGAGACGCTGCTGCTCAAGCGCCGCGAGGATGTTGACCCGCTGGGTCACGTCTGGGAGTGCCTGGTCAAGCCGGGCAAGCGCCTGAAGCCCGGTGCTCAGATTGAGTATCGTGCGGGCGGCGCCCATGCGCCCGAGGGGGCTCCCGTGGTGCTGACGGCCGAGGTCGTCGACTTTGTCACCGATAGTCGCGGTGGCCGCCTGGTGCGCTTTGAGCCGGCCGGTTGCAATGCCGCCGGCGAC
The DNA here is from genome assembly GCF_003467965.1 of Collinsella sp. AM42-18AC. Taxonomy (NCBI): domain Bacteria; kingdom Bacillati; phylum Actinomycetota; class Coriobacteriia; order Coriobacteriales; family Coriobacteriaceae; genus Collinsella; species Collinsella sp. AM42-18AC. The sequence goes on from NZ_QSFY01000007.1 coordinate 78,697, forward strand.
CCGCGCACGCTCGACGAGGCCATCCATGCTGCCGGCCACGCGCCGCTGCCGCCCTACATTACCGATTACGAGGGCGATCCCGAGAAGTACCAGACCGTCTACGCCATGAAGGAGGAGCACTCGGCTGCCGCTCCTACGGCGGGTCTGCATTTTACTCCTGAGCTCATGGCCGCTATCGAGGCCAAGGGTGCCAAGTTTGCCGCCGTCGAGCTCGAGGTGGGTATCGATACCTTCCGCTTGGTGGAGGAGGACGACCCTACGCAGCACGTCATGCACACCGAGCGCTACCACGTGTCGCAGGAGGTTGTCGACGCCGTGCATAAGGCCAAGGCCGAGGGCCATCGTGTGATCGCCGTCGGCACTACCGCGGTGCGCTCGCTCGAGAGCGCGTTTGACACGGACGCGCCGGTGTCCGATCCGGCTGTGACGGCGCGCTATTTTGAGGGCCGTGAGGACGGCGCCGACACGCTCGGCCGCGGTGACATCGTGGTGCGCGAGAACGCCACGACGCAGCTTTACCTCATGCCCGGCTCGACCTATCACGTGGTCGATGCGCTGATCACGAACTTCCATGTGCCGCGCTCCACGCTCATGATGCTCGTGAGCGCGCTTGCCACCCGCGACCAGATCATGGATGCCTACGCCGCTGCCATCGAGGAACGTTACCGCTTCTTCAGCTTTGGTGACGCCATGCTCATCCTTTAGGTTACGGCGTTTTACAAACGCCGTAACCGGCCGACGCTGCAAACGCCCCTAAGCGGCAATCTGACGTTCAATCGTCGGGCATGACCAGAAGGTCAATGCCCTCCTCTTTCACGTCACCTTGCTCGCTTAGGGGCGTTTTCGCTGACATTGCCAAGACATCGACGTTGCCTTGGTTCGGACTAGTCGTTTGGGGCACTCATTGGGGACGTACTTAAATGAGTACCTGTGGAATGAGAGTGGATAATCTCCCGTTTTTGGCCCGTCTGCGGGCTCAAAGTGGGAGATTATCCACTCTCGCCATTTGATTGGCACCTGGGGACGTTCCTTCTGGCAGTTGGGGACGTTCCTTTTGTGCCGGCACTTGGGGACACTCCTTGGACTAGTCGTTGGGGACGTTCTTGTTTGACTAGTCGTTTAAGAACGTCCCCAATGACTACTTGCTTGTGAAGAGCCAGATGAGGACGATCGCGAGGACTACGGCGACAATGCAGACGATGGCGCCGGTGAATTTGATGCGTGAGTCGCGGGTACGCTCGCGCACCGCGTCCTCGGTGGCCTCGAGCTGGGCGACTTCTCGCTCGGTCTCGGCGTGTTCGGCTTTGTCTCGGGCCAAGGATCCTGCAAGCGACTCAGTGATTTCTGGGTGGTCGTGCACCTCGGTCGCCTGTTCGATGATCGACTGCGCATGCGCGACGTCCGCCTGGGCATCGGCGATGGCCTGCTCCTGCTTTCGACGTGCCTTGTCCTCGGCGGCGATCTTCTCGCGCAGTTCGCGCTGGCGCGTCGCGGCGGCAGTTTTTGCGGACTGCAGCTCGTCGCGCGCGGCATCTGCCTCAGCCGTTACGGCCTGGTGCGCACGTTTAGCGTCGGCGATGGGGGCCTGTGCCTGCTCGACGGCCTGCTCGGCTGCGGCAAGCGAGTGCTCAAGGTCGGCGGTGATGCGCGGGACATCTTCTTCGGCTTTACGCAGGGCATCTGCCGTGTCGGAGATCTGCATCGAGAGCTCGCTGGTGCGCACCGTATAGTTGGCGGGATTTGCCGAGGGATTGCGTTGCAGCTCGGCATACTCATGACGCAGCGTCTCGAGCTGGGCGCGCGTGGCGTCGACGGTTTGTTGTGCGGCCGCAATGCCGGCGTCTCGCTCGGCCTTCACCTTGTCGCGGATGCGCTTGGAATCCTCAAGACGTCGAACGAGGCGGTTGCCGGTCTCGCGCGAGCTCGCCTCGCGGGCCTCCACGGCGTCGAGCGCGGCCTTCAAGCGGAGTTCAGTCGCGTCATCCTCTGTCTTCATTTGTTCGAGCTGGCCCTTGAGCTCTGTCGCCTTGGCGGCGTGGGCATCACGGTCAATCTCAGCGGCCGCTGCAGTCTTTTGGGCCGTGGCAATCGCCTGGCGCTGGTCGGCGACGATCTGGTCGTAGCGGCCTGCGATATCCTGGCGCGTCTCGAGTTCCTCGGCCTGATCGGCAATGCGCTGCTCAAGTTCGGCCAGGTGGGCGCGGGCATCGGCAAGTGCCTTTTTCGCGGCGTTCATCTCGCGCATGGCCGAGGCACCCTGGGCGATAAAGGTGCCCACGGCGTTGGCGGTGTTCGAGACAGCGGTCCCCAGATCGTGGCTCGCGGCGGGGGAGTGCGGGGCGGTCGGGCGAGCGGTGTCGGCAGCGTCCGCATCGGCAGCCTGCGGCGCGGCGATATTGCCGGTACCGCCCTCGACCACAGAAAAGCCTGCTGCGTGCGGATCGACCGCATCGGCGCCAATCGTGGGGTGCTCGAGCTGCAGAAACGAGGGCATGGCGCTGCCCTGGTCGGCAACCGGAGTCTCGCCGGGCACAAAGGTCGAGGCCGCCTCGGCGGCCTCCTCTTCCTCGGCATCCACGTCGGCGTCGGCCACGGCGTCTTTCATCGCTTTGACGGCATCCATCATGGAGTCCATGACGGCGTCGAGCTCTTCTTCCGAAGACACCTCGATGGGGCCCGCTGCCTGTACCGCGGGCTTCGCATCGGGCTCGGCGCCACCCGGTTCCGACTGCTTGCCTTCGCCTTGCTCGACAGTATCATCTGCGTCTGTGGCCTTATCTGCGGTGGCGTGCACATCTTCGTCGGATGCATCGGCTGATACATTCGCGGGCGCATCGGCGCAGGTAGGAGTGTCGCAGCCGTCGATGACGTCTGCGGAATCATCAATATGCTGTTGAGTCTGGGGGTCCAGCTCGTCTGTCATAGGCATGTGCTCCTCATCGTTGTTCGTCACCCTATGATAAAGTCTCGCGCCGACATCCCACGCGCTGCAGCAAAGTTTCAAAACGTGTTCGATGACTCGTTTGGCTGACAAAAATTCGGTCTCTTTATCCGGTTCGTGCTTGACATCCCCTTCGCCGAATAACGTTGTGCCGTTCGCCTGCTGCGGTCTTTATTTTTCACTTGAACACGTTAAAGTTGCATTTCAGCTTTTGGCGCGTGAATTTGGGTGCGCGCAGTCGGCGGGCGTGCCCGTCGTGATTTGAAAGGACTTTCTTATGGGACTTTTCACTGGCAAGACCGTGATTATCACCGGCGGCGGCAAGGCTACGCTTAAGGACGGCTCCGCTGGCTCCATCGGCTACGGCATCGATATCGCTTTTGCCAAGGAGGGCGCAAACCTCGTCATTACCGGCCGCAACGTCGCCAAGCTCGAGGCTGCCAAGGAGTCTCTCGAGGCCGAGTACGGCGTTAAGGTTCTGCCTGTTCAGGCCGATGTCTCGGCTGGTCAGGACAACGAAGCCGTCGTCCAGAACGTCATCGACAAGGCCATCGAGGAGTTCGGCCGTATCGACGCCGTCGTCAACAACGCTCAGGCCAGCGCTTCGGGCGTGACGATCGCCGATCACACCATGGACCAGTTCAACCTCGCCATTTACTCCGGTCTGTATGCTACTTACCTATACATGCAGAAGGCCTATCCGCACCTGAAGGAGACCAAGGGCTCCGTGGTCAACTTTGCCTCGGGCGCCGGCCTGTTTGGCAACTATGGCCAGTGCAGCTATGCTGCCGCCAAGGAGGGCATCCGCGGCCTGACCCGCGTTGCCGCCAACGAGTGGGGCAAGGACGGCATCAACGTCAATATCGTTTGCCCGCTTGCCTGGACTGCTGCGCTCGAGAACTTCCAGGATGCCTATCCCGAGGCGTTCAAGGCCAACGTCCACATGCCGCCGGCGGGTCACTACGGCGACGTCGAGAAGGAAATCGGCCGCGTGGTCGTTCAACTCTGCGGTCCCGACTTTAAGTACATGAACGGCGAGACCGTCACCCTCGAGGGCGGCATGGGCCAGCGTCCTTAGGGGTTCCGCCGTTCTACCGAACGGCGGACCGGCCGACGCTGCGCGGGCCGCATTTGGACAATCTGCCGTTCAATTTCAAGGGCGCGACCAGAAGGTCAGCGCCCTTTCATTTCACGGCACCTTGTCTCAAATGCGATCCGCTCGCTGACTTATGCTCAACCTGCGGCGCCATTTTGCTTGAAGGCACCTTGCTCACTTTGGCGGGTTTTCGCTGGATGTAGTCGTCGGGGACGTTCTTAAATGACTAGTCGAAGGGGACGCTCTTGCCGGCACTTGGGGACAGTTCCTGAGTGCCGGCAGATTGGGGCACTCCTTTGTCAGGTTAACCTGAAGACTGTCCCCGATGACTAGTCGTTTAAGAACGTCCCCGACGGCTAGTCGTTTAATGCGCCAGTTTCTGTCGAGTCGGTGCTCTTTGCGGGTTGCCCGTATAATGGTTTGCGTATGAACCGCAACCAAGGAGTTCCAGTTTATGGACCAGAACCTTTTTAAATTCGACCTGATCGCCGAGGACCCGACGACGCATGCGCGTGCCGGCGTGCTGCATACCCCGCACGGCGATATCGAGACGCCGATCTTTATGCCCGTGGGCACCAAGGCAAACGTCAAGGGCATCCCTACCGAGACCGTCAAGCAGCTCGGTGCCCAGATCGTGCTTGCCAACACCTATCACCTGTCCATGCGTCCCGGCGAGGACACCATCGCCGAGCTGGGCGGCCTGCATAAGTTTATGAACTGGCACGGCCCCATCCTCACCGATTCAGGCGGCTTCCAGGTGTTCAGCCACAACGACGCCGTCAAGCTCACCGACGAGGGCGTGCGCTTTATCGTCAACGACTACGATGGCCGCCACGTGTTCTGGACGCCCGAGGACAACATGGAAATCGCCATGAAGCTCGGCTCCGACATCTGCATGCAGCTCGACCAGTGCCCGGGCTATCCCGCCACGCGCGCCTACGTTGAGCGCGCCGTTGAACTGTCGAGCATGTGGGCAGAGCGCTGCTATAAGGCTCATACCCGCGATGACCAGGCGCTCTTTGGCATCGTCCAGGGCGGTATGCACCTGGACCTGCGCCTGCGCTCGCTGCGCCATCTGGAGGAGTGCGGCGACTTCCCGGGCTACGGCATCGGCGGCTACTCGGTGGGCGAGGACCACGAGACCATGTTCGAGACGCTGGCACCGCTCGCGAGCGAGTACATGCCCAAGCACAAGCCGCGCTACCTGATGGGTGTCGGCAACCCCACCACGCTCGTGCGCGGCGTGGGTGTGGGCATCGACATGTTCGACTGCGTGCTGCCGACGCGCACCGGCCGCATGGGCACGGCATTCTCTAGCGAGGGTCGCCTCAACTCCCGCAACGCTCGCTTTGCGCACGACGACGGCCCCATCGATCCCACCTGCACCTGCCCGGTGTGCACGGGCGGTTACAGCCGTGCGCTCATCCGTCACATGGTCACGCAGAAGGAGATGCTCGGCGGCATTCTGCTGTCGATGCACAACATCTACTACCTGCTCAACCTTATGCAGCGTGCTCGCCAGGCCATTATCGAGGGCCGCTATGGCGCATTCGTGAGCGACTGGATGAACAGCCCTGCGGCGGTGGATTACTAAGAGTCGCGACCGCTGACCGATGCCTTGCAAGCGCATGATGCATCGTGGGTACCATACCGAATAGTTGATGTTCGGGCGGGTGTTTGACGCATGGCGTCGACCTCGCCCGTTTCTTTTTTCGATAGGAGTATCCCATGATTAAGAATGAGAACGTCGAGGGCGAGCCGGCCTACGACGAGACGTACCGACGCGGTCCCGTGGTTATGCGCGGCCCCATGATTCCTAAGGACAACACCTACGCCAACCTGCTGGCGCCCGAGGACTCGACCGACTGGCTGCATGCCGATCCGTGGCGCGTGCTGCGTATTCAGGCCGAGTTTGTCGACGGCTTTGGCGCGCTTGCCGAGCTCGGACCCGCGGTGACCATCTTCGGTAGCGCCCGCACGCCCAAGACCGATCCGCTCTACAAGGCGGCGCGTACCGTCGGGCGCAAGATTGCCCAGCGCGGCGTGGCGGTCATCACCGGTGGCGGCCCCGGCATCATGGAAGCGGCCAACAGGGGAGCGGCGAGTGTCAACGGCAAGTCAGTTGGCCTGGGTATCGAGCTTCCGCACGAGCACGGGCTCAACAAATACGTGAACCTGGGCATGGATTTCCGCTACTTCTTTGTGCGTAAGACCATGTTCGTCAAATACAGCTCGGGTGCCATCGTGTTTCCCGGAGGTTTTGGTACGCTCGACGAGATGTTCGAGGTGCTCACGCTGGTGCAGACACACAAGGTCAAGCGCATGCCGCTCGTGCTGGTGGGCAGCGAGTACTGGCAGGGCCTGTTCGACTGGCTCAACGGTCCGGTGATGGACGCCGGTATGATTAGCCCGCTCGATCCGGAGCTCGTGCACATCACCGACGACCTCGACGAGGCCGTCGACATTACCCTGAGCGGGCTGATGTAGGGCGAGCGTTCCTGCCCTTATGGTAATTTGAATGGCAGTCTGATGCTAAGTAACATCAGGCTGCTATCTATATTGGGTATACTGATGCAAAAGACGAGGGCGAGGAGGTCGCATATGTCTACTGCAACGGTTAAGCCTACGACGGTTCGCATCGAAGAGGGGCTCAAGGAGCAGGCGACTGAGTTTTTGGATTCGGTTGGTCTGAGTCTCAATTCGTATCTCAATCTTGCTGTTCGGCAGCTTGTGAATCAGCGGAAGATTCCGTTTGAGATTGTGGGTCGATCCGAAGTTCCCAACGAAGTGACGAGGCGCGCCATGGTGATTGCCGAGGCTCACGAGTTGGGGATTCTGCCAGACGACAGCCCGGCGTTCGACAATGCGGAAAATCTGATGTCGTTCCTCGATGAGGACTAGCGATGTTTGAGATTAAGGTCGAGGCTCAGTTTAAGGCGGACTACAAACGAACGATGCGCATTCATCCGCAGCTAAAATCCGAGTTTAGGGCGGCGGTCGCAGAGCTGGCGGCTCACGGCTCGCTTCCTGCGGAATATGGCGCCCACGAGCTCTCAAACCCAGGCGGCAATTACAACGGCCACATCGACTTTCATCTATCCGATGGCTTGGTCGATGTGGTCGTTCTCTATCTGCCGCATAAGACTAATCCGGTGATCCGGCTGGTGAGAATGGGCTCGCATGAGGAGCTGTTCCAGGGTCCGCAGGGCTGATTGCCCACTTATGACTCGCGGTGGTATAGGGATTGATTCGCGGCCGATTGGCTAAAACAGCCCCTATTCCACCGTAACTGTTGGAGACGTCCCGTTCGTGGCTGCGACCTCCAGTTCTCCTCTTCGCTGGATTTCGCTTAAAAGCTCGGCTGCAACTTCGCTGCTTTTGAAACGGATGCTGCAGTCCTCTTTCTTAGGAAAGGCCAGTAACGGAATAGTTCCGTACCAGACGGTTTCCTCGTCAATTACTGACGCGCACAGGCGCCCTTCGGCTTTGATGGAATAGTCGACGTTCATCTCGGTAAAAATCGCTTTCACGTCATTGTGCGGAGTCGGGGCAATTGAAATCTCAAGGGCAATCCCACGGGCGGCGGCGCCTGTGAGTACGGCAGTGAGCTTTGCGAGGCATGCAGCGGATGCGTAGGGCGCGGCAATAAAAATGCTTTTCGTTGCGCGCACGATGTCATCCGCTAAGGCCTCCACGGCCCTTGCCGGCCTAACGAGGATGTTTTGATCGGCCCGTTTGTTGTCATTTGCTGCAAAGACTTCATACCCCAGCTTGGCGTAGGTCTTGAGTCTCTTCTGGTACATGTGTGCGAGCATGGGTATCGACAAATCAACATAGTCGAATATCTCAACCCGCTGCTTGCCCTCGTGACTTCTATGTAGCCTGCCTGCCTGCTGCGTCATGCTGCCGTCCCAAGATATCGGTGTGGCAATGAGCAGAGTGTCAAGGTAAGACAGGTCGAAACCCTCGCCCAGAAGGCCTTCGGTTGCGATGATAATTCGATGCTCATGCTCGAAGCCGGGAAGGCTGTTCAGTATTGCCTTTCTTTCTTTGGCGTCGATTTCTCCGGTTAAGAGTATAGGTTCGTGTCCGCGGCTTTGAAGCAGCCTACATAGCTCTTCGGCATGTTTTTTCCTTTTGGATAGCACAAGCGGATGTCGACCGTTTGACGCGGTCTCGAGGGCATCGTCGACAATTGCTTCGTTTCTCGCTGTGTGCGCACACAGGAGATCGAGAACTTGATTAAAGGACGCCCCTGGTTCGTAGGCGGGTAGTCGAACTCCGGTAAAACGCGGCCTAACAACGCGCTGAATTCCCTGTTGGATTGCTTGCGTTTTTGGATCAATGACATGGCGAAGCGGGCCGCAGAGCATTGAGAGTGCTCGCGTGAGTCCGTCCGAGCGTTCGGGCGTCGCGGAAAGGCCGTATACATATTTGGCTGGAGCGGATTTGAGGACGAGCTCAAGCTGTGGTGCGGCTGCATGGTGACATTCATCACAGATGATGAGGCCGTAATCACGAACGAACTCCTTGGCTATTGGTTCTCCGGTCTGGGGGTCCTTGCTGGACAGAGACTGGAATGAAGCAATGTCGATGAGATGGCTTATGGTGGTTTTGCCTCCTCCGATTTGGCCAATGAGCGGAGGCTGCCTTTTACTGATTCGTCCTTTTGGGGTTCGAACTGGCTTTCTGTTATCCGTAATGTCGATAAACCGTTCGAGCTGGGATTTCCATTGGGCAATGAGCGCAGTCTTGGGAACGATGACAAGCGTTGGAAGACCGATGGCAGCAATAAGATAGGCTCCAATGACGGTTTTCCCGAAACCCGTCGGCGCGGACATGATCCCGTCTTCACAGTTGAGCATCTGTTCGGCGGCAATTTGCTGTTCAGGGCGAAGAGCCCCTTTAAATGTCATCACAATTGGATTGCCCGACATGCGCTTGTCTGAATAGTGAGCAGAAGCGCCGGCTTCTTGAAGCAGCCGCTCGAGTTGTGCTTTACAGCCTCTGGGAATCGCAACGCAGCCATCTCTAAGTTCGCTGAGGTCTATGTACCGCGGTTTGCCGAATACCGATTGGTGCATTGATTGGGCACGGAAGAATTCCGGGTTGGCAAATGTTGCAAGCCTGCGAACCTCCATCTGGGCGGCCGGGCTCAGAGATTTTTCGGTTATGTAGAGCATATCGGCTTGCGTGACGGGTAGCGATGACGGGAAGTCCTGCGGCGCGAGCGGAAGCCGCTTTCGCGGCCTCTGAGAATGTGGCGCGGCGGTGTTTCCCGCCACTGCAGCTGATATTCCATGCGGTTTATTGTCGATGCTTTCGATCAGATTTTGCGCCGTTGCATGTGGAATCAGCTGAATTTGCGAAAGGTAAAGCCATTGATCGGGAAAGGGCTCAAATTGCTCGTCAACAAATACACTGTTCCCTTTTCGCTGCGCTTTTCCTTGAAAAGGCAGTGCTATGAGATTTCCGAAGCCGCCCTCAGGAATGGTGGACTGCGCGGGCAGCATCCGGTCAAAAGCTTCAAAGGTGATTGTCTTGTTGAGCGCCGCCGCTTCGGTGATAAGGCTGCTTCCAAATTCTCGTGCGATCTTTGCGCTGGTGAGCTCTAGGAAGAAAAACCAGACATGTGCGCCGTTACCTGATCTCGATCGCTCGACTGCAGCATCGATTCCATGGTTTTTTGCGACAAGCCGAATGGCGTTTGTCGCTTCTTTCCAATCGGATCCGTCAAAGTCGATGACCAGGACTTTTGTGTTGCTGTCACTATTGAGAACGTATTGACCTATGACGTCTCGGAGCCTGTCGTCGTTGCCTTTGAAATGGGCGATGATCGTGGCATCGCTCAGCTCGGGGAAGATGCGGTTGCCGCATTCCGCGCATTTGGTTTTCTGACGATTTAGTTTGGGGCAAATGCCTGCCTTCCACTCATTTGCGCAGGCTGGTGTATAGCCGATTCCCCCGTCTTTTCTGCGGTACCCATGAGCGTAAACATCTTTGCGGCCAGTAAAGAGATTGCGAAAGAGTTCCAATTTGTCGCGCGCTGTGCTCGCACTGGTGACGATTCCCTCGACCTGTGCCCGTCTATCGAAAGATTCGCCAGCTTTCTCCCATTCTTCCAGTGTTGCGTAACGGATGTCTGGACCGTTGCCGCAGATGACGATTTGGCTGTGCGGCTCCGATACATGGGCGACGGTTTTCTTGAATTGGAATAGCGTGCCCCCGATGAGGGCGTATTGATGCGTGACGGTGCTCATGTAAATGCCGTTCTTGTCGGAGTTCATTGAAATGAGGGTACGTTATTTTGATTTTTAAGGGACTCGACTCTGATTTTGGTTCGGCGATAGCGGAGTACACCTCCGTGAGTGGTGTTTGGCTGGTGTCAAAATGTGCGGTAGCTGTTGCTGAATGGGTTTTGGCGGCCATGAGGTGGGCTGGAGGCGCAGGAAACTATCCTCGAATAGACCCTGTGGGCAAAAAATGGTAAATATGAGTACTGTGGTTTGAGCAGTAACATATCATCTGGAAAGTATTTAAGACCAATCGATTCGGATTGGATAGAATCAACCCTCTAAATATGACGATTCGGGACTTTATGACGCTCGGAATTGACAGAAGATGGCAAATTCAGCCAGATTGCGCTGTTACTAAACTGGTAACAGTACTCATATTTGCCATTTTTTGCCCAGAGGGTATCGCAAGGGGGTTGGACAAAGCATCGATCGCCGCCAATTTCTCGATTGGCTGGTTGGGCGGCAATGAAGTTGCGGCGTAATGGGAAGCGTTTCGCGGCCTTTTGGCTAAAACGGCCCCTTTTCCGCCGCGACTCCTAAAAAGACGCCGGCGCGCCTTGAGTTGCGGCGCGTCGGCGTGATGGCTTTGTTGTGGCTGGGTGTACTTCGGTTGTTCGACGGCTTTGGCATGTCCGATCTTGCCAGGCAAGCCTTGTTACCGTTTAACGTTTGCCCAGATAAAACCTGCCAAAATAAACCTGTCCCTAATTGGCAGGTTGGTAGCGGGGGCAGTAGCTGATGGCGATGGCATCGACGCCTACGTGGGTGGCGATGGTGCAGCCGATGGGGCCAGTGCCGGCGTCTACGTAGTCCTGGCCCGCGAGCGCCTCGTTGACAAGTTCCTGCTCCTCGGCGGCGCCGGTCGTGAGCACGCGCACGCTTGAGCTCGGGTGCTCGTCCAAAAACGCGAGGCAATCTGCCATGGTGTTGGCGACGATGCGCTTGGCGCCGCGGCCCTTTTTGATTGCCTTGATCTCGCCCGACTGCCACTCCGGCGAAACGGCCAGGCGAATGTTGAGCATCTGCGTCAGCTGGCCGGCGAGCTTGGGGGCGCGGCCGTTTTTGACCAGGTTCTCGAGCGTTCGGGGAATCAGCAGCAGATGGGCGTCGGGCAACGTCGCGCGGATCTGCGCCTCGGTCTCGTCCAAGCTGCGGCCGTCCTTGCGCATGGCAAGCGCGTACTCCACCAGCAGACCCTCGGCGCCCGAGCCGGTGCGCGAATCGATGCAGCGCACGTCGAGCTCGTGGGTCTCGGCGACCAGGCATGCGTTGGAATAGCAGGCGGACCACTCGCTGCACAGCGAGATAAAGATGGCGCTGTCGTGGCCATCGGCGCGCACGCGGTCAAACAGCGCCTTGAACTCGCCGGCGCTCGGCTGCGAGGTGTGCGGCAGCTGCTCAGAGCCGGCCATGCGCGCGACGTATTCCTCGGCAGTAATCTGCACCTGGTCGAGCAGGTCCTCGCCCTCGATAATCACATGCAGCGGAATCACGTAAATACCGAGCTCTTGGGCGCGGGCGGGGGAGATGTCCGACGTGGAGTCGGTTATGATGGCAAAAGACATAATTGCACCTTTCGATGGGGCGCCACGGCGCCGCCGATTGAGAGCAAAGTGCGACAAGTATAGTGGAGTTGCTCTACATTGCTAGGTTCAATTGTTGAATAGTCAACAGTTTGAAGTGTCGGTGTGGAAATCGTCAACTGGGGAAGAGGAATGCCGATGGAGGCGTTGGAGATATGCAGGCGGCCGGTCGTGCTGTTCGATTTTGACGGCACGGTGGCAGATACGGGCCGGGCGGTGATGACCTCGACACGCAAAACGTTGGCCGCGCGCGGGTTTTCGGAGGCGCAGATGGGTGATCTGCGCCGCATGATCGGGCCGCCCCTGTGGAAGAGCTTCCACGACTTTTACGACTTTACGCGCGAGGAGTCGCTCGTGGTGGCCGACGAGTACCGTGCCTATTTTGACGAGCTGGGTCCGGAGGAGTATCCCGTGTTCGACGGAATCCCCGAGCTGCTCGATGGCTTGGCGGCGCAGGGTCATCGCATGGCCGTCGCGACGTCGCGTATGGAGGCAAAGTGCATTGACATGGTGCATGAGCTGGGTCTTTCTCAGTTCGAAGCCGTGGTTGGCATGAATCCTCCGCAGGGGCGCGAGACCAAGGCCGATTCGGTCCGCGATGCCCTGGCGGCGCTCGGTGCAACGGCCGACGATGCCGTGATGATCGGCGATCGCTTTAACGACGTCGAGGGCGCGCACGCGATGGGCGTGCCGTGCATCGGCATCTATTCGGGCGCGGCGGCGCCGGGTGAGCATGAAGCGACGGGTGCCGATGCGGTGGTGCACTCGGTGGCTGAGCTTGCTAAACTTTTCTCTATCTAGGAACTAAATGTGAGGGGCGGGTACGCTTGCCGCTCATTGGTAAGGAGGTCGTCCATGAATCAGGTGGAGCAGAGCGTCGCCGAGTATGTCGACGAGGTCTGGGAGGATGTCGTCGCCGATATCGAGCAGCTGGTGAGTTATCCGTCCGTGGCAGTTTCTGCCGATGCGGAGCCCGGCGCGCCGTTTGGCCGCCCGGTCCGTGATGCGCTCGATTGCGCGCTCGGCATTGCGCAGAAGCTCGGCTATCAGACGAGCGACGACGAGGGCTATGTGGGAATCGCCGATATTCCGGGCCGCGGCGACAAGCAGCTCGCGACTATCTGCCACGTGGACGTGGTTCCCGCCGGCCCTGGCTGGAACACCGACCCGTTCGCCATGGAGCGCCGCGAGGGCTGGCTGCTCGGTCGCGGCGTGATTGACGACAAGGGCCCGGCAGTGCTGTCGCTCTACGCCGGCGCTTACCTTCTCAAGCACGGCATTGTTCCGCGCTACACCTTCCGCGCACTGCTGGGCTGCGATGAGGAAGTGGGCATGTCCGACGTTCACCATTATCTGGAGAACCACGCGAACCCCGACTTTCTGTTTACGCCCGATGCCGAGTTCCCGGTCTGTAATGCCGAGAAGGGCCAGTTTGGGGCGACATTTGTGAGCTCCAAGATCGACGGCGGGCGCATTGTGTCCTTGAGCGGTGCCGAGGCGAGCAACGCTATTCCGTCGCAGTCTATCTGCGAGCTTGCGATTGCCGCCGATGAGCTGCCGGCGCCCGTTGAGAACGCCGACCGCCTGGAGATCACGGCGCTCGATAACGGGCATGCGCAGATTTTCGCCCACGGCATTGGCGGTCATGCCTCGATGCCAGAGGGAACGATCAACGCCGTCGGGCTGATCGTGGCGTATCTGCGCGAGGCCGAGGACGCGTTTGGCGCCCGTGACGAGCGCTTGCTGACGCCTGCCGAGCACGAGTTTGTCAAGTTTCTGGCCTTTGTACATGCGGACACCTATGGCCGCGGCCTGGGTATCGACGCGACGAGTCCGGCGTTTGGCCCGCTCACGTGCAACCCCGGTGTCATCCGCGTGTTGGATGGCCACATTGAGCAGGTCATTGACGTGCGTTTCCCCGACAGCACGAGTGCCGATACCATCCGCGAGCAGCTCGAGCCGCTCGTGGGCCGCTTTGGCGTGACGTGCCGTGTGGGTCGTGCCAAGGTGCCGTTCTCGGTCTCTGCCGACGATCCGGCCGTGAAGGCGCTTATCGATACCTATAACGAGTTTACGGGCAAGCATGCTGAGCCCTTTGCCATGGGCGGCGGCACGTACGCGCGCAACTTTGCCCGCGCCGTGTCGTTTGGCCCCGAGGAGACCGGCCTGGAGCTGCCCGCGTGGGGCGGCCAGATGCACGGCCCCAACGAGTGCGCCAACGAGGAACAGCTCAAGCAGGCGCTCAAGATTTATATCGTGGCGATCCTGCGCTTGAATGAGCTTGAGCTTTAAGGCTGCGGCGTTTTAACAACTTAGCACCCCTTTCGTCCGGGCTTTTTAAGTTGCGGTGGAATAGTTCCTAAAAGAGGCTGCCTGATGGCCAAACAGGAACTATTTCACCGCAACTTCGTTTTCATTGGTGTAAAAGGTGTGCCATGTTCGACGCTGGATTGTTATCCGTTTGTAAAGGCTGGGCAGAGCTTGCGGTAAGGGTCTATCAGATGCCCGTAAGAAACCGCAGTTGGCGCGGGCGCTGCCCGATCGGGGCCGTATCTTTCCAAACAGCAAAGCGGGCAGGGTGCCCGCGAGTCGCATGTATGAAAGGAAGATCATGCTCGATCAGGCTTATTCTCGTCGTCAGTTCCTCGGCCTCGCTGGTGGTCTTGCCAGCATCGTCGGTCTCGGTCTCGTTGGTTGCGGTGGCTCCAACGCCGCCAACACCGCTGCTGAGGGCAGTGCCGCTGCTGCCGAGTCCGTCTCGGGCGAGGTGACCTACGACGGCGCTTCCTCGTTCCAGGCTCTCGTCGAGGCTGCTGCCGAGAAGTTCATGGATGCCAACCCGGACGTCTCCGTCTCCGGTTCGGGTAACGGTTCGGGCAAGGGCCTGACCGCTGTCGCCGCCGGCACCGTCACCATCGGTAACTCCGACGTCTTCGCCGAGACCAAGCTCGAGGCCGATCAGGTCAAAAACCTCGTCGACCACGAGGTCGCCGTCGTGGGCATGGGCCCCGTCGTCTCCAAGAACGTCAAGGTCGACGACCTGTCCCTCGAGCAGCTCAAGGGTATCTTCTCCGGCCAGATCACCAACTGGAAGGAGGTCGGCGGCGACGACGCCAAGATCGTCGTTCTCAATCGCAAGGCCGGCTCCGGCACCCGCGCCACCTTCGAGGCCGCCGTCTTTGGCGACGAGGCCGTCGACTTTAAGGGCGACGCCGAGCTCGACAAGTCCGGCGATGTCCAGACTCAGATGGGCAGCACCGACAACGCCATCTCCTACCTCGACTTCTCGCACTTCGATGACTCCAAGTTCAACGCCATCATGGTCGAGGGCGTCGAGCCCAAGAGCACAAACGTCACCGACGACTCCTTCAAGATCTGGGCGACCGAGCACATGTACTGTGCTAAGGACGCCGACGAGGCCACCAAGGCCTTCCTGGAGTTCATGCTTTCCGACGACGTCCAGGGCAAGCTCGTCGAGGAGCAGGGCTTTATTCCCGTTTCTGCCATGAAGGTCGTCAAGGACGCCAGTGGCAAGGTCTCCGCTAAATAAGTAATCGCCCCCGGAAAGGTTTGCAATGGCAAAACAGCTGCCAAAGCGCGAGCTTGAGAACGTGGGCCTGGGCGTCACGGGTGCGTGCGTAGCGCTCGTGACGCTTGTCGTTGCCGCGCTCATCTTTATGGTCGCCCAAAAGGGCCTCTCGGCTTTTTTCAAGGACGGCGTCTCGATCGTCGAGTTTTTTACCGGTACCAAGTGGGACCTGGCCAACACGGCCGAAAACGGCCTGCCCTACACTGGCGCCCTGCCCCTGATCGTCACCTCGTTTGCGGTCATGGTGCTCTCCACGCTCATCGCACTGCCCATCGCCATCGGCTCTGCCATCTTTGCGGTCGAGATTCAGCCTAAGTTTGGCTCCAAGGTTTTTCAGCCGCTCATTGAGCTTTTGACCGGTATTCCCTCGGTCGTCTTTGGCCTGATCGGTTTTCACGTGGTCGTCGGCCTTATGAAGAGCGTTTTCCACGTGAGCACAGGCCTGGGCATCTTGCCCGGCGCCATCGTGCTGGCCGTCATGATTCTGCCGACGATGACCACGCTTTCGGTCGATGGCCTGCGCGCCGTGCCCGATAGCTACCGCCAGGGTTCGCTCGCGCTGGGCTACACCCGCTGGCAGACCATCTGGCACGTGGTGCTCAAGTCCGCCATGCCGTCGCTCATGACCGCAGTCATCCTTGGCATGACCCGCGCCTTTGGCGAGACGCTCGCCGTGCGCATGGTCATTGGCGGCATCGAGGCCATGCCGACGTCGCTGCTGTCGCCGGCGTCTACCATCACCACCACGCTCACCACGTCCATGGCGGTCTATGCCGAGGGCTCGGCCCAGGACGACGTCCTGTGGGCGCTCGGCCTGCTGCTGATGGGCATGAGCCTCATCTTTATCCTGATCATCCATCTCATTGGCCGCAAGGGGGCGAAGGCTCGTGGCTAGCACGCGCATCCATATCGACGAGGCGAGACTCGGGCGTGTCCAAAGGCAAGACCGTATCGCCACGGGCGTGCTGACGGCGATTGTCGCCATCGTCATGCTTATCGTCGTCTCCATGGTGGCCTACATCCTGTTCGAGGGCATCTCGACGCTGTTCCAGCCGGGCTTTCTCACGCAGCCCGCACGCGCCAACGGAACGCAGGGCGGCGTGCTCTACCAGCTGTTCGACTCGTTCTATCTGCTGCTGATTACCCTGATCATCTCGGTGCCCATCAGCCTGGGCGGCGCGGTCTTCCTAGTTG
Source organism: Collinsella sp. AM42-18AC (assembly GCF_003467965.1). NCBI lineage: Bacteria > Bacillati > Actinomycetota > Coriobacteriia > Coriobacteriales > Coriobacteriaceae > Collinsella > Collinsella sp. AM42-18AC. Next base: position 95,396 of record NZ_QSFY01000007.1, read on the forward strand.
AATACGCGCCCGACGGTCCCATTCGCGACATCGCCTCGACCGCCATCGAGACGTTGTCTTCGCTGCCCTCCATCGTCGTCGGCATGTTCGGCTTTCTGGTGTTCTCGGTGCAGCTGGGCTGGAAGTACTCCATCATCTCCGGCGCCGTCGCGCTCACCATGTTCAACATCCCCATCCTGGTGCGCGTGATTCAGCAGGCGCTCGAGGACGTGCCGCAGGCCCAGCGCGATGCGTGCCTGGCCATGGGCCTCACTCGCTGGGAGGCCATACTGCACATCCTGATTCCCGAGGCCATGCCCGCCATCGTGACCGGCATCGTGCTTTCGGCCGGCCGCGTGTTTGGCGAGGCCGCGGCGCTGCTCTTTACCTCGGGCATGAGCTCGCCGGTCCGCCTCAACTTCTTGAGCTTTAACCTGTCGAGCCCCACCTGCGCCTGGAACGTGTTCCGTCCCGGCGAGTCGCTGGCCGTGCACATCTACAAGATCTATGGCGAGGGCAGCCCCGAGGCCCAGCAGATCGTCTGGGGCACCGCGGCACTGCTGATGATTTGCGTGCTGCTGTTTAACGTAGTCGCCCGTATCGTGGGCAAGCAACTGGCAAGGAAGATGACGGCCGAATGAGCGATATGAATGCAACGCCCGCAACCGAGGCGGCCACGTCCGACACCCAGGACTTTCTGTCGAGCGTGGGGGAGAGCGAGAGGCGCGTGCGCGTGAGCGGCAAGGCCGTGAGCGACGAGGTCGTGCTCTCCGCCAAGGACGTCAACGTGTACTATGGCGACCACCATGCGCTGCACAATACGTCGCTCGACTTCCACAAGGGTGAGATCACGGCGCTCATCGGGCCTTCGGGCTGCGGCAAGTCGACCTTCTTGCGTAGCCTCAACCTGATGAATCGCGAGATTCGCCGCTGTCGCGTGGAGGGCGAGATCAACTACCGCGGGCGCAACGTGAACACCAAGACCGAGAACACGTACGAGCTGCGTCGCTCCATCGGCATGGTGTTCCAGCAGCCCAACCCCTTCCGCAAGTCCATTCGCGACAACATCACCTTTGCGCCCAAGCGCCACGGCATCACCGACCGTGACGAGCTCGACCGCATGGTCGAGGAAAGTCTGCGCGGTGCCGCGCTGTGGGACGAGGTCAAAGACAAGCTCGACAAGAGCGCCTACGCGCTTTCGGGCGGTCAGCAGCAGCGTCTGTGCATTGCGCGCACGCTGGCGCTCAACCCCGACGTGATCCTGTTCGACGAGCCCTGCTCGGCGCTCGACCCCATCTCGACGTTGGCGATCGAGGACCTGATGTCGTCGATCGTTGCCGACCGTGCCATCGTCATCGTGACGCACAACATGGAGCAGGCGTCGCGCGTGTCCAACCGCACGGCGTTCTTCTACATGAGCGATATGGTCGAGTACGACGAGACCGACGAGATTTTCCAACGGCCCAAGGATAAGCGGCTGAATGATTACCTCACCGGTATGTTCTCCTAGTCCGGGACATGCTTGAGGCCCGCGGCGGCCACGGTTGTCGCGGGACTGATTGGAGAGGCGGGTCATCTCTTTTGCGAGATGGCCCGCCTTTTTGCTCTGCGACCGAAACGACCACCACAAAGGGGACAGGCACCTTCGTGGTGGTTTGGGGTGGGGCTCGCTGCTATCATGGACAACGTTGAATTTCTACGAAGGAGCAGGGCATATGGCGATTCTTTTGGGATGCGATTCCATCAGCCTAGAGTTTCCCACCAAGCATATTTTCGATAGCGTGACGCTCGGCGTGGGCGAGGGCGACCGCATTGGTATCATCGGTAAAAACGGCGACGGCAAGTCGACGCTGCTGAGTGTACTCGCCGGCACGCTGGAACCCGACGACGGCCGCGTGACGCACCGCCGCGGCACGACGATCGGTCTGCTCGGCCAAAAGGACAACCTGGTCGATACCGACACCGTGCATCATGCCGTCGTGGGCGACGCGCCCGAGTATGAGTGGGCGTCGAGTCCGCGTACGCGCCAGATTCTGGCCGGCCTCATCAGCGATGTGCCCTGGGAAGGCACAGTGGGCGAGCTTTCGGGCGGCCAGCGCCGTCGCGTGGACCTCGCGCGCCTGCTGATCGGCGACTACGACGTGCTCATGCTCGACGAGCCCACCAACCACCTGGACATGCGTACCATCAACTGGCTTGCGCGTCACTTAAAGGCCCGCTGGCAGCGCGGTCAGGGCGCCATGCTCGTGGTCACGCACGATCGCTGGTTCTTGGACGAGGTCTGCACCAGCATGTGGGAGGTCCACGACGGCCAGGTCGATCCCTTCGAGGGCGGCTACTCGGCATACATCCTGCAGCGCGTGGAGCGCGACCGCATGGCCGCCGTCACCGAGGAGCGCCGCCGCAACATGGCGCGCAAGGAGCTCGCGTGGCTGAGCCGCGGCGCCCAGGCCCGTTCCACCAAGCCCAAGTTTCGCGTGGATGCCGCTCGCGAGCTGATCGCCGACGTGCCGCCCGTGCGTGACGAGCTGGAGCTCAAGCGCCTGGCCGTGAGCCGCCTGGGCAAGCAGGTTATCGATGTGGTCGACGTGGACGCCGGCTATGCGGATGCCGATGGCACGTCCAAACAGGTGCTCACCGATGTGACCTGGCTCATCGGCGCGGGCGACCGCTATGGTCTTTTGGGCGAGAACGGCGCCGGCAAGTCGACGCTGCTCGACGTGATCCAGGGCAAGATCGCGCCCCTGCGCGGCCGCGTGAAGATCGGCCAGACGGTGCGCTTTGGCGTGCTGTCGCAGCAGCTCGAGGAGCTCGAACCCTACATGGGCGACACGATCCGCGAGGTGCTCAGCCACTATAAGAAGTACTACGTCATTGACGGCAAGGAGACTTCGCCCGAGAAACTTTGCGAGCGCCTGGGCTTTACGACACAGCAGCTCTGGAGTCGCATCGGCGATCTTTCGGGCGGCCAGCGCCGTCGCCTGTCGCTGCTGCTGACGATCCTGGACGAGCCCAACGTGCTTATCCTGGACGAGCCCGGCAACGACCTGGATACCGATATGCTGGCGATTGTCGAGGACCTGCTCGACGGCTGGCCGGGCACGCTGATCCTGGTGACGCACGACCGTTTCCTCATGGAGCGCGTGACCGACCAGCAGTGGGCGCTGCTCGACGGCCACCTGACGCATATGCCCGGCGGCGTGGACCAGTACCTGCGCCTGTGCAACGCTACCGCCGAGGGCGAGCCCGTGGGCGCGCCGAGTGCCAAGACCGGCACGTTCGACACCGGTGCCGCGGCTGCGACGGCCGATAAGCCCAAGGCGAGCGGTCAGCCCAATGGCCTGTCCAACGCCGAGCGTCAGAAGCTTCGCCGCGAGGTGAGCTCGCTCGAGCGCAAGATGGAGACGCAGCGCGTCCGCGTTGAGGAGGCCGGGGCAGCAATGGCCCAGGTCGATCCCACCAACTACACGGCGCTCGGCGAGCAACAGGCAAAGATCGACGAGGCTCACGCTGCCATGGACGAGCTGGAGATGGCGTGGTTCGAGGCGAGCGAAAAGCTCGAGGGCGAGGAGTAGGCGAGAATGATCAAAGCCGCGTTTTTCGATATCGACGGTACGCTGCTGAGCTTTAAGACCCACCGGATTCCAGCGTCGGCGCAGCAGGTGCTCGACAGCTTTCGCGAGCAGGGAATTGCGTGCGTGATCGCCACGGGCCGTCCGACCTACCAGATGCCGGACTGGCTGTTCGACCTGGGCTGGGATGCGTACATTACGCTTTCGGGCCAGCACTGTTTTGATGCCGAGGGCGTTTACCGTAGCTGCCCGATCGATCCGGACGACGTTGCGGTGATTGTGGACCAGGTGGCCGAGGGGCGCTACGACTCGCTGTGCATGCAGGGCGAGAACTCGTTTGTGAACCGCCTGTCCGAGCGCGTGGTGACGGCCGGCAACAACGCGGGGATCGTCTACCACGAGGAGCCGTTTGAGCACGCCTTTGAAGCGCCGGTCTACCAGTTTTGCGCCTTTGTGGATCCTGCCGACGAGCATATCGTGACCGATGCGGTGTCGCATTCGCTCACTACGCGCTGGTGCGACCTGTTCTGCGACATTATTCCCGCTAACGGCGGCAAGGACCTGGGCGTGGCAGCGACGCTGGAGCGCCTGGGTGTCGACGCGAGCGAGGCGATCGCCTTTGGCGACGGCGAGAACGACCTGTCGATGTTCTCGGCCGTGGGCACAAGTGTGGCCATGGGCAACGCGCAGGATACCGTGAAGGCCGCAGCGACCTACGTGACGACCGCCGTAGACGACGACGGCATCTACAACGCCGCGAAGCACTTTGGCCTCGTGTAGCTGCGACCCGGCACTTGGGGACGCTCCTTATCTGCCGGCAGCTGGGGACACTCCTTGCGGGGCGTTCCCATTTTGTTTTCATCTCGCACGTTTTGTGAAACGCGGCTAACTTTTTGGTCAATGCAGTAAGACATGGTCAACTTTTGCGGTAAAGTAAGCCAAGGAAAGTATCCAAAGGCTAACTAGCAATCATCGCGAAAGGCGGCCCATGGCCCTACGTGAATCCGGAGAAGACTATCTCGAATCGATCTACGTTCTGTCGGAACGTCAGGGCACCGTGCGCTCGATCGACGTTGCGGAGTACCTCGGCGTAACCAAGGCGAGCGTTTCCAAGGCCATGGCGACGTTGGAAAGCAACGGCTATGTCGAAATGGGCAAGCGCGACGTTCATCTGACGGAGCGTGGTCTGGAGGTCGCTCGCCAAATGTGGGAGCGTCACTGCTTTTTCGTGGGGCTGCTGGAGGATGCGGGTGTTTCGGCTGAGGTCGCGTCGCAAGAGGGCTGCCACATGGAGCACTGCCTGAGCGAGGAAAGCTTCGAGAAGCTGAGGGCGATGCTGGGACGGGACAGCGACCGGGACCAGTAGCCCCGCCAACCAAGTCCAACTCAGACAAGGAACCCCGCCAGCAAGCGATGCCCAAGAACCGCCAGCAACGTTACCGCAGGCCGGGACCACAGGCGCTACAGGTTCTTGACACCCATCGCGCGCATGGCGTTCAGGATAGCGATGATCGCCACGCCCACGTCGCCAAAGACGGCAAGCCACATATTGGCGATGCCCAGCGCTGCCAGCACAAGGATCAGCAGCTTAATGCCCAGCGCAAAGATAATGTTCTGCCAAACAATCGTCATGGTCTTGCGCGCCACGCGGATCGCGCGGGAAATGTTGGACGGCTTGTCGTCCATCAGCACCACGTCGGCGGCCTCGATCGCGGCGTCCGAGCCCATGGCGCCCATGGCAATGCCCACATCGGCGCGCGTAAGCACAGGCGCGTCGTTGATGCCGTCACCGACAAAGGCGAGCTTGCCCTTGCCACTTTCGGCCGCGAGCAACGCCTCAACGCGCTCGACCTTGTCGCCCGGCAGGAGCTGCGCGTGGAACTCGTCGAGACCGAGTTGCTTGGCCACAGACGCTGCAACCTCCTCGCGGTCGCCCGTGAGCATGACGGTTCGGTTGATACCGGCGGCATGCAGGTCGCGAATCGTTTGCTCCGCATCGGCCTTAACGGTGTCTGCAATCACGATGTGGCCGGCGTACACGCCGTCAACGAGCACGTGGAGGATCGTGCCGACAACCTCGCAGTCCGGTGCTTCAACGCCGGCCGTGGCGAGCATCTTGGCGTTGCCAACGACGACGCGCTTGCCGTCGATGGTTGCCGTCACGCCGTGGCCCGCGTCGTTGGCGGAGTCTCTCACGCGCTTGGGGTCGACCTCGCCCTGGTAGGCGTCGCGCACGGACTGCGCGATGGGGTGATCGGAGAACGATTCAGCAAGGGCTGCGACTTCAAGCAACGATTGTTCGGTATGGCCAGCCTCGGGGTGCACCGCGACGACTGAGAACGTGCCGTTGGTGAGGGTGCCCGTTTTGTCGAAGACGACGGTGTCCACGTCGGCGAGCGTCTCGAGGTAGTTGGAGCCCTTGATGAGAACGCCCAGCTTGGACGCGCCGCCGATGCCGCCAAAGAAACTCAACGGTACGCTGATCACGAGGGCGCACGGGCAGCTGACGACCAGGAAGGTCAGGCCGCGCAGGATCCAATCGGACCAAGCGCCAGTCACCAGGCCGCCGCCAAGCGCGAGCACCGCGGCAGCGCCAGTGACGGCGGGCGTGTAGACGCGGGCGAAGCGCGTGATGAAGTTCTCGGTGCGCGCCTTCTTTTCGCTGGCATTCTCTACGAGTTCCAGGACGCGCGCGACGGTGGATTCGCCAAACGGCTTGGTGGTGCGCACGTGGATGAGGCCCGTCATGTTGATGCAGCCGCTGATGATGTCGTCGCCGGTCTTGGCGGGACGGGGGACTGATTCGCCCGTGAGCGCGGCGGTGTCGAGCTGGGTTTCGCCTTCGACGATGACGCCGTCGAGAGGCACGCGCTCGCCGGGCTTGACCACGATCACGGTGCCGACGGCGATGTCATCGGGAAAGACTTGTTCGAGTGTGCCGTCGGCTTGCTCGACGTTAGCGTAGTCGGGCGCGATGTCCATCATGGCACTGATCGACTTGCGGCTTTTGCCCACGGCGTATGCCTGGAACAGCTCGCCGACCTGGTAGAACAGCATGACGGCGGCGCCTTCGGCCATGTGCGGGTCGGTGTCGGGGAAGAGCACCATGGCAAACGCGCCGATGGTCGCGACGGCCATGAGGAAGCTCTCGTCGAAGGCCTTGCCGCGGCAGATGTTATTGAATGCCTTTTGCAGTACGTCGTAGCCGGCAATCAAAAACGGCACGAGGAACAGCACAAAGCTGGCGTAGATGTCGCCCGGGGTGCCGAATGCGGCGGTGAGGGTGCCGAGCTCATCGAGGGCGTACACCACGGCAAAAATGCCTAGCGCTACCAGGATGCGGTTGCGCTTATGCTCGAGTGACTCTTTTTTCTTGCGCTTCTTCTTTTCCTTTTTGGGGTCGGCGGTGGCCATGACTCGTATCCTCCCATTTGAATGTATGAACACTCGCTCATATAATTTCGCGAGCAAAGGCCGCGGCAAGCGCGGCCTTGCAGGTTGGCGTAAACCTGGGCTAGAGAATGATCTCGCAGTCCGGCTCGGCATCGGCGGTGAACTCAACGACGCGGTCCAGGACCTCGTCGAACTCGGCGTCGTCGGCCTCGAGCGTCAGCTTCTGGGTCATAAAGTTGACCGAAACGGACTTGACGCCATCGAGCTTAGCCAGCTCGTCCTGAAGTTCACGCGCGCAGTTGGCGCAATCGATCTCGTCGAGCTTAAACTGCTTTTTCATGGTGGGTTCCTTTCCCTGTGTTAGCGGTCTGGGTGCCGGCCGCGCTGATACCGTGGTTGATTGCTATTCGCAGATATGGCTCATGCCCTGGTTGAGCATGGTGTAGACATGATCGTCGGCGAGCGAGTAGAGAATGTTGCGGCCGTCGCGGCGGAACTTGACCAGGTGCGACTGCTTAAGCGTGCGCAGCTGGTGCGACACCGCAGACTGCGAGGTCGCGGTCGCTTCGGCGATGTCAGCCACGCAGAGCTCGCGACCCATGAGGGCATAGAGAATCTTGATGCGTGTGGTGTCGCTGAAGACCTTGAACAGGTCGGCCAGGTCGTACAACAGCTCCTCGTCGGGAAGGTCCTCGGGCGAGCAGCTGGTGGGAATCACGGGCTCGGTGGCCTCGATGTCGGGTTTCGTTTCATCAACGCGGATGCTCATTGCAATATCCTTTCATATGAACATGCGCTCATATAACTTACTTCCGATTATATGAGCGCATGTTCATATGTCAATACAATTTACGTTAATTTCGATGACTGCTTGCCGCCTCTGTGATTTTCTGCGGGTTGGGAGACATCGACGCAATGCTCGCCAACATATTTCGAGATGTTCGGCCAGCATGCTAAGAAAGCCACCTTGAGAAGCATTAGAACTGTTCATATTTGTACTTTATCGTGTTGAATACCGCGAGAATCAGTTCTTCCTCTACGGGAGTTCCTGCAGAATCAGTTTTATCTAAAGTTATATTGAGCATTGCTGCAGCCAATCTGGCACATCGGTGGCCGAATAAGTCGAAAAATGTAGGTGGACATCCGCAGAGATCGCCTTTAGAAGAGCGAATTCTCAATTAGATCAATAATCGTGTCGTCTTCCGTGCGGTTTTCATCGATTTTTGCGAACATGTCGCATTCCCAAGGCCCATTGATTTCCTCAGCAAGGGCCCCGACGTGTTGCATGTCGTCGGGTTCTGGTACATCGTTGATGCTCGGGTCATCAGCTTGCGGATATTGGCTTGCAATTTCGCGCTTGGCGGCCTCTTCTTCTTTGAGTGTCTCCAGGACGCGGCGACCGTATTCGAAGTAGCGCCGCAAGACAAATTGACGAAGAGTTTCTTGCAGGATGGCGAAGTTATCCGGGAGTCGACCGGGCCATATCTTCTCGCGAATGCGAATCGCTTCCATGACCCGCCTAAAAGCGGACTGCTTGAAAAACGAATGACGACTAACTGTGATAACGGCATATCCCATGTTTCGCAGCGTGTTTCGGCGTTCCTCGTCAATTGATTGCTGTTCGGGCTCGTCGTGGTAAAAGCCGTTGTATTCGATATCGGTCATCGAATTTTCGAGCAGCGCGTCGAGGTAGAAAACCGTCCGTCGCGTTAGGGCGGCGTATCTTTTGGGGACTGGGATCGGATAGTCCGTTTTGATAGCGCGTATGGCTAAGCCACCCATTGACTTGGGCATTGTCAGCATCATGACAAACGCCGTTTCGAGTGGGGAGCGACAGCCTTCGCGTACATAAGAAAGTGCCTTAAGTGCTTTATTAGATCCACGATACCCCGATGCCTCTGAAAAGAAGGCTCTGAGCTCTTCAACGCTGGTTAGGGCTGGGCGCTCGCGATATTGAGTTTCGTCGGACGTTCCAAGCGCGTAGGAGCCGCAGATTTCAAAGTAATACTCAACGAGCTCCGAAAGGTTGAGGTCGGCTGCTGCTTCTAACGCGCACAGCTTGATATCGACGATGTAGACGTTCGGCTCGAGTTCTAGGTAGCTTTCTGCATCAAACGTATAGCGCGTGCAGTGGCAGATGCAGCCCTTGCGGTGCCTTTTGGCATTATTGGAAAACGTCAGCACATGGATGCTTTCAGAATCGGCATTCTTTCTGTTGAGCCATGCTCGCGCCGCTTCCAGGTTGGACGTGGTCGGCGCAGACACCTTGATCTTTTCCATAGATATGGGATCGGTCGCGTGGCTTGCGAGCGAGTTGACTGTTTGGTATACAGCGCGTGCCGTGGTATGTGACAGAACGATTCCCATACGCGCATGATGGCATAGCGGACGCCATATACGCTCGAAACTTCGGGCAACGGTATTGGGGCGCGGCTTATCTTCTGCGAACGGTGGGTTTTTGAGCTGTCGTATTGAGGGGGGGCAGCTTCGGCTGGGGAGGTTTCTGTCGGCTGCCCCATTTTGGTGAACTTTAGTTGCGGATTCGTAGCTTCTAAGCGTTTTTGCCGACCGCTCAGATGCCTCACCAACATAATTTGAGTTATTCGGCCTTATCCTATACGAATGGTGCGATCGCAACGTCCTATTCGAATTGATTCAGGTAGATTTATAGGGCTTGGTTGCGAAATTGGGGCGACTATAGCGCTCGATTGCGGTTCAAGGGGCCTTGACTAGTGGTTCAGCTGGCCGAACAACTCGAAAAATGTAGGTGGGCCAACCTGCCGACTATGTGAAGCACGCGTATTTGCTCGTTTTGATGAAAACTAGGGTGCAGCCATAAGGCTGCGCCCTAGTTTACTGCGTGCCGGTGTGCCCAGACGGATTGCGCTGTGCCTGGCAGGCGCTCCCGCAGATGGATCGGTTATTTCGCGAATAGGTTCTTGAGGTTGAACTCGGCTTGGACGGTGCGGAGCATGAGGTCGGTGTCGTCCAAGCCCAGGTGCTGCTCGTTGGCGTCGGCGGCGAGGGTTCCACGGCGGCGCGCCCAGTTCTCGAGCGCGGCTGGGGCGGACTCGCGGGGGAGCGAGCGCACGTCGGCGTCCAGGCTGCGGCAGATCTGGCGCGAGTCGATGACGATGATCTTGCCGGCGCGGCGTGCCTCGGCGTAGCCGTCCAGGTGGATCTTGAACCAGCTGTCCTCAAACGCGGCGTTGTGTGCCATGTACGGGTACTTCTTCATGAGCTTGAGCAGCTGCTTCTGCAGTTCCTTGTTCTCGCGGAACGGCTTTTTGCCGTCGATGTCGTTCCAGGTGATGTGGTGGATATTCGACAGCGGTACATCCTCGCCGCGGTAGATGTCGGGCAGGCCACAGTAGTGCGCCTCGGCGTCGTGCGGGATGGCGTCGCTGGTGAGTTCCATGATCTCCCAGCCGACGTTGATGATATAACCGCGTTCGGGTGCACGGCCGGTGGTCTCGATGTCGACACCGAGCACGGTGCCCTGGATGGGCTTGCGGGCGTAGGCCACGCCGAGCGCGTCGCGGTCACCGCGGATCTCGCGCATAACGGACGCGGCGGTGCGCTTTTGCATTTTGCCGATGGCGGCGCAGGTGTCGGCGTCGGACAGGCCGCGCGAGAGCATCGCGGGCGTCACATTGCGCAGGCGTGCCTCCCCAATCTGGTCGCAAAGGTCGCGGTTGCGGTCGGCCAGGTCGCGCACGGTGGCAAAGTCGAAGCCGGGGTCGTCCTCGGCAGTAAAATACTCGGTCTCGAGCACCTTGAGGGCCTCTTCGCCCTTCTGGCGTTCGGACTCCATGGCACCGTGGTCGCCATAGATAAACATGGGAATAAACGGCTGGCGCTCGTATTCAAGTGCTTGCGAAACGTTCATAGGCTGCTCCTTGGACGGGCCGCGTCGCGCGGCTCGGGGTTACTGAGTTGTGGCGAGATGATAGTTTACCATGGGCAACTATTGGCACCGCGCCCGGGACAACTACAATACCCTAGTTGACCGCTAGGACTTTTACAATGCTGCCGAAAGACACGAAAGGTTCCATCCGTCATGGATTTACTGATTGATATTCTGCTCGACGCCGGCAAGGACACGCTGTCGCTGGTGCCGTTTTTGTTGGTGACGTATCTTGCTCTCGAGACACTTGAGCACGTTGCGGGCGACCGCGTCAACGGCGCTATCAAGCGCGCCGGCGCTGCGGGTCCCGTGGTTGGCTCGCTGCTGGGCATTGTGCCGCAGTGCGGATTTTCGGCCATGGCAGCAACGCTGTACGCCGGCCGTGTCGTGACCTTGGGCACGTTGGTGGCGGTGTTCCTTTCGACCTCCGACGAGATGCTGCCGCTGCTACTTGCCGAGCAGGTTCCCGTGCAGACTATGGCGATGCTTTTGGCTTCGAAAGCGCTTATCGCACTGGTCACGGGCTTTATCGTAGATGCCGCCATTCGCGGTCTGCGTCGCAACGCCCGCGCGCATGCGGCGATTCGTCGTACCGTGTTGGGGACCACTGTCAATCCGGCGCACGTTAACTGCGCGCATGACGACCACAGCGGCGGTGACATCATCGACGAGGTGGCCGAGGCGGGCGTGGGCGCCGACCACATCCACGAGTTATGCGAGCGCGACCATTGCGGTTGCGATGAAGACGAGGACGAGCGCGAACACGGACACGGACATGGCCACGATCACGGTCATGAGGGCGATCATGAACACCATCATGGCCACGGTCACTCCCACTCACAAGAAGGTGCGCCCGTCGTGTCGATTATCCGCAGCGCGATCTCTCACACCGTGCAGGTTTCGGTATTCATTTTTCTAGTGACGTTGATTCTGGTTGCCGTGCTCGAGACGTTCGGCGAATCGGCGATTGAGCAGTTCCTGCGCGGTAACGAGACGCTTGCGGTCCTGGGCTCGGCACTCGTCGGCCTGATCCCCAACTGCTCGGCCAGCGTCGTCATCACGCAGCTGTACCTGGAAGGCGCGCTGCAGCTGGCACCGATGCTCGCCGGCACGCTTATCTCCGCTGGCGTGGGCTACCTGGTGCTGTTCCGCACCAACCGCAGCGCCCGCGAAAACGCTGTGTTTCTGATCATGATGTATATCATCGGCGCGGGCTGGGGCCTTATCCTTTCCGCCTTTGGGTTCTAAGTGGATGTTTGGGGCATGCCGTAAAACTAGGACATGCCATAAAATCCACCGCCATGACTTGGGCGTTTGCGCGTCAATCGCCAAAACAAAAAGGTAGATTTTTAGGCATGTCCCAAAAATCTACCTTGGTTAGTGCAGCAACTCGGTGAGGTTGCGTTTAAAGCGGGCGCGGTCTTCGCTGGTAAATGCTGCCGGACCGCGAGTGCGTCCGCCGGCGCGGCGTACCTTCTTTTCCTCGTGGCGAATAAACAGCTGCATGTCGATGGTTGCTTTGTCGTAGACGCGCCCGCGCACACCGATAGCGGCGGCATCGCGCCCGAGCACCATGCTCGCCAAGCCAATGTCCTGCGTCACGACCACGTCGCCCGCCTGCAGGCGTTCGACAATGGCAAAGTCGGCGCTGTCGGCGCCCACGCTCACGTCGAGCGTCGTGACCCAAAAGCCGCGTCGCGCGTGCTCGGCATCGCGCGGGTCGTCGCGGCGAATGTGCCGTTCCAGGTTTTGCGTGCTGTTGCCGGCGATAACAACGGCGACGCCCGCCCGCCGCGCGCAGTCAATCGACTCGCGCGTGACCGGGCAGGCGTCGGCATCAATAAAGAGCGTTCGCGGCATCTAGTGCACCAGTTTGCCAAATTGAATAGCGCGAACAATCAGCGTTACGCCAAACACCAGCAGCGCGGCGCCGCTAAAGATGACGAGCATCTTGGCCGACCACAGCGGATAGATAAACACGAACATGCCGGCGATGATGGAAAGTGCGCCGCTCAGGATGGCGAGGGCGCGGTTGGACGAAAGCTCGGACTCCAGAATGGACATGACACCTTCGACAATCCAGCCAAAGCCGGCCACGATAACCACCATCGTGGTGAGCGTCGCGGTCGAGAAGGCCTGGTTGCGCAGGATTATGACGCCGCCCAAGATAATGAGTAGGTTGGAGATGATGCTCGTCACGCGCCAGCCGGTGGGCAGCAGCGGCTCAAAAATGGCAGTGAACAGTCTGATGGCAGCAGTGATTACAAAGTAAAAACCCAGGACGGTCGTCAAAAAGACGAGGGACTTGGCGGGTGCAAAAAGCAGCGCGATACCAGCAATGAGTGCTAAGACGCCCGTGATGGCGTAGATCCAGCGTACGGCCTTGACGGCTTTGCCCGCCATGCTTTTCTCGTCAAATCCAAACTGGCTCGATTTTTGGTCATCGTTCTTAAAGATGCCCATAATGTCTCCTTTCCGTGCGGCGTAAGCCTTGATCGTCACAACCAGTATCGCCTAAAGGCGCTGGCGTATGGGTCGGGGAAGGCGAAACGTAACCCAAAGGTCCCGAATTGTTCCCGTTGTTCCCCACGTCGCGATTTTCTATTCAACAGGTGTAGAACATTGCAGCCCTGTTCGTTATTGCCTACGTTTTAGGTTAGATTTTCCTAAGGACAATTGGCTTGTATTGGGGGTTCCTATGAACGAAGCAGTTCCCGAGGCACCGTCGAGTGTCGAATCGATGGCAGGGCAGGGTTGCGAAAAGCTCGGCTTGGACGCGTTTGATGCGCTGGTCCGTCGTGCCCGTACGTGCCGCCGTTTTGACGAGTCTATGCGCGTGCCGCGCGAGTTTTTGCTTGAGCTGGCGGAGCTGGCGCACCTGACCCCGTGTGGTGCCAATGCTCAGCGTCTTCGTTTTCATGTGGTGAGCGGTGCCGAGGATTGCGTGCGTGTATTTGATGAGCTTGCATGGGCCGGCGCGTTTAAGGATTGGCCGGGTCCTGCCGAGGGCGAGCGCCCGACCGGCTATATCGCGATTCTGGCCGAGCGCGCCGTTCCGGGCAAGCCTGCCGCTCCCATTACCGAGGTCGACACGGGCATTGCCGCGCAGACGATGATGCTCGCCGCCCGCAGCGCCACGCCCGAGGTGGCAGCCTGCATGTTCAAGGCCTTTACGCCCCGCGCGATCGAAGCCATGGGGCTCAATAACGACAAGTATGAGCTCAAGCTGATCATGGCGTTTGGCGTTCCGGCCGAGACACAGGTGATCGATGCGATCGATTCCAACCCCGACGGCTCCATCAATTATTGGCGCGACGAGGCGCAGGTGCACCACGTACCCAAGCGTCCGCTTGCCGACGTGCTGCTGTAGTTGTGCGTCGTTGCGGTGCAATCCGGCGGCAAAATCACCACAAAGGCTCCTGTCCCCTTTGTGGTGGTACGAGGGGAGGGTGTGTGGCAGATCTGTATTTGGTGCGGCATGGGCAGACTGAGCTCAATGTGCAGAGCATTTTGCAGGGCTGGCACGATTCGCCGCTTACGGCGCGCGGGCGCGAGCAGGCGCTGACGGCGCGTACGGCGTTTGCGGCGCGTGGCGTGGCCTTTGATCATGTGTATTCCTCGCCGTTGGGCCGGGCGCGGCATACGGCCGAGCTTATCGTTGGCGAGGGCCGTTCCATTGAGCTGGTCGATGACCTGCGTGAGTGGCATTTTGGCTCGCTGGAGGGCACATCAAATCGCGAGATGCCGCCGCAGCCCTGGGGCGATTATCCGGTGGCCTTTGGCGGCGAGTCGGAAGTGCAGCTTCAGTCGCGCATGGTCGCGGCGCTGTCCCGTATTATGGCCCGGCCGCAGCACGACTGCGTGCTGGCGGTTTCCCACGGCTCAGCCTGCCAGGAGTTTCTTGAGTATGTGACTGGCGGGGGAGAGCTACCCGACAACGGTGCCGTGCTTCATTTTGGCTATTGCGACGGGGCGTTTTCGCTCTTGGGTTGGTAACGAACGAAAGGACCCCTATGAATAAAGATCTGTATCTGGTCCGTCATGGACAGACGATATTCAACCTTAAGCGTATCATTCAGGGGTGGAGTGACTCGCCGCTTACGCAGTTGGGTTGCGACCAGGCGGCGCGCGCCGGCATGTTTTTACGTGCGCGCGGCATTGAGCCCGATCATGCCTACACCTCTACGCTTCATCGCACCGAGCAGACTATCGCCAACTTGTGGCCGGGCTTGGCGTACGAGCGCCTGGACGGCCTGCGTGAGTGGTTCTTTGGCGACTTTGAGGCCGAGCGCGTGATGCTTATGCCCGAGCGCCCGTGGCGCGACTTCTATCGGCAGTTTGGCGGCGAGGGCCAGATCCAGGTGCGCACGCGCATGGTGGCGACGCTGACCGATCTTATGCAGCGTCCGGACCATACGTGCGTGCTCGCGGTAAGTCATGGCTCAGCTATCAAGGAGTTTTTGGACCACGTGCGGGGCGCGGCGGCCGACGAGCGCGAACGCGTGCCGGGCAACTGCTCAGTGCTGCATTTTGCGTTTGACGATGCGGCCGATACGTTTGAACTGGTCGAAGTCTTTACGCAGGAAGACTACGCGCGCGAGCTGGGGCTAGAGCCGCTCGTGGCGGCGGCAGGTCCGCAGCGTGGATAACGCTGACGTTGCGGCCCGGTTTACCGGCGTAATTGTTTGATGCGAAAAGGGCGGAGGTGCATGCGTTTGCTGCATCTCCGCCCCTTGTTTGTTTGGATGCTGGGTTTTCCAGCTTAGCGTTTGAGTTCGCTAGAACCGTGAGACCTGGTGAGTGAGCAGACCCGTCGGAACCTGCGGCGCGCTGCCGCTGACCTGCGCGGCGGGGAACAGCACGGCTACAGCAAAGTTGAACGGCTCTTTGCCAGAGTAGGCGCCGGCAGCGCGGGCCTCGTCGGCCAGAATCTGCGATGCCCCAGCCAGTGCGGCGACATAGGCGGAGTCACCGGCGAACACCGGGTCGGGCGCCTGATCGAGCATGGCACGGATGGCGGCAACGGCGTCCTCGCGCTTGACCTCCCACACGCGATGTGTGACGCCCGCGGGATCGGTGACGGCGTAGAGCGATGCGCCCTCTTTGGCAGCGCTCAAAATGATATCCATGACGGGCGACGCCTCGTAGGCGAGCGACACGGGGCGCGGCTGCACCTTGAGCTCGGCGATCGCGCGCGCGGTGGCGAGTGCGTCGATGCTCTCGGCGGCAGCCTCGTCGCCGCCCGTCAGCACGTTAACCGGGCAAATCGCCACGACACCCGTCACGCGTCCCGGCTCTCCGGAGCATTCGTACACGTAATACGCCGCGCCCGGATCTTTGAGCATAAGCCCATCGGTAATCGCGCCGCGCAGGGCTCCGCTGTCACTCAGGATGCTGTCCATCGCAGGCAGCGCCTCGAGCACGCGGTCCTGAGCCGGGCGGATGCAGGGAAACGGAAGAGCTTTCATGGACGGTCCTAACGCGCGAGTCGGTTTGTTCGCGGCTTATTATGCCCCAACTTGGCCGCTTGCGTCCCAGAGCGTGTTATCGGCAAGCGCGATGAGCACGTTTTGGCAGCGAACGATATCGGCATGGGACACATACTCGTTGGGCTTGTGCGCGAGCGCCAACGAGCCGGGGCCGTAGCTCATACAATTGCGGTTGCCTGTCTTGCCGGCAATGACGGCGGTATCGGTGTAGCCGGTAAAGAAGCCGACGGTCGTGTCCGCGTCCGTTACGTCATCGGCGGCACGCTTGAGCGCTGCTAGAAGGGGAGAGTTCGGGTTGCGCTCGATGGCGGGGCGGTCGCCCGTCACGGTGTAGCTGCCATGGCAACCGGGAACGGTGGCTTCGGCGACGGCGATGACATGCTCGACCATATTGATTGCGGCGGCCGTATCGGTCGGCGGGGTCAGGCGCATGTCGACCCAAACTTTGGCGCGGTCGGGTACGACGTAGGGGCGATATCCGCCCTCGATTTGGCCAAACGTGATGGTCGAAGGCCCCAGCTCATCGTGCGCGGGCAGCGCCGCAAACGCGCGACGAAGCGAACGCACGACCTCGGCTATGGCGGCGACGGCGTCGGCGCCCTTCCAAGGCTGGCTTGCATGAGCCGTGACGCCGGCCATCTCGATCTCGAACCACGTACGCCCCTTGTGCGCCACCTGGATCTGTCCGTCGGTGGGTTCGGTGTCCAGCACCCATTCGCGCGAGCCGACCCAGCCAGCATCGATCGCGGCCTCTGAGCCGCGCATGAAGTCTTCCTCGTCGACCGAGCAGATGAGCGAAAAGCCGCGGCGTGGCAGCGCGCCATCCGCCGCCACGCGCTCGAGCGTATGGACCAGTGCGGCAATGGCGCAGGCCAGGCCACCCTTCATATCGCAGGCACCGCGGCCATAGAGTTTATCGTCGCGCACAACCGCCCCAAGCGGTGCGATGTCTGCGTCCCAGCCATCGCCCAAGGTGACGGTATCCATGTGGCAGATATAGATCAGCCGCGGCTCGTCGCTTTGGCCCGGCACGGTGACTTTAAGGTTGCGGCGCCCGGGCAGCACCTCGAGTTCCTCAACCTGCACGGCATGAAGCACCGGATGACTCAACCGCTCCAGCTGAGCCTCAACCAGCGCTTTGATATACCGCTCAATTTCATCCTCATACGCGCCCGGGTCTGAGCTGTCGATCCGCACGAGCTCCTGCGCAAGCCGCCAGGCAAAGTCCTCATCAACCATATGCAACCTCACAATCAGTCTGCTTTCCAAACCGATTGTAAGCCTCTTGAGAGATCCGCGGCGTGCGCGCAGCGGTATTTACCGTTCGCAGGCCGAGCCAGCGCGTTTGCCGTCCAGGCGGGTTTACAAACGACGCGGTGGGTACGTACCCTTCATGGACGACATGCTGTGCGACATATCTGCCTTTCGGTATCACCGGATACCCCCACAGGTCTTGGCAATAATGCCGGACCTGCCCGATTCTGCGGACGATCCGCGCAGGGAGCACCTATGTGAGCATCCGCTCGTCAAGCATTTCCTGGGCACCCCGTTACACGTGTTGGCGCAGGGCGTCTGCGGGCGCAAGGGCGATCGCATTGTCAGGCATGTTTGGAACGGGGAGAGGCCGTTTGATTCCGTGCGGCAGACGGAGTTTGGCCTCGATGTCGCGTCCCCGCTCTTTACCCTGCTGACCCTGGCTTCCTCGGTCTCAAACGAGCGTCTAATCATGTGCATGTATGAGATGTGCGGCACCTTTGCCGTGTGCAAGATTGCGCCTCAGGTAAAGTCGGCACTTGAGCAGGCATATGGGAGCCGATGGAGTGACGCACGGTCGGGCTGGGAAAACGTAAAGGATGTCTCGGGGAATCCAACGGACTTGTGGAAACGACCTCCCTTGATCGAGCTCTCTGAGCTTATAGAGTTCGTCGATAAGGTCCGGGGGCTCCGCGGCGCTAAATCGTTCATACGAGCCGCGAAATGCATTACGGGGGTGGCAGCATCGCCGCTCGAGGTCCAGGCTTCGATGCTGTTTGGCCTTACGAGGTTGCGCGGCGGCGAAGGGCTGAGCCTTACCAATAACGTTGAGATTCGTATGACGCGCAGCGCCCGCCTGATTTCGGGGCTTGATAGGCGCTATGCCGATATCCTGCTGGCAAATAAGGACGGCAGCCGAGAGTGTCTGGTTGAATGCCAAGGTAAAGCCATTCACGGATCCATTGAATACAAGATCTCGGACTCCGATCGAACGACGGCCTTGCAAGCCATGGGATATCCCGTCGTTCTGATGACCTATGGTCAGCTGGCCGACTTCGATGCCTTCCGCGTGGTGATGGAGCTCATCATGTCCTATCTCGATGTGCCGCTGAAAGACAAGACGCCGCGACAGCAGGAGCTCGAACGGCGGCTTCGTGAGGAGATTTTTATCGATTGGGCGGGAATGTAGTCGCGCGGTGGGTAAACGGTAGCGCGAGCTAGAGTTCTGGTCGCAAAAAGGCTTCAATTTTGCCTTGGAGGGACCCTAAAAATGCTATCTAGAATAAGTTGTTTCGGAAAATAGACAGTCAACTTACATTCGGCACATAGAGACCGATTTTTACCTACTAAAGTCCCTGATAAAGCTGTTTATCAAAGCGGGTGTGCTTAGCGACTGGAGCCTCACTATCGATTATCTGAAAAAACTTGTTCCGGGTATCATTTTAAAGTCGTCCGGAGCAACAAAATCGCCCCCCGTTTCGTGAAAACGGGGGGCGAATGGGCTTCGTGGTCTGTCTGGCAGGCTTGGCACCGGCGCTATTTAATCACGCGCACGCGATACATCGACGGAATCTGCTTGAGCGCCTCGATCGTGCTGCCGTCCAGGTGCTCATCGGTGTCGAACATAGTGTAGGCGTTCTCGCCAGCGGACTCGTTGGTCATGCGCTGCACATTGGCGTTGTCCTTGGCGAGAATGGCCGTGATCTGGCCGATCATGTTGGGCACGTTGGCATGCAGGCAGGCAATGCGGCTTGCGGCGCGCGCCTTGCCCATGCTGCAGGCGGGGTAGTTGACGCTGTGCGCGATGTTGCCGTTTTCCAGGTAATCCTTGAGCTCGCTGATGGCCATGTCGGCGCAGTTGGCCTCGGCCTCGCCGGTGCCGGCGCCCGAATGCGTGGTGATAAACGTGTTGGGCATCTTGACGGTCTTGGGCGTGGCAAAGTCGCAGCTAAACCAGCTGAGCTTGCCCGCGCGCAGGGCGGCGTCGACGGCGTCCTCGTCAATGATGGTCTCGCGCGCGTAGTTGATGAGCACGGCGTCCGGGGCCAGCAGGTCGATCTGCTCGGTGCTGATCATGCCGATGGTATCGGCCTTGCTGGGCACGTGCACGGTGAGGTAGTCGCAGCCGCGGCACAGATCCTCGAGCGTGCCCACGCGCTGCACCTCGCGGCTCAGCACCCACGCGTGCTCGACGGAAATGAACGGATCGTAGCCGTAAACGTCCATGCCCAGGTCGACACAGGCGTTGGCGACCTTGGAGCCTACGTTGCCCAGGCCGATGACGCCGATGCGCTTGCCCTTGAGCTCGCGGCCCACAAAGGCCTTCTTGGCCTTCTCGGCATCGACCTGGATCTCGGGGTCGTCGGCGTTGTTGCGCACCCAGTTCATCGACTGCACGACGCCGCGGCTCGAAAGCACCAGCATGCCCAGGACGAGCTCCTTGACGGCGTTGCTGTTGGCACCGGGGGAGTTAAAGACGACGACGCCCTTTCTGGCGTACTCCTCGACGGGGATGTTGTTGACGCCGGCGCCGCAGCGGGCGATGGCGCGGATGCCCTCGGGCAGCTCGTAGCCGTGCAGGTCGGTGGAGCGCATCAGGATAGCGTCGGCCTCCTCGGCGGTGCCCACAAACTCGTAGCCTTCGCCAAACTCGACCTTACCGTCCTTGGTGATGTCGTCGATGGTTTTGATCTTGCGCATGAAAAACTCCTTAGCAGGTTTGTCTAAACAGATGGTTTGAAGTGGCTGGTCGGCCCGCGGGTTGCGGGCTAGTTAGATCGCGGACTCAAACTATGCTGCGCTTCGAAGTCCTTCATGTACGAGGCCAGTGCCTGCACGTCTTCCATGGTTACGGCGTTGTAGACGCTGGCGCGCATGCCGCCCACCAGGCGATGGCCCTTGACGTTTTGAATCTGGTGCTCGGCCGCGCCCGCGACAAAGGCCGCGTCGAGCTCGGCGTCGCCGGTGCGGAAGGTGACGTTGGCGATGGAGCGGCTGTCGGGCTGCGCGGTGCCATGGAACAGTTCGCTGTGCTCGAGCAGGTCGTAGAGCAGGTTGGCCTTGGCCCAGTTGCGCTCGGCCATGGCGGCAAGTCCGCCGGTCTGCTCCACCCAATGGAACACCTTGCCGCATACGTAGATGCCAAAGGTGTTGGGCGTGTTGAGCATGGAGCCCTTGGCGGCCTGGGTCTTAAGGTCCATGTACTGCGGCGTCTGCGCAAAGGCGGGGCCATCTGCGATGAGATCGTCGCGCACGATGACCACGGTCACGCCCGCGGCGCCGGCGTTTTTCTGAGCGCCGGCGTAGATGAGTCCGTAGCGCTCGACGTCGAGCGGCTGCGACAAAAAGCAGCTCGAGACATCGGCGACCAGCGGCACGTCGCCGCAATCGGGCAGCTCGTGGAACATGGTGCCGAAGATGGTGTTGTTCTGGCAGATGTAGACGTAGTCGAGCCCGTCGCCCGTGGCCTCGGCGGCAATGCGCGCGTTGACGTCGGCCATGGTGGGAATGCGGTCGAAATTGGTTTCCTCGGAGCTCGCGAGCAGCACCGCCTCGCCGTACTTGGCGGCCTCCTGGTACGCCTTGCTGGCGAAGTTGCCGGTCACGACGTAGCCGGCGCGGCCGCAGCGCATAAGGTTCATGGGGATGCCCGCAAACTGCAGCGTGGCGCCGCCCTGCAAAAACAGGACACGGTAGTTGTCGGGGATGCTCAGCAGGCGACGCAGGGTTGCCTCGGCGTCGTCGATGATCTGCTGGTACATACTAGATCGATGGCTCATCTCGAGCACGGACATGCCGCAGCCGCGGTAGTCTATCATCTCGTCGGCGATCTCGGCGAGCACGCTTGTGGGCAGCGCGGCCGGGCCAGCTGAGAAGTTGTGCACACGTGCCATCTTCTAGTTCCCCTCGTAGTCGTTTGAACGTTCGGGATACTTTAGCACAGTGGAGCGTCAGGCGCGACCGAATCACAGCAAAACCCGAGTGCGCCGCTATGATTTACAGGATGGTTACATGGGGGAGGGGTGCTTTACTCCTCGGGCAAATCCAAATCTGCGAGCGAAGGCATGAGGTTCTCTAGGCGCTTGATTTCTTCGTCGCAAATTAGCTAACCCCTGGCCGCTACGACGCGAGCGTGGCGATGACGGCTTCGTCGCCGGCGTATATGAGGGTGTCGCCGTCGGGGATGATCGTTTGGCCTTCGCGCTTGAGCATCACCACGATAAACGGGTGCTTGCCCTGCGGCACGTCGCGCAGGCGCTGACCGGCCAGGCGACCGTGGGGCGTCACGGTGACCTCGCGCAGCGTAACCTCGGCACGCTCTTCGAACGTTGGGGCTGCCATCACCAGAAGGTCGCCTTCCTCGATGACGGTATCGCCGTTGGGCAGTACCGGGTGCGCCCCGTCGCGCAGCACCAAGACCACGAGCATGTCCGTCGCGCTGCCAATATCGGCGAGCGAGCGCCCGGCAAACGGATGGCCAGCGCCCACCTTGAGCTTTACAAACGACATGCCGTCCTCGTCGCGGTAGTCGTTAAAGGTGCGGCGCACGTCGCCGGCCGCATCGATCATATCGAGTTTCTTCGCCACCGCCGGCAGTAGCGAACCCTGCACCACAATGCTCGATACGGCAATCACAAACACCAGGTCAAATAGGTCGTGTCCGCCGGGAACGCCGGCCACCACAGCAAAGAGGCTAAAGACGACCGAAGCCGCGCCGCGCAAGCCCGCCCAGCTTACGAGCGCAACCTGGCGAGGGCTCGTCTTAAAGGGCACCAGCAGCAGGCCCACGGCGATGGGGCGGCTCACGAAGAGCATAAACGCCATGAGTGCCAGGCCGGGTAGCAGCATTTGCGGCAGGCGCGCGGGCGTGACGAGTAGGCCCAGCAAAAAGAAGATGGTCATCTCGGCCATCTCGGTAAGGGTGTCAAAGAAGTGCGCCATCTCGACCTTGCCGGTGATGTCGCTCGCGCCCAGCACAATGCCTGCCAGGTATACGGCCAAAAAGCCGTTGCCGCCCAGGTAGCTCGGCAGTGCGTAGGCGACGATCGCCACGGCGAACAAAAAGATAGTCTGCGCGCCCTCGGCCGTTGCGTGTGCGCGTTCAATCAGGTGGCCCGCCGCCCAGCCGATGGCAAGGCCCAGGCCCACGCCCAGGATAATCTGCTTGGCCAGCAGTGTGGGAATGTTGATGTCGCCGCCGGCTGCGAGTGTGGCGAGCACGGCGGTGAGCATGTAGGCGACGGGGTCGTTGGAGCCCGATTCGACCTCGAGCAGCGAGTCGGTGCCGCCCCTCAGCGAAAGGCTGTGCTCGCGCAGAACGCTAAAGACGCTGGCCGCGTCGGTCGACGCCACGACCGATCCCAGCAGCAGGCCGCCGATCCAGTCGAAGCCCAGCACAAAGTGGGCGAACACGCCGGTAATGCCTGCGGTGATGACGACGCCGAGCGTGCTCAGCAGCACCGCCGGCGCGGCGACGGGCTTGGCGCGGTCTATGTTGGTGTTAAAGCCGCCGTAGAACATGATGAACAATAGCGCCGTGCTGCAGACGGTTTCGGTGAGTGCGTAGTCGCTAAAGTCGATATGCGCCGGGCCGTTGACGCCCAACAGCATGCCGAGCGCGATAAAGATAAGCAGGGTGGGGAAGGGGAGCTTTTTGCCGACGGGTTTGATGGTCAGGCACAAAATGATGACGAGGCCGATAAAAAGAAGGATCTGGTTCATGGATGGTGTCCGCTCCTGGGTGGTTGGCGTGGCACGGTTAGTTGTCTGCGGTTATTTGTACCCAAAGATGGTGGGTTTATGGGGTTGGATTGCGGGCGTGCGCGATATCGTCATAGACGGCTGCCGTCTTTGCCTCTGCTCGGAAACCCTTTCCAGCTTTATTGCAACGGAGTACAATGGGTAACGTTTAAGTTCAACTTGAAGTTTTAGTTGCGGCGCCGGGCTTTGGCCGCAATGCAAGGAGAGGCGTACCATGGCGATCTATGTGACATCTGATGCTCACGGGCACGTGCGTGCGCTTGACGAGGCCCTGTCCAAGATTTCGTTGACGTCCGACGACACGCTGTACGTGTTGGGCGACATGATCGATCGCGGGCCCGATCCGGTCGGCGTTATTAAGCTCGTGCGCTCGCTGCCCAACGCCCGCGTGCTCAAGGGCAATCACGAGCAGATCATGCTCGATGCCATCATTGGCCAGGATCCGCTCGATGCCGAGACCTGGGATATCAACGGTGGCTGGACGACGCGCGAGCAGCTCAACGACATGGAATTTGACGCATACGAGGAGCTCGTGCGATGGATGGCCGCGCTGCCGCTCTACGCGGTGGCCGAGACCGAGGAGCGCCCGTATCTGCTGGTACATGCTGGAATCGAGATGAAGGCGGCGCGCGCGTTTTTGCTTGAGCATGGCGTCGATTGTGCCGATGGCGTTGGAGCGGTGGGTGCCGATCGCGAGCTGCTGCAGCAGATGCTCGCGGTGCAGTCGGCCGATGACCTGCTGTGGATTCGTCACGGCTATTGGGATGCGCCGACCGGGCTGCTTTCTGCCGAGGGCAAGGGTCCGGTCGTGGTGAGCGGTCACACGCCAACGGTGTCGCTCGGGCGTTATTGCGAGGTCGGTGGTCTTGCGGGGCTCGATGAGGAGTCGGGCCGCGGGCAGATCGTGCGCCTGGGCGGCGAGGATGCCGCCGGTGTGCCCGATCGCATCGACATCGACTGCGCTGCCGCCACCGGCTCCGAGTTCGGTCGCGTCGGTATCCTGCGCCTTGATGACGGCGCCGAGTTCTATGCGAACATCAACCCAGGCGAATAATCGGTGCAAAGGGTAGCTAATTTGGGGCGGAGCTTTTTTGACTACTTTCGGAGAATAGCGCCTTCTTGCTCGGTAAGCGCGAGAAATGAGGAGCGTCTGCGTCCTCGGCAGTGCGAAAATGCTCGAAAAACCGTCGCAACGGAGTCAAACGACGTTGCGACGGTTCTTTTTTGGCTGCCCGCTGGCTAAGTGAGTAGACTTTTTTGGAAATGCCGAGCAGCCGGCAAATTTGCCTCAACAAAATCGCAGGTCACTGACTTGTGTTTTGCCGGTGTGGTCAGGGATTCGGCAAAAGTCTACTCACTTAGTTTTGCGTGTCGCAAATCGTCCGCAACGAGACCCCCATTGCGCCAATTAGGCGCCGTACGGGTTGCGGTCGCGCTCGATGCGTTGGCGGATGTGGGCGTATTCGATAATCAGCAGCACCAGGAGTAGGGCCATGATGGCTAGGTAGCTCACCACAGCGCCCATCAGACCCAGTAGCTTAATCAGGATCACCGGCAGCACCACGCTTACGGCGAAGCAGATCAGGTAGATCTTGGTGACGTCTCCAGCGTGGCGCAGCACCGTGATGATGGCGTAGATAAAGTCGATGGCCGCGGTGACGCCGCCGGCGACGACCATCAGCAGCGCCAGCGTACGGTAGCGTTCAAAGCTGAGGCCGTACATAAAGCTCATGAGGGGAATACCGGGACCTGCCATAAATGCGGCGCACACGCCGGTGATGACCACGATCAGCGCCATAACGGCAACAATAATCAGGTCAAAGCGACGACGCTTGCGAGGATTAGCCCAAATGCTCGACAAGCGCAGGAGCTGCGGTTTATAGATAAATCCAATGCTCAGCAAAATAGCCTGCGCCGGAAAGAACAGGGCATTAAAGTACAGCTGATATTTGTATGCCAGCGTGCCTTCCATCACGAACTTGGGCATGCTCTCGATAAGGTTGAACAGGAACAGCGCACCAAAGAGCGGGGCGCACTGGATAAACAGGTGGCCGACCTCGCGCAGGCTCACGCGGCGCGATTTTTCGGTCTCGAGCAGGGCAAGCGGCGCGGTGACCAGCACGAGCGAGGCAATCGCGGCGATGCCCATGGCCATGGCCGCGATGGGCATACTGCGCGTAAGGAACAGCGCCATGCTAAAGACCGCGATGACGCCGGCGGAACGCAGCGTTTGGCTCATGCCGGCCAAATAGAGCTTGTCGGCCTGCTGCAGGCGGCCCTCGTACACGTCCGCCACGCCGTCGATCACCTTATACAGGTAGACGCCCAGGCCGATCGTGGCCATCTGCGCATCGTAGCCGCGGGCGCTGCTGTATACCAGGCCGCATGCCAGCGCGAGCGCTCCGCAGAGCCAGCGGTTGAGCTGGTAGGAGGCGAAAGAGGTTTTTTCGTCGATATCCGAGACCTGGAAATTGCGCACGCCGTAGTTGCACGCGATCATGATGAGCGTGCCGGTGACAAAGGCGATGGAGAATTTGCCAGCCTCCTCGGCGCCCACGAGCTGTGTGGACACGATGGTGAGCAACGGAAACGCCATGCCCCACACGGCGGTGCCCAGGGTATTCCAAAGGTAGTCGCGACGGGTGGCGTGATCTTCGTACTCGGCTTCTTGTGTGGAGAAGCCGCCGCCGTAGACGGCTCCGAGCAGGCGGTTCCACCAAGCGTTGACCATGCGGCGGACGGGGCCGGGCTCCCGATCGCGTTCGCGCCGGCGACGGCGTGTGGCCTGGCTGCTGTCGGGGCCGCCGGCGTTGCGCTGGCTCAGCTCCTGGATGCGCGCGAGCTCTTCGGCCGTGTGGGAGGCGGGGAACAGGCCGTTCTCGATGCGTCCGCCCTGGGCCCTTGCGGTGCCGCTGCCCGCTACGGCGGGGTCGGCGACGCCATTGCGGCGGGCGATGGCGCGGCGAATGCTATCGAGGGGCGTGATGCTCAAAGCGGAGTCCTTTCTATTGCTGCACTCTAGTATAGACGCGACGGTGTTCGGTCGTGTTTTTGAACAGGTTGTTCGATAATTTCGGCGGCGCCATTCAGTAGACGGCATTTGGGGACGTTCCTTATAATATGAGCAGGACATTGTCAAGAGGCAAAATCGGGCCTGGCCCCAACGATATGGGGTCAGGCCCTCTCCCTATATCAACCCGTCCGCGGCGACCTCGGCGTGTCTTACCGACGCTCGTCTTTGCAGTTTAATATCCGCCCGTGGCGATCTCTCGCTGGGCAATCCGTTGCTACGGCTGAGGCTTCTACGTCGAACCGACAGTCTGTGCACGCGTGTGGCGCCCTGGGCGCTCGCAGAAAAGGGACCTGAGGTTCGCCTCAACGGCTTCGGATCGAACCGCTTCCGGGGTGACTGGCTTATGTGCGGGGGACCGCCCCCCCCTACGCCTCCTCGGCCATGAGGCCGACCGCCCACACCCAGCAGGCGAGCTCGCGCGCCGTGGCGACGTTCGCCTTGTTGCCGTGCACCCCGCGCGCGAGCAGCGCCTCCCGCCTCTCGACCAGCCTCCGCACGCCCTTGGCGGCATGCCTTGTTAGCGCCCCGGTCCGGGGCCTGGCCCTTGGCGAGGTCCTTCGGCCGCCCCGAGCACGTCAGGTAGTGCCACGCGGCCTCGACCAGCGTCTTCCTCAGGTGCTTGTTGCCGGCCTTGGTGATCGCGCCCCTGCGGTCGCTCTCCCCGCTGGAGTGCTCGGAGGGCGTCAGGCCGACCCACGCGGCGAACGAGCGGGCGTTCCTGAACCTGGAGAACTCGCCGGCCTCGAACACGAGGTCGGCGGCGGAAGCGGTGTCGACGCCCTTGAGGCAGCGCAGGGAGTCGACCCTCCTCCTCCACCTGGGCTTGCGGGCCTCGCCCTCGACGAGCCCCTCGAGCCTCGCCTTCTCCTCCGCCGCCCGCCTGACCGCGTCGACGTAGTAGGCGAGCACCTCCTCGTCGGCCCCCTCCGCGAACCTTATCGACTCGATCCAGGACCAGTGCGCCCGGGTCCAGTTGCCCTTCCTGCGGCCGGTGGGCGTCCTCTCGTCGAAGACGAGCCCGTGCCTGAGCAGGAACTTGGAGAGCCGCTGCTTCGAGCGCGAGAGGTCGTCCCTCGCGTCCTCGAGCGCCCTGGTCAGGTCGCGGGCGGCCTCGCACTCGTCGTCGGGGACCCACACCTCGACCACGTTGCCGACCGACAGCATGCGGGCGAGGAACTCGGCGTCGTTGCGGTCGTTCTTCCTGCGCCTGTCCGCGCTGGGCTTGATCATCTTCGAGACGGCGCCGACCACGCAGTCGACCCCCAGGCCGGAGAGCCTCTTCTGCAGGTCGAAGCCCGTGACCCCGGACTCGTACACGCACCTGGCCCCGGGGTCCACGGAGCGGACCCACTCCGCGACGGCGCCGGCGTCGTAGCCGAAGGTCGCGGCGCGCACCTCCCCGGTCATGACGTCGAGGGAGACGGCCTTTATCGAGCGGGCGTGGACGTCGAGGCCGACGAAGGTGGTAGTATCGAGCATGGGAGCCCCTTCCATGAATGCGGCGTGGCCGCCGCGGCTGAATTAGACACTCACCATTGTCGGCCTAATCCGCGGTCCTTCATGCAGCAGGGGCTCTCAATGTTTTATGTCCTGCTCATATCGTCTGTGCCGGCACTTTGGGAACGTCCCTAAGTGCCGGCATCCGGGGACACTCCTTGAATGTTGCCTGTTCATGAGTGTCCCCAACGACTAGTCGTTTAAGAACGTCCCCAATGACTAGGCCGCTTGCCTGCGATTTTTGACCGTTGGGCGGGCTTGCCGCCCTTGCCGCAAAAACGTTTTTGCATATCGGGTACAACGGGCTTTACGTGAGTAAAGTGCGCGCCGCGTCCACGTGTCGCGTTTTTAAAGGAGGCCCCATGCCTGGTGTTACCCCTGCAGAAGTTTTGTCCAACTTTGGTATTACGCTCGTTGAAGATCCCGCCGAGAATCAACCCCGTCTGCTGGTCGATCTACCCGCCGCGGAGCTCGTCGAGCACGCTATCCGCCGCGAAGAAGGCCGCATGGCATCCAACGGCGCGCTTGTGATCGAGACGGGGGAGCGTACCGGCCGTTCCCCCAATGACCGCTTTATCGTTGACACCCCCGATGTTCACGACAAGATTGCCTGGGGCGCGGTCAACCGCCCGCTGTCCGTCGAGAGCTATGAGGCCATCAAGGCCGGCATCGTCGACTATCTCAACGAGCGCGACGTGTTCGTCACCCGCGGCATGGCAGGTGCCGACCGCAACCACACGCGTCGACTGCTCGTTGCCTGCGAGCGTGCCAGCCAGGCACTCTTTATTAAGCAGATGCTCGCCCGCCCGCTCGCCCGCGAAATCGCGCGCACCGGCGAGCCCGACTTCTGCGTGCTTGCCGCGCCGGGCTACCAGTGCGATCCCGCCATCAAGGGCCTCAACTCTAGCGCCGCCGTGGTCATCAACTTCCAGGAACGCGTGATTCTGGTCGCCGGCACCGGCTACTCCGGCGAGATTAAAAAGTCGATCTTTAGCGTCATGAACTATCTGCTGCCCGTCGAGGACGACGTGCTGCCCATGCACTGCTCGGCCAGCATGGATCCCGTCACGCACGAGACCGCCGTGTTCTTTGGCCTGTCCGGCACCGGCAAGACCACGCTTTCGGCCAATCCCACGCGCCTGCTGATCGGCGACGACGAGCACGGCTGGTCTGACATGGGCATCTTTAACATCGAGGGTGGCTGCTACGCCAAATGCGAGGGCCTGGACGCCTTCCACGAGCCCGAGATCTTCAACGCTGTCCGCTTTGGCGCGATCTGCGAAAACGTGGTGCTCGACGAGAACCGCAAGCCCAACTACGATGACATCTCGATCACGCATAACACGCGCGTGGCCTATCCCGTCGAGCATATCCCCAACGCGTGGACCAAGGGCATGGGCACCACTCCGAGCGTCGTGCTGTTTTTGACCTGCGACGCCTTTGGTGTGTTGCCGCCCATCTCACGCCTGGAGGCCGATGCCGCCATGTACCACTTTGTGACGGGCTTCACCGCCAAGATCCCCGGCACCGAGGTCGGCGTCACCGAGCCCACGCCCACGTTCTCTTCGCTGTTTGGCGAGCCGTTTATGCCGCTCGACCCTATGGTCTACGCCAAGATGCTCGGCGAGCGTATCGCCGACGGTCGCACCCGCGTCTATCTGGTCAATACCGGCTGGATTGGCGGCGGCTACGGCGTGGGCCATCGCATCGAGCTTGCCTACACGCGCGCCCTGGTGGCCCGCGCCCTCGACGGTACCATCGAGGACAGCGAGTTCGTGCACGACGATATCTTTAATGTCGACATTCCCACTACGTGCCACGGTGTGCCCGACGGCATCCTGGTGCCGCGCCAGTACTGGCAGAGCACCGCGCGCTACGACGAGGCAGCACACAACCTGGCGGTGATGTTTGAGGAGAACTTCGAGAAGAAGTACTCGCACCTGCCCGAGTCCGTCAAAGCCGCCGGCCCGCACGTTCAAGTACACGCCGACGCCCGTCATCGCGGCCGCGGGCTGCTGGGACTTCGCCACTAGCTTCGCCGTGAGTCCATATCCACCACAAAGGGGACAGGCACCTTTGTGGTGGTTTTGCTCGCGTGGATGACTCGGGTTACAATACGCCTGACATATCGTCCCCTTCTCCGGATGGGGACAGCGTAAGCGCTCTTGTGGCGGCACCGTAGGACTTTGAAGGTGGCCGTCGTGAGGGCGCTTTTTGTTTAGGCGCCCTCGCTCGGGCGCGCACGATGAAGGGAGCACGTATGAAGAGCTTTATTGCCGAGGATTCATTCTGGGAACTATTTCCGCAGGCGGCTATCGGCGTTGTGGTCGTAAAGGGCATGAAGCCCGCGGCTCAGATTCCCCAGGAGGACGTGGATGCGATCGCCGCGCTGCTTGACCGCGCCAACATCGATGCGGAGCGCCACCTGACTAGCGATACCATCAGCGAGAACGCGCCGGTCAAGGCATGGCGCGACGCGTACCGGCTGTTCAAGACTAAAAAGGGCGCCCGCTGCTCGATCGAGAACTTGCTCAAGCGCGTGCTTAAGGGCAAGCCTGTGGGCCACATTACGCCCGCGGTGGACATCTACAACACGGTGTCGCTGACCTATGCGCTGCCCGTGGGAGGCGAGGACCTACATGCTATCGAGGGCGATCTGCGGTTGGCGGTGACCGACGGTGGCGATGCGTTTCTGCCGCTTGGCGAGGAGACAGGTGACCCGACGCTGCCCGGCGAGCTCGCCTACATCGATGATGCGGGCGCCGTGTGCCGCTGCTGGAACTGGCGCGACGGCGTTCGAACGGCCCTGTCCGATGATTCGGCCGACGCGTTCCTGGCGATTGAGTGCGTGGAGCCCGAGCGAATGGAGGACTGCCAGGCCGCCATCGACCGTCTTGCCGATCTGCTCGAGCGCTATCTGGGAGCGACGGTTGTCGTTAAGACGCTTGTGACCCGCGACAATCCCTGTGTGGACCTGTAGCGGCGCCTAGAACCTATTGATGCCCAAAACCACCACAAAGGTACCTGTCCTTTGTGGTGGTTTTTATGTTGATGGGTCAACAAATAGGTCGTGCAGGGCTGGCGGCCGCTGGGTACGGTTAAGATGTTTACCCGTTAGCATTATGCAAGCGAAAGGCGGTCGTCTCTCATGCAGCAGAACGACGAGACACGTTTCGAGGACTTTGTCGGACTGATCAGCGGGCTCTACAAGGAGATCCAGCGCATTAAGACATCCGAGGGCGCAAGGCTGGGCCTCAAGGGCTCCGACGTTATGTGCCTTTACTATCTTGAGCGCAGTAAGGACGGCCTGACTGGCGCTGATCTGGCTCGCATGGCAGGCGTGACCCGCGCTGCCGTCTCGCGCACGCTGGCGCATCTGGAGGAGGGCGGCTACGTCGAGGTCGATGATTCGGGCGATGCCGCCGTTAAGTATCGTGCTCCGGTGCGCCTGACCGCTCTGGGCGGCGAGAGCATGAGCGAGGCCGACCGCATCATCCACGAAGTGCTCGATACCACCGGTAAGGCTATGGGTGTGGAGCAGCGCGAGCAGATGTATGCGTCGCTGCGCACGATTCTCAACACCCTGCGCGAGCTGTAGGGTCGCCAAGGCTTTTGCTTCCAATTAACAACTGCATAGTCCTGTTTGAGCGCGTATACCGTGCCGGGGCCTTGCTGTCAAAATTCCCTGCGCGGGACCTGCGCAAGAAAGGATTCGCTATGTCCGTCCGCATTATTACCGATTCCGCAAGCGATATGTCGCCGGCCGAGCACCCAGCACTGGCCGTTTTGCCGCTGTCCGTCACTTTTGGCACCGATGTGTACATGGATGGCATCGACATCGATCACCAGCGCTTTTACGAGATGCTCGTGGAGCGCGATGAGCTGCCCAAGACCGGCCAGGTCAACCCGTACGCGTTTTCGCAGGCGATTGCCAAGGTTCGTGAAGCCGGCGATGAGGCTGTGATTATTACCGTGGGCGCTAAGCTATCAGGCACCAATCAGAGTGCCCGTACCGCACTTGCCGAGGCGCCAGGTGGCGACGTGTTCGTGGTAGACAGCAACAACGTCACCCTGGGCGAGCGCGTCCTGGTCGAGTATGCGCTGCGCTTGGTGGACGAGGGCCGCAGTGCATCTCAGATCGCGGCGGCTGTCGAGGCCGTGCGCGACCGTGTGGTGGTTATCGGCCTGCTCGAGACGCTGGAGTACCTGGTGCGCGGCGGTCGTCTGTCTGCTGCGGCCGGCGCCGTGGGCACGCTGCTCAACGTAAAGCCTGTGGTGGCTGTCGAGGACGGTCTGATCGTGCAGCTGGGCAAGGCTCGCGGTTCCAAGAACGGCCGCAACCTGCTGAACCAAAAGGTCGAAAAGGCGGGCGGCATCGACTTTTCCATGCCGCTGGCGCTCGGCTATACGGGTCTTTCGGATGCGGTGCTCAAGAAGTATATCGAGGACAGCGCGGCGCTGTGGGCTGGTCACACCGAGGGCGAACTGCCCGTTCACACCATTGGCGCCACCATCGGAACCCACGTTGGCCCCGGCGCCGTAGCCGTAGCCTTCTTCCAGCCCGCTAACTAACCGACCTGCCATAAACCACCACAAAGGAGACAGATGAACTGCCTCCCATTTCTTGGACATCGGGAAATG
>NZ_QSFY01000008.1:0-81192 GCF_003467965.1 Collinsella sp. AM42-18AC
TCATGGCCCCCGCGCGCGGGGTCCGGGGCGAGCAAGCGGACAGAACAGACAACTGTCCAACAATTCGTGCGAAACACAATGAAAAACCGTTTGATGTGAGTTAATATAAACAACGTCGTGAATCTGACTCCTGCCACATGCATGACAGGGGTTAAACACAAAAAAGGAGTCAACTATGGTTTCTGAGAAGGCTACCCTCGTTAATCCTCAGGGTCTGCACATGCGTCCGGCTGGTCTGTTCGCCTCCACCATGGGCAAGTACGCCTGTGACGTGACGGTCGTCACCCCCGAGAAGGAGGTCAACGGCAAGTCCCCGATGGCCCTCATGGCTGCTGGTATCCCCTGCGGTACCGAGGTCGAGGTCAAGTGCGACGGCGCCGACGAGGCCGAGGCTCTGGCTGCTGCCATCGAGCTCATCAAGAGCGGTCTTGGCGAGTAGAACTCAAACGGGTCGCATGTTGAACAACTAAGTTCATATTTGGGGGCGCAGTGACCTGTTGTAAGGTAGCTGCGCTCTTTTGTCATGGATATGGCAAAACGCTTTATCACATGACACGGAGAGAGGAATGGGAATGTATCAGGGAGTCAACGCTTCCGAGGGCATCGGTATCGGCACCGTCATGGTCGCCGTCGATCCCGACTTGACGTTTGAGCCGCACGAGGTTGCTGATTCGGCAGCAGAGAAGGAGCGCTATCAGTCCGCTCTTTCGGTCTTCTGCGAGAAGACCCAGGCTCAGGCCGACCACATGAAGGAGACGGTGGGCGAGGCCGAGGCCGAGATCATGAGCGGACACATTGTCCTGGCTCAGGACCCGGGCATGACCGACGCCATCAACGCCGCCATTGACGGCGGCACCTGCGCCGAGCAGGCGCTCATGGACACCTCGACCATGTTCGAGAACATGTTCCTGTCCATGGACGACGAGATGTTCCGTCTGCGCGCGGCCGACATCGCCGACATCCGCACCGGTATTCTGGCCGAGCTGCTGGGCAAGGAGGTCGTCGACCTCTCCGTCCTGCCCGAGAATACCGTCGTTGTCGTGCACGACCTCACGCCGTCCATGACCGCCACGATCGATAAGGCCCACGTTGCCGGTATCGTCACCGAGACCGGTGGCCGCACGTCGCACTCCGCGATCATTGCGCGCGCCCTCGAGATCCCGGCTGTCCTTTCGGTTTCCAACAGCTGCACCGCGTTGCGCAACGGTATGACCGTTGTCGTCGACGGTGGCAAGGGTATCGTCGAGGCCGATCCCGACGAGGAGACGCTCGCTGCCTACACCGCCAAGGCCGAGGCCTTCGCTGCCGAGAAGGCAGCCCTCGAGGCCTTCCGTGGCAAGCCGTCCGTGACTGCCGATGGCATCAAGAAGATCATCGCCTGCAACATCGGTAACCCCGATGACGTGCCCAACGCGCTCGATCACGACGCCGAGGCTATCGGTCTGTTCCGCTCCGAGTTCCTGTTCATGGACTCTGCTGAGCTTCCTTCCGAGGAGGAGCAGTTCAACGCCTATCGTAAGGTCGCCAGCGCGCTCAAGGGTGCTCCGGTCATCATCCGCACGCTCGATGTGGGCGGCGACAAGGAGATTCCGTATCTGCACATGGTCAAGGAAGATAACCCCTTTATGGGCTTCCGCGCCGTGCGTTACTGCCTGGCCAATCCCGACCAGTACAAGGTCCAGCTCCGCGCTCTACTGCGCGCCAGCGCCTTCGGTGACGTCAAGATCATGATCCCGCTCGTCACCTGCGTCGAGGAGGTCTTGGCTGTCAAGGAGCTCGTTGAGCAGTGCAAGGCCGAGCTGACCGAAGAGGGTCGCAAGTTCAACGAGAACATCGAGGTCGGCATTATGGTCGAGACGCCCGCCGCTTCGCTGCTCGCAGACCGTCTGGCCGAGGTCGCCGACTTCTTCTCCATTGGCACCAACGACCTGATCGGCTACACCATGTGTGCCGACCGTGGTAACGACACCATCTCCAACCTGTACCAGGTGTACTATCCCGCCGTGCTCCGCTCGCTCAAGAACATCATCGAGAGCGGCGTTAAGGCCGGCATCATGGTCGGTATGTGCGGCGAGGCCGCTGCCGATCCGCTGCTCGAGCCGCTGCTGATCAGCTGGGGCCTGGAGGAGTTCTCGATGAGCGCTCCGTCCATACTGCGCGCTCGCAAGACCATCAGCCAGTGGACCAAGGCCGAGTGCGACGAGCTCGCCGAGAAGGCGCTCGCCTGCAACACCGCCGCCGAGGTCAAGGCGCTGCTCGAGTCCGCAGCTCGCTAATTTGGTATCAGAGGTAACCGCGTGGTTGGAATGGGCCGGCCACGCGGCCCTCACATATACAGGGGGTACTGTAAATGTTCTACACGCTAACCGCTAACCCGGCTGTCGACATGACGGTTTCGAGCTCTCCGCTCGAGCCCGACGAGAACGTCCGCACCGGCTCGGCCAGCTACACGGCTAACGGCAAGGGCCTCGACGTGTCCTTCGCCTTTAAGAAGATGGGTGTCGACACTGTCGCGCTCGGCTTCTTCGCTGGCTTCACGGGCAAGTTCATCGTCGAGGAGGTCATGAACCTGGGTTGCCTCTGCCGCCCGGTCTGGACCGACGGTATCACGCGCATTAACACCTACGTCAACGATGGCCAGCACGAGTACGGCATCCTGAACCCTGGCGCTCCTATTACGCCGCAGCACCAGGAGGAGCTCTACAACATCCTGGACACCGCGGGTGATCTTGAGTGCCTGATCGTCTCCGGCTCCGTGCCTCCCAAAGCTACGCCCGACTTCCTGGCTCAGGTCATGGAGCACGCTCAGGCTCGTGGCGCCGACGTCGTCCTGGACCTGTCCTCCGACAAGCTCAAGGAGCTCGCTCACAAGAAGCCGCTGCTCATCAAGCCGAACCATCACGAGATGAAGGCTATCTTCGGCGTGCCGGTCGACACTGATGACGAGGTCCGCGTTGCCATGAAGATGGCTCACGACGCGGGCGTTCAGAACGTGCTGCTCACCCGTGGTAGCCGTGGCGACGCCTACTTCTCCAACGGCGAGGACATTTGGTACGCCAAGCGTGAGTTCAACATCAAGCTGGTCTCTTCCGTCTGCGCCGGCGACTGCACCCTCGCTGCGTTCCTGCACAAGTGGTACAGGGATCGCGACAACGTCGAGGAGGCCATGAAGCTCGCTATGGCCACCGGCGCCAACGTCGCTGAGTCCGTCGGCATCGGCGACTTCGGTCACGTTGACGAGTACAGCAAGCGCGTTGCTGTCCGCAAGCTCGATCGTCAGTAATCGAAACGCGACATATTCGTGCGCATGCGGCGCCCCGGTTTCGGCTGGGGCGCCTTTTTGTTCCGCCACGGGGGAGAGGAGTCCTTCCGTACTTCATCGCTTCCACACCGTTCACCGAGTTGTCCTAGCCTTTTACCGATGCGTGGAATATACTTTCATTAACACGTTGCCTTGTGAAAGGAACATTCATGATTTACACGCTCACTGCAAATCCCGCCATTGACTACAACATCACCTGCGACGGTCTTGCTGCCAACACCGTCACGCGTACCCGCAACGCCGTCTACACGCCCAACGGCAAGGGCCTCAACGTCTCGTTTACGCTCGACCACTACGGCGTCGACACCACGATCCTGGGCTTTTTCGCCGGTTTCTCGGGCGAGTTTATCGTTAAGGGCGCCGAGGCCCTGGGCGTGCCCGTCAAGCCCGTGTGGACCGACGGCATCACGCGCGTCAATGTGTTCCTCAACGCCGGCCCCGACACCGAGTACAACATGGTCAACGCCGGTGCCGCCATCAACGAGGCCAACGAGCGGGAGATGTTTGAGCTCATCGATTCGCTCGATGACATGACCTGCCTGGTCATCAGCGGCTCGCTGCCTCCCAACACTTCCGAGGGCTTCCTGGCCGAGGTCCTGCGCCGCGTCAAGGCCAAGGGGGCCGAGTTCGTGCTCGATATCTCGAGCCATCAGCTGGCAGACCTCATTGCCATGGAGCCGCTGCTGATTAAGCCCAATGACGACGAGCTGCTCGATATCTTTGGCATTAAGGTAAGCGGCGGCGACGATGAGTCCGTCAAGGGTGCCATGGCCGAGCTGCACGCCAAGGGCGCTAAGAACGTGCTGCTGACGCTCGGCGGCGCCGGTGCGTACTTCTCCAACGGCGAGCACATCTGGTTTGCCAACCGTACTTTTGAGGTTAAGCTGCTGTCGACGGTGTGCGCCGGCGATTCTTCGCTGGCCGCCTTCCTGTCCGTGTGGCACGACGCCCCGGAGCGCGTCGAGGACGCCCTGCGTCTCTCGATGGCCACCGGCGCTAACGTGGTCGAGTGCCCCGGTCTGGGCGACTTCGCCAAGGTCGATGAGTATCAGAAGGGTATTGCAATCCGTCAGGT
Source organism: Collinsella sp. AM42-18AC (assembly GCF_003467965.1). Lineage (NCBI taxonomy): Bacteria > Bacillati > Actinomycetota > Coriobacteriia > Coriobacteriales > Coriobacteriaceae > Collinsella > Collinsella sp. AM42-18AC. The sequence goes on from NZ_QSFY01000008.1 coordinate 4,398, forward strand.
TTGCTAGTTCCGGCACCTTGCCTGAATAGTTCAATTATTTCGCATCCGTCTTAGACCAGGACGGATGCGTTTTTGTTTATCGGACTTGCGTGTGCAGTGGAGGCTGTTTCTTGCTAGACTTCTTGCAGACGCAATCGATAGCCAATTTGATAGTCGCAGGAGGCCATAGGCATGTGCAATGTTTCGCTCAACGGTACGCAGCCGACCGATGCCTCTATCCGTGTCCTGCGTGCGCTTGAGGCAGCAGGTCTTGAGGCTTGGTACGTGGGTGGTTGGGTACGTGATGCGCTGATGGGATGCCCCAGCCACGATGTCGACATGTGCTGCAGCGGCCTGTGGCTGGAGTCCAAGGCGGCACTCGAGGCCGCCGGCATTGCGGTAGTTGAGTCGGGCATTAAATTTGGCGGCATTACGGCTATTTGCGATGGCGAGCGCATTGAGGTCACCACCTATCGCCTGGACGGCTTCTATACCGACGGTCGTCATCCTCAGAGTGTGGAGCGCGCCGCTTCGCTTGAGGACGATCTGGCGCGCCGCGACTTTACCGTCAATGCCATGGCGTGGCATCCCGAGCGCGGCCTTGTCGACCGCTACGATGGCCAGGGCGACCTAGACCGCAAGCTGATTCGTGCCGTCGGAGATCCCAAGCGCCGCTTTAACGAGGATGCCCTGCGCATGTTGCGTGCGGTGCGTTTTGCCTGCCGCCTGGACTTTGTGATTGAGCCCGAGACCAAGTGTGCCCTTGCCGAGTGCGCGCCGCTGCTCGATGCCGTGGCGCGCGAGCGCGTGGGTATTGAGCTCGAGGGCATTCTATCGACCGGCCACGGGGGAGACGCGATGCTGCGCTACCCCGAGCTCATCTGCGCCGCCGTGCCCGAGCTTGCGCCGGCTCGTGGGTTTGACCAGCGCAGTGTCTATCATGCGTTTAACGTCTACGAACATATCGCCCGCGTGCTGACGGTGGCAGGGGAGCTGGCGCTGTGCGATGGCGTGGCGCCTTCGCCGAGCTTAATGTGGGCAGCGTTTTTGCATGACGTCTCCAAGCCCGATTGCTTTACGGTCGATCACGCCGGCAGCGGCCACTTCTACGGTCATCCCGAGCTCGGCGCCAAGAAGGCGCGCGTCATTATGGATCGCCTGGCGCTCTCGCACGATTTGGTGCGCGATGTGTGCCTGCTCATCAAATACCATGACAAGCCGCTGCGCCCCGAGCGCTCCTGCCTGCTCAATATGATGCGCGCGCTTTCGGGCGAGGGCGTCGACACGCCGCGTCTGATGGACGAGCTCATGGATCTCAAGCGTGCTGACACACTTGGTAAGGCCCCGTCGTGCTTCTATTACGTCGAGACGATTGAGGAGATGCGCGCGATGGCGCACGAGCTGCTGAAGGCGGGGGAGCCCTATACGCTCAAGATGCTCGCCATTAACGGCGGCGACCTGATCCGCGCCGGTGTGAAGCCGGGGCCCGAGCTAGGCCAGCTACTCAACTCCGCCCTCGACGCCGTGATCGAAGACAACATTTCCAACGAGCGCGAAGCTCTTTTGGTCCATCTCAACTTGAATTAGCTACCCAGTTTACCTGCGCGTTCCATAACCTGCCGACAATTTTTTCGGCAATTTGGAATTTCTTCTTGCGCTGATGTTTTTTGTCCCGTAATATATGTCCTCGCAGCACGGCAGTGCAGATGTCATGTGGCCCGTTCGTCTAGCGGTTTAGGACGCCGCCCTCTCAAGGCGGAGATCACCAGTTCGAATCTGGTACGGGCTACCACTTCTTTTCTGCTGAGGCCTATGGCCCGTTCGTCTAGCGGTTTAGGACGCCGCCCTCTCAAGGCGGAGATCACCAGTTCGAATCTGGTACGGGCTACCACGCATCTGATACCCGGTCTTCCCATGGAAGGCCGGGTTTTTTATTTTCAAACAACCGTCTGCAATTCCCGTTTGAACCAGAGCTTTGCGTTCTGCCTATGGCCCTTACGGGTACAATAACCAAGATATTTTGACTGTTAGAAGGAGTCTCATGACGGAGTCCTCTCAGCATACGTCTAAGCCCCAGGTCGAGGTTGAGGCCTCGGGCGGAGATGACAATAAGAGCGCACGCCGCGGCGCCATCTTTATCGGCGTCGTGCTGGTGGGTTATATCGTCTATCTGGTGGTAACCGGGCAGATGGGGCAGTTCTGGGCCGCTATGTCGAGCGTCCAGGCGCCATGGCTCGTTATCGCGTGTCTTTGCATGTTCATGTATCTGTTCTTTGGCATTGTGGCCTATGCGATCGCCGTTTGGCTCGACCCTTATTCGCCCGTCGGCATTCGCGACCTGATCTCGGTCGAGGCGAGCGGTATCTTCTTTGGCAACCTGACGCCCATGATGATGGGCTCTACGCCCGCCCAGATTTACCGCCTGACCAAGGCAGGCCAAAATGTCGGCGAGGCCGGTGCCACGCAGTTCACGCGCTTTATCGTGTATCAGTTTGGCCTCGTTGCCTGGGGCGCCATTCTGCTGCTTGCCCGAATGCCGTTTTTCGCCGAGCGCTATGGCGACATGACGCTGCTGTGCGTCTTTAGCTTTGGCGGTCACTGCTGCATTCTGCTTGGCATCTTTGCCGTCGCGCTCATGCCTAAGACCGTCACGCGCGTCGCGCACTGCATTATCAATTGGCTCGAGCGAATGGGCGTCTCGGCCACCAAGATTGAGGGCTGGCGTACGTTTGTCGACGGCGAAATCTACTCTTTCTCCGAGAAGTTCAAGCTTTCAGCCGGCCACTTTTCGTCCATGCTGCTCACGGTGGTCATCACCATGATGCAGCTCGCGTTTTTCTACCTCGTGCCGTATTTCCTGATGCTTGCCTTTGGCCACCACGAGGTCGACTTTTTCTCGGTCATGGCCGCGAGCGCCTTTGTCCAGCTGTTGAGCTCTGCGGTCCCCTTGCCCGGTGGAACTGGTGGCGCTGAGGGCGGCTTTGCATTGTTCTTGGGTCATTTCTTTGGGTCGGCTTCGACCGCCGGCTATCTGCTGTGGCGCCTCATTACGTTTATTGCGCCGACCATTTTGGCTGCGCCCCTGTTGGGCCTTAAGAGCGCCCACAACGAGAGCATCCATGCGCGCTGGGATCGCGTGATGCGCAAACTCGGCCGCACGCCTCAGACGCCCTCTGCGCCCACTAAGCCGCACCCCACGAATGCTGTTACCGTTGATCCCAAGAAGCACGCTCAGAAGGCTTCTGGGACCGCTAAGCCGGCTCATAAAGCCTATGTGCGCCAGACAGGCGACGGTATTCGCGTATCTCCGTCGGCACTCAATAAGAAGAAGCACCCTAAGTCGCAGTAGGGCAGTCGTGCGTTCTTCATATTGCCGGGCTTTTTTGTGCCGGATGGGGGATAATCCTCTTACGTAGATTATCTCTCATCTGTTGATGAATGCCCGCATATCGAAGGGACACGCCCATGGCCACCAGCAAACCGCGTATTGATCGCCGCATCGTTCGCAGCCGCAATGCCATCCTTTCCGCTTTCGAGCGCCTGCTCATGGAAAAGCCGCTGGCAGACATTACGGTGAGTGCCATCGCGCGCGAGGCCAATGTCGACCGCAAGACCTTTTACGTTCACTTTGGTACGGTCGACGGCCTGCTCGATGCCATTGCCGTCGATGTGGTGGAGATGATTGTCGACTCGGTCGAGAAAACGCTTGCTTCAATGGACGGTGACACCAACGAGCGCGCCCTGGGAGCGGCGGCGACCTTCTTTAAAACCGTTAACGAGGCGTTATGCAACAACCTGGTGCTCAATCGTCAGCTGATCGAGAACATTCCGCTCGATGATTTTATGGCTCGTCTTCGTGCACCTCTCGAGCACGAGATTGCCGAGCGCAATCTGCTGCCCCAAGGCCTTAAGGATGAGATGTTCGACTACTATCTGGCGTTTTTGCTGTCAGGCATTATCGGTATCTATCGCACGTGGGCGCTGTCTGACGGCTCGGTTCCTATTGAGCGCGTCTCTGAGGTCGCCAACGACCTGACTCTCAATGGCCTGTCGAGTCTGGAATCTCGCTTGGATTAGGCCTAATTGGGCTCGTCCGCGTGGAAATTCCTGTTTACGAGGTTCTCCGGCGCCTTGTAGACCTCGCCGGCGTAGGAGCTGTAGCCTGAGGATCCTTAAAAGAAAGTCCAGTTTATCCTTTCCACCCCAATTGGGAATCCTCCGATGCGCCTTCGCACGCTCGCATGACCTCGATACCGTGCGAGCGTGCGAACTCGACGAGCTCTGCGTTGCGGGCGTTAATGGTGCCGAAGGCGGCGGGGCACACGATAAGGCGCGCGCAGTGGACGAGGAGCTCTTTGGCGCGGGCTATGGTTCTATCCCCGATCGGCTCGAAGGCGCGCTCGGTCACGCATTCCGCCGCCAGGTCGCGCGCGAGCTCGCAGTCGATGTCCCCTTCGTGCAGAACGCCCGTGTAGAACGCCTTGCCCTGCCGGATGAGCTGGCGAAACACAGCCGACCCCGTACCTGCGCCGGCGATGACGAACGTGTGCGCATCGCCGTGCGGGCGTCCAATTTCCACGCTGCCGAAGCGCTCGTTGAAGGTGCCATGTTGAAGGCCGTAGAGCTCGCCAATCGTCTCGCGCGTGAATATGTCCTCGGGTACGCCGGCGCGGAAGACCCGGCCGTCCTTCACGCAAATCACCTTGTCGGCGCTTTTCTGCGCGAGCTCGAGTTCGTGGATGGACATGATGACAGCCACATTCCGCGATTTCGCAAGGTGGCGAAGTATTCGCAGCAGGTCGATCTGGTAGCGGATATCGAGATACGACGTGGGCTCGTCGAGCACGAGCACACGCGGATCCTGCGCGATGGCGCGTGCGAGTATGACGCGCTGGCGTTGCCCGTCGCTTATCTGCATGAAGTCGAGCTCGGCGAGCTCTTCCACATGTGCGGTTTTCATGGCCTCGTCGACCCGACTATGGTCGTCGGGCGAGAGTGTGCCCATTCGTCCGGTGTAGGGATGCCTTCCCGCCTCTACGATATCGCGGCAGGTGAGGAGCTCGGTCCGGGGGCGATCTGTCAGCATAACGGCAAGGTTCCTTGCGAACTCCGCCGTCTTCCATCGGGAAATCTCCCGCCCGTCGAGCTCGACCGCGCCGGCAAGCGGTGCCAGATGGCGTGTGATGGTTTTCAAGATGGTCGACTTGCCCGAGCCGTTCGGCCCGATGAGCGCCACGACGTCGCCCGCGCGAACCTCCAGATCGACGCCTTCGACTACGACCTTCTTGTCGTAGCCCGCCGACAGGTCGCTTATGCGGAAAAGCGGCGCTCCGTCAGCCTGCGTTTCGACCGGAGTTTCGAGGTTCGGCTCCGCTCGGAGGAGGCGTTCCGCGCGGAGTTCCGCACGAGCCGAAAGTGCCTTCTGGCGCTTTCGTGCGAGCTCAGGACTGTCTAAGCACGGAATGTCCCCTCCGAGCGTTTTGGGCCGCGGCACGAATTCCCCCATCTACCTCACCCGCTTCTTCAACATGAGCGCGATAACCACCGGAGCGCCGAAGATGGCGGTGACGGCGCTGATGGAAAGCTCGACGGGAGAGAACAGCGTGCGCGCGATCAAATCGCAGCCCGCGCAGAAGATGGCGCCTCCCAAGAAGCACGCAGGAATCACGCGGATGGGCTTCGACGACTTTAGCGCCGACTTCACGAGATGCGGAACCGCGATGCCTACGAACGACACCGGACCAGCGAACGCGGTCACGCAGGCGGAGAGCATGCTCGCTAGAAGGACGAGCACCACGCGGAAGCGTTCGACGTTCACGCCGACGCTTTTCGCGTAGGCTTCTCCCAGCTGGAAGGCGGAAAGGGGCTTCGATATCGCGAATACGCATGCGCTCACGGTAATCACCACGACCGCGATGACCGCGATGTCGTCCCAGCTCGAACCCGAGAAGCTACCCAAAGACCAGTTGTGCAGGTTCACGATGGACTGGTCGTCGGCGAAGGCGATGAGGAAGTTCGTCGCCGCCGAGCAGATGTATCCCACCATGACGCCCGCCACGATGAGCATGGCCATGGAACTTATGCGCCGTGCGATGAGGAGCACGAAGCCGATGGTGATAAGCGAGCCCAGAAACGCTGCGGCCACCATGGCCGGCGAGGACATGGCCTGGTTCGCGCCCAGAAGAACGATCATCGTAAGCGCGACGACGAACTTTGCGCCCGAGGAGACGCCCAAGATGAAAGGGTCGGCGATGGGGTTGTTGAAAAACGTCTGCAGCAGGAACCCCGAGAGCGAAAGTGCCCCGCCGAGAAGCACGGCTGAAAGCACGCGCGGCAGGCGAATCTCCCAGATGACCTGGCTTTCCATGGAATTAGCCGCGCCGCTCGAAAGGATGCCGGGGATGTGGTCTGCGGGCACGAGCACGCTCCCGATGCACAGGTTGGCCCCGACGAGCACGATGAGGGCAACAGCGAGCAGCGCCGTCACGACGCGACACCGCGCGGCGCGCCCCGATTCGTCGTATGCCATGGAAAGCCGGCTTCTCATGGCGCTAACCGAGCTTCCTCAGATAATGGAAGTCGCTCGCGTCATCGCCGGTGAACGCCCCGTGCAGCTCGTCGATAATGTCGGCGGTAGAAGTCATCTGCTGGTACATGTCGGCGCTTGTGACCCAGACGTTGCCGTTCTTCACGGCTTTGAACTGCGACAATAGCGCGTTTTTGCCTACGAAGTCGTTCAAGGTGGCAACCGATTCGTCGATGGTGCCGTTGTAGACGATGATGTCGGCATCCTTCGCCATCGCGTAGAAGCGCTCCATTTCGAGCGTTACTGACGAACCTGACGTCGACGCCGTCTGCGTGTCATCGAGCGCATAGCTGCCGCCTGCAAGCTCGATCATCTGCGCCACGTAGTCGCCCGCCCGCCGCGTGACGGCGGCCCCGTTCGAGTTAATGTAGAAATACGCCACGGTTTTACCTGACGACGCGAGCCCCGACGTTTGCTCGACGCGGGCCTTCTGCTCGTTGAACAGGTGCGCGGCCTCGTCTTCCTTGTCGAACAGGACGCCGAAAAGCTTAATCCACTCGACGCGCCCGAGTGCTTCGGGCTCGCTCGACGACTGTTCGGTGAGCACGACGAGCCCGAGCTTCTGCAGCTTTTCCTTCACATCGGGCGTGTGGTTGATCATGGTGTTCTCGATGGCGAGCGTGCAGCCCGAGGCCGATATTCGCTCGTAGTCGGGCGCGCTGTACTTGCCGCCGTAGGCGATCGCCCCACTTTCGAGCGCGCTTTTGAAGCCCGCGACCGAGCAATCGTCGGCCTTCGTGCCCGACATGATGATATTGTCGTTCGCATCGAGCGCGTCGACCAGGCACATCGTCGCCGACGACACGAGGTACACCTTGTCGGCGGGGCGCCTTATGACCGCGATGTCGGAGCTCAACCCATCAGGTACCTTCGCATCTTGCGTCACCACGAGGAAGCGCTCCCCGTTCGAAACGCAGATAAGCCGCAGGCCGCCTTCGAACTCGTCGACAGTGAAGTGCTCGGCGTATTCAAGCTGAAGCGCTCCCGTCGGCTCCCAGCCGCAGCCCAAATCGGCGTTGTGGAAGTCGGCCGCGGCGCTTGAAGCCGTTCCCGCAGGGGAGCCGCCGCTTGCATCGTCGCCCGATTTCTCCTTCATGGTGGATGAGTCGAAGTGGAGCGTGTAGTCGATGGTGTGCGGCGTCGACATGGCGACGGTCTCGGCCGACACGGCGATGTCCTCGTCGAGCGTGACGGGTATCTCGAACGTGGAGTTGCCGCCGTCGTTTACGGGCGCGTAGTCCACGCCGTCGACGGTCATCTTGTCGTAGTTCGAACTCGACCAGGTGATGGTCGCGGTGTAGGTGTCGCCATCCTTCACAATTGTGGTGGGTGAGGCGATTCTTGCGCGCCCTGACCCGCCGGAAAGCGAGACGCTCACCGTGTATTCCTGAGAGCCCGCCGTGCCACCGGTCGCGTTCGGGCTCGCACTGCACCCCGCGAAGGGAAGCGCGAGCAGGGCGACGAGAACGCAGGCGATCGCGCGCGCCGCGATGCTGTGGAGTTTCCTGTTTTCCCCCTTGGGAAGAATCGACCGCATGGCGTTACTTCAGTGCGTCGGCGCGCAGATCGACGCCGGCGGATTCGAACACAAGTGTGCGGTCGTACCACTGCTCTTTTCTAATACTCCACGCGGCACAGGCGGTGTCCTCGTCGAGCGCATCAACGGGCACGTCGTAGGTGTACTTGCCTTCCGCGTTTTCCACATAGGGGATGAAGTCGGCCTCGCTTGCGGCGGCAGCCTCGTCGCCCGTGCCCATGAAGAGCTTGCCGTAGCCCGTGCCGGAAAGCGTCATCACGCAGTGCATGGAGCCGTTTTCCACGATGAGCTGGGCGTCCACGATCCTGAACATGTTCGAGCTGGAATCTACGGTGATCGGATAGGTGCCGTCGGCCACCTTGTCGGCGGTGATGGGGGCAGCGCTTTCGCCCTCGGGCGCATCGGCCGCCTGTTCTGTCTTTTCTTGGGAATCGGCATCGCTTGCCTTTGCGCTGTCGATTGAATTTCCGGCGCAGCCGGCGAGCGAGAACGCGAGAAGCGCCGCCGACAGGGCGAAGACGAGGGTTTTCTTCAACATGGAGGGATTCCTTTCAATCGCTTCTACCGCCCGCGCCGTGCGGTGGGCGGGCGGGATGCGAATGCAACGGGCATGCGCCGTCGGTCGGGGAAGGCGCATGCCCGTTGCACGGGGACGCGACCGGCGCTCCCGTGCGCGGCGAGTTTACAGCTTGGCGATGGCGTCGTCCACGTGCGAGACGTAGATGTCGTCGACCGCGACGTTCTGTCCCAGACCCTGGAGCAGGCACGTCACTTCGAAGCCGGCGGCCACGAACTTCGCAGCCCAGCTGTCGGGGTCGGTCTCGTCTGCCATGTCGTTGTTCGCGTGGTCGCCCGCGACCACCATGAACGGCGCGAGCACGGCCTTCTTGTAGCCTGCGGCGCTCGCGGCGGCGATAACATCCTCGCAGGTCGGTTCAGCCTCGACGGTGCCGACGAAGAACTGCGTCAAACCCTCGTTCTTGAACACTTCCTGCATCTTGGCATAGTCGGCGTTGGAATCGGCTTCGGTGCCGTGGCCCATGAGGCACAGCGCCGTCTCGCCGTCGTCGAAGGACGCCATGTTCTCCTTAATGGCTGCGGCCACCTTTTTGTAGTCGTCGTCGGAGGTGAGCAGCGGGTCGCCGAGCGAGATCTTGTCGAACTTGTCGGCGTACTTGTCGAGCTCGTCTTTCACGTCGGCGTATTCCAGGCCAGCCATGAGATGCGTCGGCTGCACGACGATTTCCTTCACGCCGTCTTCCACGCAGCGGTCAAGCGCCTCGGTCATGTTGTCGATCGTGATGCCGTCGCGCTTCTTCAGCTTGTCGATGATGATCTGCGCGGTGAAGGCGCGGCGGATGTCGTAGTCCTGCCAGTACTTCTCGCGGATAGCGTCTTCGATGGCGCCGATGGTGATGTGGCGCGAGTCGTTGTAGCTCGTGCCGAAGCTCGTGACGAGGATGACCGGCTTCGCGGCCTTCTCCTTTTCACTAGATTTCTCGGAACTCGCGGAGGTGTTGGAGCAGCCCGCGAGCGCGACTCCGGCGAGCGCGACGGCTCCGGTTGCTGCGGCGCCCATGAAGCCGCGGCGTGACATCTGGTCGGACATGGTTTTTCCTTTCCTCGGTTTGCCGGTCCCCCGGCGACAGTTGCTTGTCGGCACAAGCGAAAGAAAAGCGCACCCCTCGGGGTTCACAAGGAGCTAACGCCACGGCGATGCCGTGAGGAAAAGGCGAAGCAGTCTGGCTTGGGGCGCGAGGCGGTTCGCCCGCGCGTCCTATACAGTAATGTCCCTTGCCCAGGATTCCCACCTGGTTCCCTCCGCAAGCCAGCGCGGGCTGTGCAGGCGCCGCGCCGGTCATTTCCTTTTATCCGATTGTCATATGCTCGTTGCCGAAACTTTTACTATGATAGTGGGCACTTGTGAACGTGTCAAAGCCAGCGCGGGCGGCATTGCGCCTCCTGCCTGCGTATTTGCGCCGATTGCTGCCGCAGGCGCCGTGTTTTGCCCGCTGCGCGAATGGCGGCGTAAACGGTTGCGATGAGAAACGGGAAGGGAAGGCTCGGATGATTCATATCGTTGGCGCAGGCTCGGGCGCCGCCGACCTTATCACGCTGCGCGGGGCGCGCCTTCTGCGCGCGGCCGACGTAGTCGTTTGGGCGGGAAGCCTTGTGAATCCCGAGCTGCTCGCCGAGTGCAAGGAATCCTGCGTCGTCTACGACAGCGCGCACATGACCTTGGAGGAAGTGCTCGACGTGATGTGCGCGGCAGATGCGCGGGGCGAGGAAGTGGTGCGCCTGCACACGGGCGACCCGTGCCTGTACGGCGCCATCCAGGAGCAGATGGACGCGCTCGACGCGCGCGGCGTGGACTACGAGGTGGTGCCCGGCGTGTCGAGCTTTTGCGGTGCCGCGGCGGCGCTTCGCCAGGAATACACGCTGCCGGGAATCAGCCAGTCGGTCGTGATCACGCGGCTTTCCGGACGTACCCCCATGCCCGCGGGCGAGGGCATGCGCACCATGGCGGAAAGCGGCTCGACTATGGTCATCTTCCTGAGCTCGGGTATGCTCGCCGAGCTTTCCGCCGAGCTTTTGGGCGCGGGCCGCAGCTCCGACGAGCCGGCGGCGCTCGTGTACAAGGCGACCTGGCCTGAGGAGCGCGTGGTGCGATGTACGGTGGGCACGCTCGCCGATGCGGGCGCGCGAGAGGGCATCGACCGCACGGCACTCGTGGTGGTGGGCCGCGTGCTCGGAGCTCGTGGCGGGCTTGCGCACAACGGCGCGCAAGCGGAGTCGTACGAGCGCAGCAAGCTTTACGACCCTTCGTTTGCCACGGGGTATCGAAAGGCGAGCAGCTAGCGTGGCCTTCGAGCACTACATATATACCGGGACGACCCGCCTGCGCTGCGGCTACACCACGGGGAGCTGCGCCGCGCTCGCGGCGAAGGCGGCCTGCGAGATGCTCTTGTCACGAAAGCCCGTCGGCCGCGTGTCGATCGTCACCCCCGGCGGGCTGCCTGTCGAGACGGACGTGGTTGACGCATGTATCGGCGAGGGGTGCGCCCAGTGCGCCGTGCGAAAGGACGCAGGCGACGATGCCGATGTGACCGACGGCGTGCTCGTGTACGCGCGCGTGGAACATGCGGGGTCGGGCACGGGCGCTGCGGGCAGCAAGGGCGTGCCCGCGCGCGAATCGGAAGTTTCCGTCGATGGCGGCGTGGGCGTGGGGCGCGTGACGTTGCCCGGGCTCGAGCAGCCGGTGGGGTCGGCCGCTATCAACGCGACGCCGCGCGCGATGATCACTTCGGCGGTGCGCGAGGTGTGCGCCGCGCACGGCTTTTCTGGAAATATTGCTGTGACGATTTCGGTACCCGAGGGTGTTGCCCTTGCCGAAAAGACCTTCAACCCACACCTGGGGATAGAGGACGGCATTTCCATCCTGGGCACGACGGGCATCGTCGAGCCGCGCAGCCTCGCTGCCTTGCGCGACAGTATCGAGCTCGAGATCCGGCAGCATGCGGCTATGGGGCGGCGCGGAGTTGTGCTCACGCCCGGCAACTACGGCGCGCAGTTCATCTCGGGGCATTTTCACCTAAACGGTGCGCCGGTGGTCTTCATCTCCAACTTTGTGGGCGATGCGATTGATTGCTGCGTTCGCGAGGGATTTACCAATGTCCTTCTTGTGGGACACATCGGCAAGCTGGTGAAGGTCGCGGGCGGCATCATGGACACCCATTCGCGTACCGCCGACTGCCGCGCGGAGATTCTGGCCGCCCACGCGGCCTTGGCCGGCGCGGGAACGAAGACCGTGTGCGAGATCATGTCGTCGGTCACGACCACGGCGGCGCTCGAGGTAATCGAGGCCGCCGGCGTGGGGGACGCTGCGCGCGCCTCGCTCGCTGCGGCAATCGATGACAGGTTGCGCCGCCGCGCGGCGGGCGCATGCGACATCGCCGCGGTCGTGTTCGACGCCGAGCGCCGCGAGCTTTTCCGCACGTCGGGCGCCGATGCAGTTATCGGGGAATTGGGGGCTACGTATGAGTAAAGGCGTGCTGTACGGGGTGGGCACGGGACCTGGCGACCCCGAGCTGCTCACGATCAAGGCCGTCCGCACAATCGAATCGTGTCCGGTCATCGCCGCACCGCAGACGGCGGACGGGGCCATGGTCGCGCTCGACATCGTGCGCGGCGCCGTCGACCTTACAGGCAAGACGGTGATCCCCGTGCGATTCTCGATGACGCGCGACGCCGAGTGCCGCGCGGCCGAGCATGCCTCGCTTGTTCGCGAGCTTGTCGCGCACCTGGATGCGGTCCGCGACGTCGCGCTGCTGAACCTGGGGGACCCGAGCATCTACGCCACCTTCCAGCGCATAGCGCCCGACGTGCGCGCCTGCGGGTTCGAGGCGCGCGCCATTCCCGGCGTTCCGAGCTTCTGCGCGGTCGCCGCAGCGCTCGAGCACGACCTCACGCCCGAGATGTCGTCGCCTCTGCACATCGTGCCCGGCGGCTACGACGACGTGCGCCGCGCAATCGGCTGGCCGGGGACGAAGGTGGTCATGAAGGCGCGCCGCTCGCTTGCGGACACGAAGCGCATCCTTCGCGAGGAGGGCGCCTTCGACGGTGCCGAGCTCGTAGAGGACTGTGGGCTTCCGGGCGAGCGCGTGTACCGCTCGCTCGACGATGTGCCCGATCGGGGCAGCTACTTCTCGACGATGGTGGTGCGCTAGATGAGGGTTTCCTGCATAGCGTTCACTGAGAGGGGGTATGCGTTGGCGGAGCGCATCGCACACGCGCTTTCCGATTGCGCGCAGACAGGTGAAGATGACCCTGGCTGGGACGTTTCCGTTTCGCGCGGGTTCGGCGAGTGGAAGGCCGACCTGCGCGCATGGACGGCGCTCGCGTGGGAAGCGTCGGACGCGCTTCTGTTCGTGGGCGCGGCGGGCATCGCCGTGCGGGCGATCGCGCCGCATGTCGCCTCGAAGGCAAGCGATTCTGCGGTTGTGGCGATCGACGAGGCGGGGCGCTTTGCCGTCCCGCTTTTGTCGGGGCATTTGGGCGGTGCGAACGAGCTTGCGCAAACTGTGGCACGCGCGGCAGGGGCCATCCCCGTCATCACCACGGCGACCGACGTCCGCGGCGTGTGGGCGGTGGATACGTGGGCGCGCTGTGCGGGGCTCGCCGTTTCGAATCCCGAGGCTATCAAGCGAGTGTCGGCGCGGCTGCTTTCGGGCGGGCGCGTGGCGCTCTATTCCGACATTCCGATTTCGGGACAGCCGCCTGAGGGGGTTGACATTGCGTCCGACCGCGCTCGGGCCGATATCGTCGTGTCGCCGTTCGCTGGCGCGAATGCGGGTGCGTCCGTTCGCACGGCGGAGACAACGGACGAGGTCGTGCCCGCCGGTGAGACGGGGAAGCCGGCGGGCGTGCGGGCGCAGGCGCCTGCGCCCGAGCCGCTTCACCTTGTCTTGCCCTGCATCGTTGCGGGCATAGGGTGCCGTCGCGGTGCGTGCGCCGAAGCGATCGGGGAGGCGTTTCTTCTCGCGTGCGGGCAGGCGGGCATCTCGCCTTCGGCCGTGCGCGAGGCGGCGACGATCGACGTGAAGGCGCGCGAGGAGGGTCTGCTCGCCTTCTGCCGCGCGCGCAATATCCCACTCGCGACGTATTCCGCAGAGGAGTTGTCGCAGGTCGAAGGCAGCGTTTCGCCATCTGATTTCGTGCGCGCGACGGTGGGGGTCGACAACGTGTGCGAGCGCGCGGCGCTCGCGGACGGGGGTAAACTTATCTTCCCGAAGCTCGCTCACGGCGGCGTGACCGTCGCGTTTTCCAAGGTAACTATTGAACTTTCGTTTAAGGAGCGGTGATGGGAAAGCTCTTCGTGGTGGGGATCGGCCCGGGCGGCCCCGACGGCATGACGATTGCGGCTCGGCGCGCGCTCGAGGCGGCCGACATCGTTGTGGGGTACACGAAATACGTGGAGCTCGCGCTCGCCGCCGTGCCCGACGCGGCGCATCTCGCGACGCCGATGATGCACGAGGTCGAACGGTGCCGCCTGGCGCTTTCGCGCGCGCAGAGCGGAGAAGCCGTGGCGCTCGTGTGCAGCGGTGACGCGGGTGTGTACGGCATGGCGAGCCCCGTGCTGGAGCTTGCTGAGGACTACCCCGATGTAGACGTGGAAGTTATCGCCGGGGCCACCGCGGCTCAGAGCGGGTCGGCGGTGCTCGGCGCCCCGCTTGCCCACGACTTCGCGGTCGTGTCGCTCTCCGACCTGCTCACGCCGTGGGAGGTCATCGAGCGCAGACTCGCCGCCGTGGCGAGCGCCGACTTCTGCATCTGTTTGTACAACCCGCGCAGCAGAAAGCGCGCCGACAGGCTCTCGCGCGCGGCGAAGATTATGCTCGAATGGAAGGCCCCCGACACGCTCTGCGGCTGGGTGCGCAACATCGGGCGCGAGGGGCAGCAGTCGGGTATGTGCAGGCTCTCCGAGCTGGGGGAGTTCGATGCCGACATGTTCACCACCGTGTTCGTCGGCAACGCGGACACGAAGCGCGTAGGCGGCCGTATGGTCACGCCGCGCGGGTATCGGGAGATTCCATGCGAAAGGTAACGATCATCGGGGCGGGGCCCGGAAACCCCGACTTGCTCTCGCGCGCGGCGCTCGACGCGATCGACATCGCCGACGTGGTCATCGGCGCTCATCGCGCGCTTGTCGGCATCGACGTGCCGCCCGACGTGGTGAGATGCGAGCTCGTGAAGACGGCGGACATCGTCGCCGCGCTCACCGATGCGGCGTCGTGGCAGCGCGCCGTGGTCGTGATGACGGGCGATGTGGGGCTGTTCAGCGGCGCGCGCCGCCTGGTGGAGGCGCTCTCCGGCGACGCGCGGGTGGACGTGCGTGTCATTCCCGGCATAAGCTCAGCGTCGTATCTCGCCGCGCGCCTCGCGCGTCCATGGCAGGATTGGCGCTTCGCGAGCGCTCACGGCGTGGCGTGCGACATCGTGGCCGAGGCCGTGCGCGCAGGCGAGCTCTTCCTCGCCACGTCGGGCGGGGAAGACCCCTCGCGGCTTTCGGGCGAGCTTGTGCAGGCGGGCTTCGGGGACGCGCGCGTGACGGTGGCCGAGCGCCTGTCGTACCCCGACGAGCGCATCACCTGCGCGACCGCAAGTGAAATCGCAGGTCAGAAGTTCGACGACTTGAACGTGATGCTTATCGAGCCCGCAGGCGGCGCCGGGTCGCCTGCGGGCTCTAGCGCAGCCTCCGAGGCGCCGGCCGGCGCGTCTGCGCCCGCGGCGACTTCTTCCGCGGCGGACTCTGCGGGCGCATCCCGCGCCGCGAGCCCCCGATGGCCGTACGCTTCCTCGGGCATTCCCGACGAGCTCTTCATCCGCGGCGACGTTCCCATGACCAAGCAGGAGGTGCGCGCCGTCGCGCTCGCGAAGCTGCGCCTTACCGCGACCGACACCGTGTGGGACGTCGGCGCCGGCACGGGGAGCGTGTCGATCGAGGCGGCGCTCGTCGCGCGAGCGGGGTCGGTATGGGCGGTCGAGCGCAACGCGGCCGGCGTGCGGCTCATCCGAGAGAACGCGGATACATTCGGGTGCGGCAACGTGCATGCGGTCCCCGGTGTCGCCCCCGAAGCGCTCGCGAATCTGCCCGTCCCCGACGCCGTGTTCGTCGGCGGGAGCGCGGGCGAGCTTTCCTCCATCGTGGAGGCGGCGCTCGAGAAGAACTCGCGGGTTCGCCTGTGCGTGCCATGCGTCACCGTTGAGACGCTCACCGAGGCGTGCGCGCTCCTCTCGGGTTCGCGCTTTAAGGGGTTCGAGGCGTGCCAGGTGTCGGCCGCCCGTGCCGAGGCTGTAGGCTCGCACCATCTTATGAAGGCGCAAAACCCCGTGTTCCTCGTCAGCGCGCGTGGTGCGGGCGCGGATGCCGAGGAGCTTACCGAAGTCGGGGCGCTTGTTGAGTCGCCTGTCGGGGAGGACCCCTCTGCCGAGGGGAACCCATCCGTTGAGGTGGTCTCGCTTGCTAACTGCAACGCCGCAGGTGGGGAAGGCGGCGCCCGGTGAGCACGTCCATCCCGCGCTTCTTGGTCGCTGCGCCCTCGAGCGGGAGCGGCAAGACGGTCGTCACGTGCGCGCTCCTGCGCGCGCTCGCGCGCCGCGGCCTTGCATGCGCGGCCTTCAAATGCGGCCCCGACTACATTGACCCGCTCTTTCATCGCCGCGTCGTGGGTGCGCGCTCGGGCAATTTAGACGGCTTCTTCACTGACGCCCCGACGCTGCGCGCCCTGCTCGCACGCGGCGCCGTGGGCGCGGATGTCGCGGTGCTCGAGGGGGTCATGGGCTTCTACGACGGCATGGCGCCCGGCGTGGCCGAAGCGAGCAGCTACCAGGTTGCGCGCGACACGGAAACGCCGGTCGTTTTAGTGGTGAACGGGCGCGGGGCGTCTTTATCGCTCGCCGCCGTAATCCGCGGCATCGCCGAGTTCCTGCCTTGTGCGAACGTGCGCGGCGTCGTGCTGAACAAGACGAGCGCCGCTGCCTGCGCCTACGCTGCGCCTGCGATCGAGAAGCACACGGGCGTCGCGGTTTTGGGGAATATCCCCGCCGACGAGACGTTCTCGCTCGAAAGCCGGCATCTGGGGCTTGTGGCCGCCGGCGAGGTCGAGCAGCTCTCCGCGCGCATCGACAAGATGGCCGAGCTGGTGGAAAAGAGCGTCGACGTCGACCGCTTGCTCGAAATAGCGGCGACGGCACCCGATATCCGCGAGGAACCTTACCGGTTGGAGCCGATCGCGGGAGCGCGGCCCATCGTCGCCGTCGCGCGTGACGAGGCGTTCTCGTTCTACTACGAGGAGAACCTGCGCGCGCTCGAGGACCTGGGTTGCGAGCTGGCCTTTTTCAGCCCCCTGTGTGATAGCGAGTTGCCCCGGGGGACAAGCGCCCTCTATCTGGGGGGCGGCTACCCGGAGCTCCATGCGCGGCGGCTCTCCGAGAACGCGCCGATGCGCGAGGCGGTGCGGCGCGCGGTGGAATCCGGCATGCCGACGGTCGCCGAATGCGGTGGGTTTCTGTACCTGCAGCGCGAAATCGCCGATAGCGAGGGGCGGCGCTGGCCTGTTGCGGGCGCCCTTGAGGGCGCAAGCGAGAACGGGGGAAGGCTGTCCCATTTCGGGTACGTGGAGCTTACTTCCCAACGCGACGGGCTCTACGGTCCGCGCGGCACACGCATCCGCGCGCACGAGTTCCACTACTGGCAGTCCACCTGCCCGGGCGGCGACTTCTGGGCGCAGAAGCCCCGGCGCGACAAGGGCTGGCCGTGCATGACGACCACCCCGTCCCTGGTGGCGGGCTTCCCGCATGTGTACTATCCTGCGAACCCCGACGTTGCGCGCGCGTTCGCGTCTGCCGCAGCGTCGTTCGCAGAGAGGAGACGGCATGGCTGAAGCAACCGAAACCGCGCTTGCCTGCATCCGCGAGGAAGTCGAGCGCGCGTTCTCGTCGGCGCCGGGCGCCGTGCTCGAAGCCGCGCTCTCCCGGATCGCGCCCGCAGACGAGTGCGCCCGCGCCGCCGCGTACGCCACGTGGGATTCCATCGCGCACCCCTTGGGGGGATTGGGCGACTTTGAAGACGCCGTCGCGTGTATCGCCGCAGCTCAGGGGAGCGCCGAGGTGGCCGAGTTTCCCCGTGCGCTCGCGGTATTCTTCTCCGACAACGGGGTCGTTGCCGAAGGCGTGTCGCAAAGCGGGCAAGACGTGACGCGAGCCGTCGCGCGCAACATGTGCGAGGGGGCCACGAGCGCCTGCCGCATGGCGGCGTTCGCGGGTGCCGAGGTCGTGCCCGTCGACGTGGGTATGGCCCGGGGTATAGAAGACACGCGCATGGTGCGCGCGAACGTGCGGCGGGGGAGCGACAACATCGCTCTCGGCTCCGCTATGTCTCGCGATGGGGCCGTGCGCGCGATCGAGGTCGGAATTGCCGTCGCGTGCGGGCTTGCCCGCGCCGGCGTGCGCCTTCTCGTCGCGGGCGAGATGGGCATCGGCAACACGACCACCTCGGCGGCGGTGGCCGCAGTGCTCATCCGGGCGGACGCGCGGAGCCTTGTCGGGCGCGGCGCGGGGCTCTCGGACGCCTCGCTCGCGCGCAAGCGCGACGTGGTCGAGCGCGCTATCGACGCGAACTCGCCCGATCCCGCCGACCCGATCGACGTGCTCTCGAAGGTGGGCGGCTTCGACATCGCTGCGATGTGCGGCTTCTACCTGGGGGCCGCGGTCTCGAAGGCGCCGGCGCTCCTCGACGGGGTCATATCCTGCACGGCGGCCCTGTGCGCGGCGCGCCTGTGCCCCAACGCCTTGGGCTACCTCGTGGGCACCCACGCATCAAGCGAACCCGCAAGCCGGGAGCTCCTTCGCGAGCTCGGCATAAAGGCGCCCCTCGACGCAGGCATGCACTTGGGCGAGGGCGCGGGCGCCATGGCGTATCTGCCCCTTCTGGATTCGGCGCTGCGCGTGTACCGGGATGGGAAGACGTTCACGGCGACTGGCATGGCTGCTTACGAGCATTTCGAGGCCGGGAAATGACGGTGACGCTCGTCATCGGCGCCGCCGCGAGCGGCAAGAGCGCCTACGCCGAGTCCCTGTGCCTCGGGCACGACGGCCCCCGCGTGTACCTGGCAACGATGGAGCCCTTCGGGGAAGAGGGCGCCCGCCGCATCGCGCGCCATCGGGCGCTGCGCGAGGGCAAGGGGTTTTCCACCCTCGAGTGCTCGCGTGACGTGGGCGCCGCAGCGCCCGGGCTTCCGCGCGGCTGCACACTTCTTTTGGAGGACGTGGGCAACCTGGTTGCGAACGAGCTCTTCGCGGAAGGCGGCTTGTCCCCGCGTGACCCCGACGCTGCGGCGCGCGAGGTACTCGGAGGCATCGAACGGCTCGCTCAGGCCGCTGCGTATACGGTGGTGGTCACCGTCGACGTGTTCGCCGATGGGATGCGCTACGATGAAGGGACCGAGGCATGGAGGCGCGCGCTCGCGCGCGTGAACGCGGGCGTGGCGGCGCTGGCCGACCATGTAGTCGAAGTGGTATGCGGGATTCCCGTGTGGATGAAAGGCGAAGGACCTACAAGGTGAAGATAGCAGAGGCAATCGGCGCGGCGTTCGGAACGTTCTCGCGCATCCCCGTCCCGAAATCGGCCTGGACCGATTTCGGGTCAACCCATGCACTTGCCGCGTTTCCCCTGGTGGGCCTTGCGGAAGGCTTCCTCATGACGGCGTGGGGGCACGTGGCGAACCTGCTCGGCGTGCCCGCGACCATCGTCGCGGCCGTGCTCGCGGCGCTGCCTGTGGCGGTGACGGGAGGCATCCACCTAGACGGGCTCTGCGACACCTCCGATGCGCTTGCAAGTTGGGCCCCGCGCGAGCGAAAGCTCGAGATCATGCACGATCCGCGGGCGGGCGCCTTCGGGGTCATCGGTGTTGTTGTGTACCTTATTCTGCAGTTTTCCCTGTTCACCGCGCTGCCGCTTACGGCGGGGGCGTTCCTCGCGCTTCTGTGCTCGCTCGTGTTCTCCCGCGCGCTTTCGGGACTCGCCGTTGAATGCTGGCCTGCCGCGCGGGCGGACGGCATGGCCGCGGGGCTCTCGCCTGCGAAGAAGCGCGCGGCGATCGTCGTGCCGCTTTGCGCTTTCGCTGCGGCTTCGGCTGCAGGGATGGTCGCGTGCGATCAGGCCGTCGGCGCCTTTATGGCGGTGGCGGGGCTTTTGGTGCTCGCGTGGTACCGCCATGTTGCCCTGTCCCGCTTCGGCGGGGTGACGGGGGATTTGGCCGGATGGTTTCTGCAATGGGCCGAGCTCGCGATGCTTGCCATGCTGGTGGTGGGGGGCATGCTCCTATGATGCTCGTGGTAGGTGGCGCGCATTCGGGGAAGAGGACCTTCGTGCGCGAAAAACTCGGGTTCGCGGCGGACGATTTCGTCGACGCGGCGCAGCTTGCGGAGGGCGGCGTGCCCGCGGCTTTTGCCGGCCGCGTCGCATACCGTGCTGAGGAACTCGTACGCGCGCTCGACGCTGACCGGGCGCTCGAGCGGCTGATCGGCTTCGACGCAGTGATTCTGCCCTTGGTCGGCTCGGGGGTCGTCCCCATGAGTGCGGAAGACGCCCAATGGCGCGAGCGCGCGGGGCGCCTGGGATGCGCGCTCGCTGCGCGCGCCGACGTCGTCGTGCGCATGACGTGCGGGATTCCCCAGGTCATCAAAGGAAACCTTGCCGATGCACCTCGAGGGACGCAGGGCGCGGGTGCGCCTTTGGAAGTCGTCTTCGTGCGCCATGGTGCCACGGCGGGCACGGAAGACCATCGCTACAGCGGGGCGGGCACCGACGAGCCCCTGTCGAGTGCGGGCGAGCGCGCTTTGCGCGACCTCGCGTGCGATCGTGACGTGTTCCGTGTTATCACGAGCGGCATGGCCCGCACCGACCAGACGGCGCGCATCCTCTTCCCGAACGCGGAGCTTATGGCGTGCCCCGGTCTGCGCGAGATGGATTTCGGCGACTTCGAGGGGCGAAGCGCCGCCGAGCTTAAAGAGGATGCGCGCTATCGCGCCTGGGTAGACTCCTGGTGCGAGACGCGCTGCCCGCATGGCGAGGGCAAGAGCGATTTCACCCGCCGCGTCATCGCGGCGTTTCGGGAGGCGTGCAAATCGGAGCGCGCCCAGGGATGTGGGCGCGCCGTCTTCGTCGTTCACGCGGGTACCGTGAAAGCGCTGCTCTCCGAGCTAGCTGTCCCGAAAATGGGATACTTCGACGTGCATACCGAGCCGGGCGGCGCATGGGCCGCCACTTGGGATGGGCGCTGCCTTCGCGACGTTCGCCCCGCTTGGGGGGGCGATGCCCGGTGATGACGATTCTTGCCGTCGCCGCCGGGTTCGCGGCCGACCTTGCCTTCGGCGACCCGCGCTGGCTTCCCCATCCCGTCGTCGCCATGGGGCGCGCGATCACGTGGGCCGAAGGCCGCCTGCGGCGCGCATTCCCGCAAACGTCCGCGGGCACGCGCGCCGCAGGGCTTGTGCTCGCCGTGGCGCTTCCGCTTGCGTGTGGGCTTTTGACCTGGGGAATCCTGCATCTTTGCGGCATGGTTCACTCCGGCTTGCGCTTCGTGGCCGAGGCATGGGCGAGCTATCAGATTCTCGCGGCATGCGAGCTGCGCCGCCAGAGCCTGGCCGTTGCCCGCGCGTTCTCGAAGGGCGGCCTTGTCGCGGCGCGCGAAGCCGTCGGGCTCATCGTGGGACGCGACACGTCTGTTCTCGATGAGCACGGCGTCGCGCGCGCCGCCGTGGAAACGGTGGCGGAGAACGCGAGCGACGGTGTCATCGCGCCGCTTTTCTACCTTATGATCGGGGGTGCGCCCTTGGGCATGGCGTACAAGGCGGTGAACACGCTCGACAGCATGGTGGGCTACAAAAACGAGCGCTACATCGACTTCGGCTGCGCCTCGGCGCGCCTCGACGATGCGGTGAATCGGATCCCCTCGCGCTTATCGGCCCTGCTCATGATCGCCGTGTGCCCGATCGTCGGGCTCGACGCGCGCGGGGCGGCGCGCATCTGGCGCCGCGACAGGCGTCGCCATGCGAGCCCGAACGCGGCGCAGACCGAGTCAGCGTGCGCGGGCGCGCTCGGGCTGCGCCTGGCAGGACCCGCGGTGTATTTCGGCAAGCTCGTTGAGAAACCGACGATAGGCGATGCGTCCCGCGAAATCGAGTGGGGCGACATCGTTCGGGCGACAAGGCTCATGCTCGCCGCGTCCGTATGCGCGCTCGTCGTCTTCGGCGCTGTGCGCGCGGCGGTCGTGCTCGCTGTGGGGGCGATGGCATGAGGAAAGACCACGCCGCGCCCCGGGCTGCCGGGGGAATCCTGCGCGCCCGTACGCATGGGGGCAGCGCGCAATCGCTCGGCATCGCTTGCGAAGGGGGCGCCTCCGACCTCATTGACTTCTCGGTGAACGTGAATCCGGCAGGCCCCTCGCCGCGCGCCGTCGCCGCAGCTTGCAAGGCGCTTTCTCGAATCGACGCCTACCCCGATAGGGAAAGCCTCGCCCTCGTTCGCGCCCTGGCGCGTGCCCAGGGCATTCCCGAAGACACTATCGTCTGCGGCGCGGGCGCGTCCGACATCATCTGGCGGCTCGCCGCGGCGGTGCGCCCGAAACGCATCGTCGTGTGCGCGCCGACGTTCTCTGAATATGCTGAGGCGGCATCGTACTACGGCGCATGCGTGCAGGAGTTCCCGCTCTCTGAAGCGGACGACTTCGACGTGCCCGCCTCCTTCGCCCGCGCGATCGAGGGGCCGGGAGACGTGGCGTACCTCTGCAATCCGAACAACCCGACGGGGCGCCTCGTCGACCCCAGCGTGATCGATGCCGCGGCTTGCCGCTGCGAGCAGGTGGGCGCGCTGCTCGTCGTGGACGAGTGCTTCCTCGGATTTGCGCCCGACGCCCGCGAAAGGAGCGTGGCCGCACGCGCCGCGTGTTCGCGCCATGTGGCCGTGCTCTCCGCGTTCACCAAGCTCTACGGAATGGCGGGGTTGCGGTTGGGATATCTGATCAGCGGAAACGCTCAACTCATCGAGGGGATTCGCCGGGCGGGGCAGGCGTGGCCCATCTCCTCGGTCGCCGAGGCCGCGGGCATCGCCGCCCTGGAAGACGTCGAATACGTCTCGCGCACGCGCGATGTATTGGCGGGCGAGCGAGCGTGGCTTTCCCACGAGCTCTCCTCGCTCGGGCTTTCCGTCGTGCCGTCGGATGCGAACTTCCTTTTAGTCCGCACGCCGGCGAAAGACATCCCCGAGCGACTGTATAAACAGGGGGTTTTGGTCCGCACGTGCGACTCGTTTTCGGTGCTGTCCCGTTTCTGGTGCCGCGTCGCGGTGCGCACGCGCAAGGAGAATGCCCGGCTTGCGATGGCGTTCGGCTGTGCGCTTCGGGCGGAAGACGCATCGGGCGAAGGCGAACCCGACGAACGGGGCGGCGCTTCTTTCAGCGGCGCTATGGCGGGCGCGGATGGCCGAGGCTCGGCGAAGGAGGTCGATACCCGTGGGTAGGGCCAAGCCCATCATGATCCAGGGCACCATGTCGAACGCGGGGAAGAGCCTGCTTGCGGCTGGGCTGTGCCGCGTACTTTCGCAGGACGGCCTGCGCGTGACTCCCTTCAAGAGCCAGAACATGGCACTCAACAGCGGTGTCACGGCCGACGGGCTCGAGATGGGGCGCGCCCAGATCATGCAGGCCGAGGCGTGCGGCATCGCGCCCGACGTGCGCATGAACCCCATCCTGCTCAAGCCCGAAAGCGGCCACCGAAGCCAGCTCATCGTGGCCGGCAAGGCGCAGGGAGCCTTCGCTGCGAGGGACTACTTCGCGCGAAAGAAGGCGCTCATGCCGCAGATTTTGGAGGCGTTCGATTCGCTCGCGGAGGAAAACGACGTCATCGTCATCGAGGGCGCCGGCAGCCCCGCCGAAATCAACCTTGCCGAAAACGACATCGTCAACATGGGGCTCGCGCGCGCCGTGTCCTCCCCCGTGCTGCTTGCGGGCGACATCGACCCGGGCGGGGTATTTGCCCAGCTCTACGGCACGGTCGCGCTCCTTGCGCCCGAGGACCGCGCGCTTTTGCGGGGGCTTGTGGTGAACAAGTTCCGCGGCGATGTGGAAATCCTGCGCCCGGGTTTGGCCCCGCTCGAGATGATGTGCGGAGTTCCCGTCGTGGGTGTCGTGCCGTATCTTACGCTCGACCTGGACGACGAGGACTCGCTCGCGCCGCGCCTATCTGCCCGCGAGGCGCGCGGCGTCATCGACGTCGCCGTCGTGCGCCTTCCGCATCTGTCGAACTTCACCGACTTCGACCCGCTTTCGCGCGTGCCCGGCATGGGCGTGCGCTACGTTTCCTCGACGACCGATCTGGGCCGACCCGACCTGGTGGTGCTTCCCGGCTCGAAGACCACGCTCGACGACGCGCGCTGGCTTGCGGCTAGCGGCATCGGAGCCTGTGTACGCGCGCTTTCGGGCGCGGGCACACCGGTGCTCGGCATATGCGGAGGCTACCAGCTTTTGGGAGACGAGCTTTCCGACCCGCACGGCAGGGAAGGCGCTGGCACCGCGCGCGGGCTCGGGCTCATCCCTGCAAGTACGGTGTTCAAGGAGGAAAAGCGCCTCGCCCAGTCGGAGCTGCGCATCACGGGCGCCCAAGGCGCGTTCTCGGTGTGGAACGGCATGACGGCGCGCGGGTACGAGATTCACGACGGCGAAACGACCGTCTCCTGCGCCCCTGCGGGCACGATTGGCGGCAAACCGGAAGGCGCGGCCTGCGGAAACGTGTTCGGAACCTATCTCCACGGCCTGTTCGACGAACCGGGGGTGGCGCTCGCTCTCGCGCGCTCGCTCGCGCGCATGCGCGGCCTGCCCGAGAGCGTCGTGGGTGCTGCGGGCGCAGCGTCCGCAGCCGATCACCGTGCGCGCGAGTTCGACCGCCTGGCCGACGTCGTGCGCGGGGCGCTTGACATGGAGTATGTCTACCGCATTATCGAGGAGGGTGTATGATCCACGTGTATCATGGCGACGGCAAAGGCAAGACTACGGCGGCGATGGGCCTCGCCCTTCGTATGCTCGCCGCAGGCCGCCGCGTCGTCGTCGTGCAGTTCCTGAAAGACGGCGAAAGCGGGGAGGCGCGCCTGCTCGCCGAGCATTTCGGCGTGCCCTTGTTCGCGGGGAAGGTGTCGGGCAAGTTTACCTGGTCGATGACGTCGGAAGAACTTGCCGCGACGTGCGAGCTGCACGATGGGAACCTCGCATCCGCGCTCGCCGAGCTCGAGGGCGATCAGGAGGGGCTGCTCGTGCTCGACGAGGCGCTCGACGCGCTTTCGAAGGGGCTTGTCGACGAGGCGCTCGTGAACCGCGCGCTCGATTTGTCCGCGCGCGGCGTCGAAGTGGCGCTCACCGGGCGCGCGCCTTCCCGCAAGATCGTGGAGAAGGCCGACTACATAACCGAGATGCGGTGCAAGAAACATCCCTACGAGCAGGGGATATGTGCAAGGGAAGGAGTGGAGTACTAGATGGATTCCAAGGAGATGGCGCCCGGCGACATCGAGCGGCGCAGCTTCGAGATCATCACCGAAGAGCTCGGCGGCCGCACGTTCCCGCCGCTCGAAGAGCCCGTCGTGAAGCGCGTCATCCACACCACTGCCGACTTCTCGTACGCCGATTCCCTCGTGTTCACCCATGACGCCGCGCACTGTGCGCTCGACGCACTGCGTGCAGGGGCCACGGTGCTCACCGACACGAACATGGCGCTCGCAGGCATAAGCAAGCCCGCGCTCGCGAAGCTCGGCTGCAAGGCCGTGTGCTACATGGCCGACCCTGATGTCGCCGCGGCTGCGCGCGCCGCGGGCACGACTCGCGCCGTTGCGAGCATGGACAAAGCTTGCGGAATCGAGGGTCCGCTCATCGTGGCCGTCGGCAACGCTCCCACAGCACTTCTGCGCCTCGCCGAGCTCATGGACGTGGGGAAGATCGCGCCCGCGCTCGTCGTTGGGGTGCCGGTCGGGTTTGTGAACGTGGTCGAGGCGAAAGAGGAGCTACTCGCGCGACGCGTGCCGGCCATCGTCGCGAGGGGTCGCAAGGGCGGCTCGACAGTGGCGGCTGCCATTATGAACGCGCTGCTCTACCAGATCACGCGCACAGGCGGCCCAAAGTGACGGCTCCCGCATCCGCGCCGGCGCTGCGCATCTTCGCCGGCACCACCGAGGGCCGCCTTCTGTGCGAATGGGCGAGCGGGGCGGGCATCCCCGCCCGTGCCTACGCGGCAACAGAGTACGGAGGCGAACTTTTGGGCGAGCTTCCGGGCATCGAGGTGCATGCGGGCAGGCTCGACGAGGCCGACATGGAGCGCGAGCTTTCCGGCGCGCGCATCGTCGTCGACGCCACGCACCCCTTCGCTACGCTCGCAAGCGGTAACATCCGGGCCGCTTCGCTCGCCGTGGGTGCACGATGCCTGCGCCTTGCGCGCCCGGTCGAGGCGCTGCCCAAAGGCGTCGTGCCGGTCGCGTCGATCGCCTGCGCGGCGCGCTTTCTCTCCGAGAACCCGGGTCGCGCGCTTCTCACGACGGGGAGCAAGGAGCTTGCTCCCTACACGAGCGTCGCCGATTTCGCGGAGCGCTTCTTCGTGCGTGTGCTCCCGCTGCCCGGTGCTATAACGAAGTGCATCGACGCGGGGTTTTCGCCGTCGCACGTCATCGGCATGCAGGGGCCCTTCACCCGCGAGCTCAACGAGGCGATGCTTCGGCAGGTGGGCGCCCAGTGGCTTGTGACCAAGGACTCGGGAACCGTAGGCGGCACGGCTGAGAAGCTCGCCGCAGCGCGCGCCGTGGGTGCGCGCTGCATTGTGGTCACCCGTCCCGCCGAGGGAGGCGGGGCCCTTTCGCTTCGGGAAGTGGAAGACGCGCTCTTACGGGAGTTCGCGCGCTAGGCGCTTGCCGCGCCTGCGCGCCCTCCCGCCCGCGTGGGGGTGTTCCTGTAGTTCTGACAAGAGGGATTCGCCCTTTCGATAGGCGTTTTTGGCAATGCTGACGCAGGCCCTGCCGGGCCCAGGCCGACTTCGGCGAGGCCGATCTCTACGTTTCCGGCGTCCGCACCCCCAAACGGTCCCTAATTCGCCGCAACTTGTTGGTGGTGGCTTACTGGTAGCGTAGGCACTCCACCGGGTTGAGCTTTGCCGCGCGGCGAGCGGGGTAGAAGCCAAAGATTACGCCGATGCCGACGGAGACGCCGAAGGCCAGCAGCACCGTGGCGATTGAAAAGCTCGGTGTGATCTGCCCACTGGCACCGAGCTCGTTGAGAACCCCTGATCCTGCGGCAAACACCGCGAGGCCCCAGGCCAGCAGATAGCCAATCAGGACACCCAGCAGGCCACCGGTGACGCACAGCGCCGAGGACTCGGCCAAAAACTGCGCGGTGATATCGCGACGACTGGCGCCCAGGGCACGGCGAATACCGATCTCGCGGATGCGCTCAGTCACGTTGGTGAGCATCATATTCATAATGCCGATTCCGCCGACAAGCAGTGAGATACTGGCGACAGCGCCCATGATGAGCGAGAAGGCGCCCATAAACGAGTTGAGTGCATCGATGGCGCTTTTCATGGAGGTCGCCGATACGCTGTCGTACTCATCATCCTCCGAGATGCCCTTCATCGCGCGCACCTTAGACTCGATGGTCTTGCAGAGCTCGTCCATGTCTGTGCCCTCGGCGGCAAGTGCCGTCACGCTGGGGAATGAAGGATTCTCGTCGCCAAACAGGCCGGAGATGGTTTCGCGTGGCATATACAGCGTGAGCGAGCCCATGGAGTCGCTGCCGCCATCAATCACGCCTACAATCTGCACCTCGCCGTTGGACACCTTGATGGTTTTCCCCAGCGCATCCTGTTCGTTGCCGTAAAGCTGATCGGCGCCGCCGCGGCTGAGGAGCGCCACGCGCGAGCCTGATTGAGACTCTGCCTGTGAATAGACACGTCCCGCAACGATCTTGCTGGCGCCCACGGCATCGAGCATGTCGCTATCGACGCCGTGTGCCATGACGGTATAGCTTTTATCCCCGACCTTGTACTCGGAATAGGCGCTATCGACGATGCCGATCTGCTCAATCTGCGGCACCAGTTTGCGAAGCTTTTCCACATCCGAATCGGTGAGTTCTTGGGACGAATAGATCTCTACCATGCGGGCTGCATTGAGGCCCAGGCTGTTGACCAGGCTGTTTTGGATGCCGCCGATGAGCGAAGTCATGGCGATGACCGAGGCGATGCCAATGACGATGCCAAGGATGGTGAGCAGGCTGCGTCCCTTGTTGGCCTCGAGCGAGTGAAGGGCTTCTTGGACAAGATCGCGGGTGCTCATGCCTTCGCTCCTTTCGGCTGATTGGTGGTTGCAGAAATCGCGGGCAGGTTGTTGACGGCCCCGCGTAACGTATTCGGTGTATGCGCGACATATGCGCCGTCATGGATTCGCCCGTCACGGATGGTTACGGCTCGATCGGCCTCGGCGGCGATGCCGGGGTCATGCGTGATGAGTACGATGGTCTTGCCGCGTTTCTGGAGCTTGTGGAAGGTTTCCATGACGAGCGCCCCGGTTGTCGAGTCTAGATTTCCCGTTGGCTCGTCGGCCAAAATGATGGGCGGGTCGTTGACGAGGGCGCGCGCGATGGCGACGCGCTGCATCTGTCCGCCCGAGAGTTCCGATATGCGGTGGTCCCAATGGTCGACCGGCAGTGTGACGGCTTGCAGCGCGTGCACGGCGCGCATCTCGCGCTGGCTACGCGGCACATTGGTGTAGGACAGCGGCAGCATGACGTTTTCGATCACCGTCAGACGCGGCAGCAAGTTAAAACTCTGAAAGACAAAGCCGATGCTCAGCGCGCGCACCTCGGTGAGCTCATCATCGTCGAGCTCGGCGACGTTGAGCCCTTGCAGGAAATAATCACCCGCCGTCGGCTTGTCCAGGCAGCCCAGGATGTTCATGAGCGTCGACTTGCCCGAGCCCGAGGGGCCGGTGATGGCGACGAACTCACCGGGGTTCACCGCCAGGCTCACGTTGTGCAGGATGTGGGCGCAACCGGCCTCGCTCTCAAAGATGCGGTGCACGTTGCGGATGTCGATGACGGGACGCATTACTTGCCCTCGTCGGCAGACATATTGTCGCCGCCGTCTGCCGTCATGCCTGTGCCGGTATCCGTCACGATGGTGTCGCCGTCGCGTAACTTGGTAACCGGGACGTCTGGGTTGATCTCGTTGCCCTGGTCGTCGCGCTTGACCTGCGTCTTACCGACTACAGCCTCGTTGTCGTTTTGCGTCACGACGGTCACCTTCACGCGGCGCGTCTTCTTGCCTTCCGAATCGGTGGCCAGATTGACGTAATAGTGCTCGCCATCTTCGGTCATCAGCGCCATGGTCGGCACCATAACCACGTCGTCGAGCTTCTCGGTCACTACCGAGACCTCGGCAGTCATACCCGGCTTAAGGCGACTGTCGGGTGCTTCGATGAGGATGTCGACGTTAAAGGTCACGCTGCCGCCGCTACCGGAGCCGGAGTCAGAGTTTGCCACCGAGGCGATAGCCGTGACGGTGCCCTGGCTCACGATATCGGGAAACGCGGGATAGGTCACGTTGGCGCTTTGGCCCACGGCAATTTTGGCGATATCCTTTTCGCCCACCTGAACCGTCACCTTCATCTTGGACAGGTCGGCGATCTGCATGCACTGCTTGCCGCCGCTCGTATCGCTTTCGCCCATGATCATTCCGCCTGTTACCGTGGCGCCGACCTTGGCGTTGAGCTCCACGATGCTGCCCGAGCTCGGGGCCGTGACCGTACGGCTGGCGGCCTTGGCGTTCGCCTGATCGAGGTTTGCCTGGGCCGATGCGAGGCTGCGCTGCGCGGCCGATACAGCGTTCGTGTCCGCTGATGCGGCGGAGATGCCAGCCGCTGCGGAAGCTCCATCGACGTCCGTCGTTGGGGTGGCCTGCGCGGCAGCTGCGGCTTTCTGCGCGTTGGCGAGGTCTTCCTGAGCGGCTGCTACTGCACGCTGCGCCTCGGCAACGTTGCGATCGAGCTCGTCGTTTTTAATGGTCATGAGCACGTCGCCCTCGTTGACGGATTGGCCTGCCTGCACGTTGATCGAATCGACCGTGCCGTCGACAGAAGGGGAGACCACTGAGGACGAAATGGGTTTGAGCTGGCCTTTCGCCTCGACCGTTGTGGTAAACGTGCCCTCGGTCACCATGTCGGTCACAGGCCCGCTAGCGCCCTGCGGCTGCGCATTGATAACTAGGGTTGCGACAATGGCAATGAGCGCGATGGCACCTACGACGCCGGCGGCAATACCGCGTCGAATCAGCTTTTTGCGTCGACGTTCGGCACGTTTTGCCTTGAGCTTGGCATACGCCTCTTCATCGGAAATCTCGGCCGTATCGTTCGTGCGTTCGCTCTGCTTGTCGGCATGTACGTTTTTAATCAGAGGAATCGTTTCGGTGGCACCTTCGGGCGTGTACTCGGCATCATCCGGGCCTGGGGTGATGGTGGGGACATTCGGCATAGCGTCTCCTTTATAGAAAGTTCCTCAATAAGTATATGCGTCCGTCGCGTAAGGCGGGCGCATATGGCGGATTCTTTCGGAACTGTTAGATTGGTCGCAGCGGCTCCACGTTGTGGGAATGCGCGCTTTGCACTACGAGTGGACAACCACGCACAGGCCGACTTTGATGCAGTCGTGAAGTGCCTTTGCATCGGCCAGGCGCAGGTTGATGCAACCGTGGCTGCCGCACCACTTGTACGACTCGGCATTATCGAAGCTCTTGTCGTTTTGCCAGGTGGCGTCGTGGAATCCGACCATATTGCCCTCGAACGGCATCCAATAGCTGACCGGGCTCTCGTATTTGGGCTTGCCGGTCTCGGGGTCCTTGGCACCGATGAGTTTGCTGGCGCCATCGTTGCTGTTGATCTGCCATACGCCCTCGGGGGTGGCGTCTTCGCCCGGTTTGCCGGAAATAAAGTTGGCCTCCCACACAATATTGCCGCTCTCGTCGTAGTAGCGCGCGTGCTGCTCGGACAGATCGACATCGACGTATGCCTTCCAGTCAGGCTCTCCCTTTGCGGTAAAGGTGTCGGCCTTCTGGGAGTACTTGATATCGATTTCGCCGGTCTGCTTGTTGTTAATGGCGTCTTCGACCTGCTTGGCGAGCGAGGTACTGTCGATGGACCAACCAAAGTCGCCGCCTTCGACGGCGCACTGCTTGCCATCGGCGCGCGTCCACCAGCGAGTGGAGCCCACGGTATTAAAGCCGTTGGCGAGCTCGGCTGCCCAGCTGCTGATCTGCGACGTATCGAGCGTGGGGTTGGCCGGATCGGCAAAGCTGATCCACTGCAACACGGAGCTGCCATCAACCTTGCCGGCATCCTCGCCGTTGAGCTTGAGGGTCACGTTGACGCCCAAGAAGTTGTTGGCGGCATCGCATGCGGCCTGAATCTGATCATCGGTCAGCGTTCCATTGAGCGGCTCATAGGC
This sequence comes from Collinsella sp. AM42-18AC, assembly GCF_003467965.1. Taxonomy (NCBI): domain Bacteria; kingdom Bacillati; phylum Actinomycetota; class Coriobacteriia; order Coriobacteriales; family Coriobacteriaceae; genus Collinsella; species Collinsella sp. AM42-18AC. Next base: position 35,578 of record NZ_QSFY01000008.1, read on the forward strand.
ATCGTTGCCGAGCTTGGAAAGATCTACGGTCTCGGCCAGCGAGGCAAGCTCGAGCTCGGCATACTTAATGACATGCTCGCGGTTGAGTTTTTCGTTGGAGCGCGCCTTCTCGACGGTAAACTTGCCGGCCTGCTCGTCATAGGAGCTATTGGCCTCGAACGTGCCCGAACGGCTCCCGTTAAACTCATCGATGGCGGTGCCCAGATCCTTCTCAAACTGCTTTTGGTCAAAGGTATCGGAGAGCATGGACAGGTCGATGTCTTGATCAAGATCTACTTCGTTGGAGGTAGCGGTTGTTTTGGTCTTGCCGCTTAAGGATTCTACAAGGCGGACCGGCCATACAAAGGCTTCGTTGTGGTTGATGATCTCTTTTGCGGCAGCTTCGCCGTCGACGATGGGCTCATCGGACTCGGGCTGATAGGTCCAGCTAAAGTCTTCGCCTGTCACGGTGAGCTTATAGTGCTTCCAAGCCGAGTTGACCTTGGTGGCGGCAGACGAAGCGTTGGAGAACGAGACATCGACGCCGGCGATAGTGGTGTTGGGGTAGGCTACCTGCGAAAACGCTACGACGCCTACGATATAGATAATGACGATAAGACCCAGAACGACAAAGAGCGTCGTCTTTTTGCCCGACTTATTGTTCTCGGCGGGTTTGCGTGCGGGGCCGCGATCGCCTCGAGCGTGCGTGGGGGGCTGCTTGGGCGCATTGCCATTTGCCTGGCGCTGCTGATGCTGCTTGTTCGGACGTTGGGAAACGTTTGCCGCACCTCGCTGCTGACCGCGGCTCGGCGCGATAGGACGCGGCGACTGAACGCCCCCGGTGTGCCTGCTCGGCTGCTGCGGATCGGGGATCAGTTGAGTTCGATCGTTTTGCGACATCGTATGCATATCCTTCGAATTTCGCCTTGCGGCTCATCGTGTTTTTACTGGGCTTGCATTATAGCGATTACCCAGTTGTTTGTGGTATGGAAACGGTGGCATTCAAAAGAGGTGGGACATTTGTCCCACCTTCGAGTCTATCTTTGTCGCTATCCGCACACACCGCATTTTGCACAGGCCGAAAGTGCGGCCGGAGCCTGCGCGATGCCACCTTTTGCCGTCTCGCGCAGCGTGGCCGGCAACGCGTGGCCCACGGAGAGCATGACGTGCGCCATCTGGTCAAACGGCACCAGGCTCTTGATACCGGCAAGTGCAAGCTGCGCCGAGCTAAATGCCGCGGCCACGCCGATGGCATTGCGGTTTTGGCACGGCACCTCCACGAGGCCGCCCACCGGGTCGCAGACCAGGCCCAGCAGGTTGCTCAGGGCGATGGAGCTGGCGTCGAGTGCCTGCTCGGGCGTGCCTCCGAGCATCTGCACCAGCGCGGCGGCGGCCATGGCGGCCGCGCTTCCCACCTCGGCTTGGCATCCGCCCTCGGCGCCGGCGACGCAGGCGCTCGTGGTGAGGTTGAGGCCGATGGCGGCGGCGCAGTAGAGGGCGTCCATGACTTGCTCATCGTCCAGTTGCAGATGGTCGGCGAGCGCCAGCACGCAGCCGGGCACGACGCCTGCGGAGCCGGCCGTGGGGGCGGCGACGATCACTCCCATTGTGGCGGAGCGCTCAAGGACGGCCATGGCGCGGGCCACGGCATCGGTCTGGACGGCGCCCATCAGGCTTACGCTCAAGTCGTTGCGGCCGGTGGCATCAACGAGCTTGGCCTCGCCGCCGATAAGCCCGCCGAGCGAGCGCTGAGGATTGGCGATGGGGGCCGTAGTCTCCTCGCGCATGACCTCGAGGACGCGGCGCATGGCAGCGACGGCGTGGCCCTCGCCGGTCAGGCGAGCCTCGCGTATGGCCATTACGGCGCCGATGTTGAGGCCGAGTTCCTCGCACGCATCGAGCAGCTGCTCGCCGTCGTCGAAGATTTCCTTGGCCGAGACGCCGGGGGAGAGCGACGAGGCCGAGCCCGGGAGCTCGATAAAGGTGGCGTAGTTTACATTGTCGAGCTTGCGCAGCATGGGGATGACGGTGTCGTCGGGGGCGCCATCGGTTTCAAAGACGGAGTATGCCTGGCCGCCCACTTCGGTGCGGTAGGTGCGGCAGAAGGCGATGTTTACATGTGCGTAGGCGAGCAGGTTCGTGAGCGCGGCGAGCACACCGGGGACGTCCTGGTGTGCCACGAAGAGCGTGGAATACATGCCCGAGATATCGACGCCGACGCCGTTGATGCGGCTGATGCGCATTTTGCCGCCGCCGAGGCTCTCGCCGCGGACCTGCGCCGTGGCGCCCGTATCGTCGGCCATGTCGATGTCGACGGTGTTGGGATGGATGGAGGCGTCGTCGCCCTTGATGTCAAAGTGATATTCGAGGCCCTGCTCGCGTGCGAGGTCGAAGGCCTGCTTGATGTTCTCGTCATCGGTGTCGAGGCCCAGGATGCCCGCGACGAGCGCACGATCGGTGCCGTGGCCGCGGTAGGTGTGGGCAAAGGAGTTCCACAGGCCAAAGGTGACCTTAGTGATGCGGCCTTCCAGCAGGCTGGCGGCAACTTGGGCGCACCGCAGGGCGCCGGCGGTGTGCGATGAGCTGGGGCCGACCATGACGGGCCCCAAGATCTCGAATGCCGAGGTCGTAGCTAGTGTTTGCGGCTTGCCTGCCATATGCGCTCCTGTTCTATCCCGTCGTTCCGAGGGCTTTGGTATTTGGTCGCCTGCTCTACAGTCCTGGCTCGCACGGAGGCCACATTAAGTGGCCTCCGGCTCGTGCGGAACTCGCGATCGACCAAATACCAAAGCCCTCGGAACTTAGGATACATGGTTGGAGTGGCTGGATGTCAAAATTTATCAGCTGGGGACGTGCTGTTCATTGCGCATCGAAATATTCACACCACCGTGTAAATAAAAAGAAGTACCGGTTGGGGCCGGTACTTCTTTTGGTTCTAATGCTTTGCTTTCTGGGCTCTGTGAACCTATTTATAGGCCGCAGGCTGCTTTGAGTTCTTCGACTCGATCGGTTTTCTCCCAGGTGAAGTCGGCGTCTTCGCGGCCGAAGTGACCGTAGGCTGCCGTCTTTTCGTAGATGGGGCGACGCAGGTCTAGGTCGCGGATGATTGCGCCCGGGCGCAGGTCGAAGGTCTTCTCGACGGCCTCGACGATCTTGTCCTCGGCAACATGCGCGGTACCGAAGGTGTCGACCATGATTGAGAGGGGCTTGGAAACGCCGATGGCGTAGGCGAGCTCGACTTCACAGCGGTCGGCCAGACCGGCGGCGACCACGTTCTTAGCGACCCAGCGCGCGGCATACGCGGCGGAACGGTCGACCTTGGTGCAGTCCTTGCCGCTAAAGGCGCCACCGCCGTGACGGCCGTAGCCGCCGTAGGTGTCGACGATGATCTTGCGGCCGGTGAGGCCCGTGTCGCCCATGGGGCCGCCCACGACAAAGCGACCGGTGGGGTTCACGTAGATCTCCGCGTTGTCCCACGGCATGTTCTCGGCGGCCATGACCGGGGTGATGACGTGCTCGATGAGGTCGGCCTTGATCTTGCCCATGTCCTCGATCTCGGCGGCGTGCTGCGTGGAGATGACGATGGTCGTGACCTCGACGGGCTTGCCTTCCTCGTAGCGCACGGTGACCTGGGTCTTGCCGTCGGGACGCAGATAGGCGAGGGTACCGTCGTGACGCACGGCGGCCAGGCGCTCGGCCAGGCGGCTTGCCAGGTAGTGTGGCATGGGCATGAGGGTCTTGGTCTCGTTGGAGGCATAACCGAACATCATGCCCTGGTCGCCGGCGCCGATCAGGTCGATCGGGTCGGTGGTAGCGCCGGTCTGGGTCTCGAAGGACTCGTCAACGCCCTGGGCGATATCGGGCGACTGCTCGTGGATGAGGCTCATAACGCCGCAGGTGTCGCAGTCAAAACCGAACTTGGCGCGGTTGTAGCCAATGCGGCGGATGACGCCGCGGGCGATTTCCTGTACGTCGACGTAGGCCTGGGTGCGAATCTCGCCGGCGACGATGACGGTGCCGGTGGTCACGAGGGTCTCGCAGGCGCAGCGGACGTTCTCCACGTTGGCAGGCACGCCGTTGGGGGCGATGTAGCCCTGCTCCTGGAGCTCTATTTCTTTGGCGAGGATTGCGTCGAGGACGGCGTCACTGATCTGGTCAGCGATCTTATCGGGATGACCTTCGGTCACCGACTCCGACGTAAAAACAAAGGACCCGTGTTGGGGTGGAATGGAACGAAGTTCTTCTGACATGATTGTCCTTTCAAAAACGTGTCCCGGCGACCGTTACCATTCCGCCGGGCTCTCTATGCAAGGGCACATCATAGCGCGTAAATCAAACATTCACACCCTTTCCGCACCTACTCATTGGGGACAGACTTAAATGACCAGCCTTACCTAAGTGCCGACAGGTTGCCCAAAGACTGATCATTTAAGTCTGTCCCCAATGAGTGGGTCGGTGCCCTTTGTGCGGAGGTTGCTTTGTTGCTTTATACTGATGCGGTTAGACATCCATCCTGCAATCGAGGAGATTTCCATGGCATCAGACGTTCGCGTCCGCTTTGCACCCTCACCGACGGGCAAGCTGCACATCGGCGGCGCCCGCACCGCTATCTATAACTGGGCTTTCGCCCGCGCAAACGGCGGCACGTTCATCCTGCGCATCGACGACACCGACCCCACCCGTTCCACCGACGAGAACACGCAGATCATTCTGCGCGCCATGCGTTGGCTGGGCTTGGACTGGGACGAGGGCCCCGAGGTGGGCGGCGACTATGGCCCTTACGCACAGACCGAGCGCCTGGACCTGTACAAGCAGGCCGCCCAGAAGCTCTGGGACGAGGGCAAGGCCTATCCCTGCTTCTGCACCAAGGAGCAGCTCGACGCCGATCGCAAGGCCGCGCAGGAGCGCAAGGACCCCTTCCAGGGCTACCAGCGCCGCTGCCGCGATCTTGATCCTGAGGAGGCCCGCCGCCGCATCGAGGCCGGCGAGTCTTACGTCCTGCGCATCAAGGTGCCCGAGGACCGCGGCGACGTCGTTATCCACGACGCCGTCCACGGCGAGGTGACCTTCGACGCCAAGGAGCTCGACGACTTCGTCATCTTCCGCTCCGATGGCACGCCCACGTACAACTTCGCGACCGTCGTCGACGACGCCATGATGAAGATCACCCATGTCATCCGCGGCGACGACCACCTGTCCAACACCCCGCGCCAGGTCATGGTCTACGAGGCCCTCGGCGCGCCCGTGCCCACGTTCGCCCACATCTCCATGATCCTGGGCGCCGACGGTAAGAAGCTCTCCAAGCGCCACGGCGCAACTTCGGTGGAGGAGTACCGCGACGCCGGTTACCTTTCCGACGCCTTCGTCAACTACCTGGCGCTGCTCGGCTGGTCGCTCGACGGCGAGACCACGATCATCCCGCGCGATGTCCTAGCCAGCAAGTTCTCGCTCGACCGCATCTCCAAGAACCCGGCGACCTTCGACCCCAAGAAGCTTGATTGGGTTAATGCCGAGTACATCAACGGCATGTCCGATGCTCAGTTTGCCGATGAGATCATGGTCCCCGAGCTGCACGAGGCGGGTCTCATCGAGGGTAATGTCGAGTACGGCGAGGATTGGATCGATGCGCTTGCTGCCATCGTTAAGCCGCGCACCAAGATGCCTGCCGACGCCGTGACCGTCGCTGCTCCCATCTTTGCTACGGCCGAGACGCTCGAGTATGACGAGAAATCCGTCAACAAAGGCCTGGCCAAGGAGGGCATGGGTGCCATTCTGGACGCCGCCAAGGCTGCTCTCGAGGGTGTGGACGAGTGGACGGCTGACAACATCGACGCCGCGCTTGAGCCGCTGCCCGAGCAGATGGACCTTAAGAAGCGCGTGGTGTTCCAGGCCGTGCGCGTCGCCGTCTGCGGCAATATGGTGAGCCCTCCGCTGGGCGAGACCATGGCGCTCGTCGGCCGTGACGACTGTCTGGCGCGTATCGACCGCGCCCGCACGATGGCGCTATAGTAGACGCGTAAACGCATGTATCCGAGCCCCGTTCCCCCGAGCGGGGCTCTTGTTTCTGTACCAATGAGTGGGTTGCTGGGACAAAATAATCAGTAGTGTTTGTCCCATGTTCGAGTGACGCAACGAGCTCGACACTCGTATCGGCCATGGGACAAACTCTACTGATTATTTTGTCCCACCCCTTTCAGGTCCGTTCGTTAGAGGTGGTGTATGGCTCAACAACTGTCGCTGTTTGGTTCGCCGGAACCGGAGGAGGCTCTGGTGAAGCTCATGCCTGCCGCTGCCTCGGCTCAGCCTAAGCCTGCACCTGAGCCCATCGCTGCCTACGCGAGCGTGGTTCTCGACATTCCTACCCGAGCGCTGTCCGAGCCATTCGCCTACTGCATCCCCGAGTCCCTTGCCAACGAGGTCCAGATCGGATCCACGGTCCTGGTCCACTTTGGTAACCGTGCCGCCGCGGGCTATGTCGTCGACATTGCGCCTGATCTGGGCGATCTGCCGGGTAACAACGCCCTCGACCCCGTGCGCATCAAGCCCATCGAGGCCATTCTCAGCAAACCGCTCTTTACCGCCGAAGCCGCCCGCATCGCACGTTGGATGAGCCGCGAGTATGTCGCGACGCTTTCCGAGTGCCTGCGCCTGTTCTTGCCTCCGGGTGGCAGCCCGCGTGTGGTCAAGGGCGACGACGGCGTGTGGACGGTTGAACGTCCAGCCGTCAAACCCATCCAAAACCGCTGGGTGATGCTTACGCCCGAAGGCTTTGACTACACGCCACCCAAGACCGCGGTCCGCCAGCGCCAACTCATCGAGGCGCTCCAGTGTGGTCCTGTCACGACGCGCGACCTCAACCTTCTCTATAACAGTATGTCGGCGACCATCAAGTCGCTCGAAAAACGCGGCGTCGTGGTGGTGGAAGAGCGCCGCGCCTGGCGTGGCTGCAGCGAGCAGACCACGCTGTCCTCGGCAAGCGGCAAGGCGCCGGTCTCCCTTACCAACGGCCAGCAACAGGCACTCGCTCAGATTGAGCGCGCCTGTCTGGACGCCCATGGCGACGTGGTGCTGGTTGACGGCGTCACCGGCTCCGGCAAAACCGAGGTTTACCTCTCCGCTATCGAGCGCGTGCTCTCAGCTGGCCGTTCGGCCTGCGTGCTGGTGCCCGAGATCTCGCTGACGGCCCAGACCGTCGGCCGCTTCCGCTCGCGTTTTGGCGAGACGGTCGCCGTGTTCCACTCACGCCTTTCGGCCGGTGAGCGCTTGGACCAGTGGGATATGGTCGCCAGCGGTGCCGCTCGCGTGGTCGTCGGTGCACGCTCGGCGCTCTTTTGCCCGCTTAACGACCTGGGCCTCATTATCATTGATGAGGAGCACGAGACCAGTTACAAGCAAGGCTCCAGCCCGCGTTACCACGCGCGCGAGGTGGCGGCCGAGATGGCGCGGCGCTACCGCTGCCCACTCGTGTTGGGCTCGGCCACGCCTTCTGCCGAGGCCCTCGACCGCTGCCGACGCGGAACGTATAACGGTGCCACCTGGACGCGCGTCGAGATGCCCGAGCGCCCGGGACACGCCGTGCTACCTACGGTCCGTATTGCCGATCTGCGCCGCGAGTTTTCACACGGCAGCCGCTCCATGTTCTCAAAACCGCTGATGGAAGGCCTGGGGCGTGTGGTCGAGCGCCGCGAAAAGGCCGTGCTGCTGCACAACCGCCGCGGTTTTGCGCCGTTTTTGATGTGCCGCGAGTGCGGCTGCGTTCCCACCTGCAACCACTGCTCCACCGCGCTTACGTATCACGAGCGCACGCACACGCTGCAATGTCACACATGCGGATCCTCCTGGCGCGTGCAGCCGTATCCCGCGTCCACGAGCCGTTGCCCCAAATGTGGCAGTCGCTACCTGGCAAAAATGGGCCTTGGCACGCAGCAGATCGAGGATGCGCTGCACCAGATGCTGCCCGAGGACGTCGCCATCATTCGCATGGATGCCGATTCCACGCGCGGCAAGGATGCGCACAAAAAGCTGCTCGAGCAGTTCGATGCCGCCGATTGCGCGGTGCTGTTGGGTACCCAGATGATCGCCAAGGGTCTCGACTTTCCCGAGGTCACGCTCGTGGGCGTGGTCAATGCCGACTTTGCCCTCAAGATGCCCGATTTTAGAGCAGGGGAGCGCGCCTACGATCTGCTGGAGCAGGTCGCGGGCCGTGCCGGTCGCGGCGATCGTCCCGGCGAGGTCATCATCCAGACCTACCTGCCCGAGGATCCGGTCATCCGCGCCGTCGCTGAGCACGATCGCTCTATCTTTACCGACCACGACCTGGACCAGCGCCGCGACGCGCTGTACCCGCCGTTTGTTCGCCTTGTCAACCTCTTGGTGTGGTCGGCGAACCGAGACGACGCGCAGGACTACATCGGGCGCATTGCAAAACTCCTTAAGCGCCGCTGGCATGCCGCCGCGCCCGACTTTTTGCGGGCAGGGAGTGCCGTGCCGCAGGTGCTGGGCCCGGCTTCGTGTGTAATCGAGAGAGCCAAGGACCGTTATCGCTTCCACCTGCTTGTGAAGTCGCCCGTGGGGTACCATGTCTCTGATGATATCGACGCCTGCCTCAAAGAGGTGGGCTCCGTGCGCGGCGTGAGCGTGAGCGTTGACGTCGACGCCTATGATTTGATGTAACAAACCGAAAGGATGGCCATGGAAGCCAACGGAATCGTACTGTCGCCCGACCCTCGTCTGCGCCAGGAGTGCACCGTCATCGAGGAGATCACCCCGGCGATCGAGGCGCTTGCCGAGAAGATGAAGAAAATGATGTTCGATAACGGCGGTTGCGGCCTGGCTGCTCCGCAGATCGGCGAGCTCATTCAGCTCGTTACCATCGACTGCGACTACAGCGACAAGAACGACTACGACCCGTACGTGCTCATCAATCCCGTGATTGTCGAGCAAAGCGACCATCTCGTTCCGTATAGCGAGGGCTGTCTATCCATTCCTGGCATTAGCTGTGAGATCGAGCGTCCCGACCATGTCGTCGTCGAGGCGTATGACCTGGACGCCAACCTGATTCGCTATGAGGCCTCGGGCGATCTGTTCTGCGTGTGCCTGCAGCACGAGATCGATCACCTGCACGGCAACACCATGTTCGAGCGACTGAAGCCCATGCAGAGGCTCAAGGCCGTCAAGGAGTACCAGGACGCCCTGGCCCGCGGCGCTCGACCGGGCGAGACGGAGTAGGTTTGTCCGTCCCCGGGGTGCCGTCGGGCCAGGGATGGGCGTCTTCGCTGATAGGTGCTTTGCTGAAAGAGCTGCTTTTATTGCGGCTCTTTCTTTGGTTTTGGGTATATTTGTTCTTGTTGAAATGTTATTGCGGATGGGCTGGTGACTTGGCTTTCCGCTGTTCTTTGTAGCCGTCTCGGCTTTGGTTGAGAGGAGACGTTCTTTATGCGTATTGTGTTTATGGGTACGCCTGATTTTGCTGTGCCCTCGCTGGCTTCGCTTGTCGAGGCTGGAAACGAGATTGCGCTTGTTGTTACTCGTCCTGATGCTGTTCGTGGGCGTGGTAAGAAGCTGGAGCCGTCTCCTGTTAAGGCTAAGGCGCTCGAGCTTGGTCTGCCTGTTGTTGAGGCTAATCGTATGACGCCTGAGGTTGTTGAGGTGCTCCAGGCTGCCCAGGCTGACATTTTCTGTGTGGCTGCTTATGGCTGTATTTTGCCTGATGAGGTGCTGCATATAGCGCCGCTTGGTATTGTGAATGTTCATGCGTCCTTGCTGCCTCGTTGGCGTGGGGCTGCTCCTATTCAGCGTGCCATTCTTGCTGGTGATGAGATTGCTGGCGTTTCTATTATGCGCATTGGGCATGGCGTGGATACTGGTGCTTATTGTGCTCAGACTTCCACGTCGGTTGCCGGTAAGCATGCCGAGGCGCTGACTATGGAGCTCGCTGAGCTCGGCGGCAAACTGCTTGCCGATACGCTTCCTTCTCTTGCCGATGGCACCGCCGTGTGGATCGAACAGGATGAGTCGCTTGTTACCCATGCTGCCAAGATTTCTAAGCAGGAGATGCGCTTGGATCCGCACATGGCGGCGCTCGATTGCGCGCGTCATGTGCTGGCCTCTTCCGATACCGCGCCTGCTCGTTGCGTGATTGCCGGCAAGACCGTGCGCGTGTTCGATGCTGCGCCGGCTGATGTGTCGCTTGGTGAGGGGCTCGTCGCCGTTCAGGCCAAGCATGTTTACCTGGGCCTTTTCGATGGCTCGGTCGAGTTGCTCGAGGTTAAGCCTGATGGCAAGCGTGCTATGACTGCTTCTGCTTGGGCTGCTGGCTTGCAGGGTGCCGATCTTTCGTGGGGTGTATTGTCATGAGCAAGCTGTCTCCCGCGCGCAAGCTTGCGCTCGATGTACTGATGGAGGCCGATCGCCGCGGCATGTATGCGCGCGACGTGCTGTCCTCTCGCGCATCGGCCAAGGCTATTGACCAGCGCGATTCCGCTTTTGCCGTCCGCTTGGCGCTGGGCGTGGCCGCCACGCAGGGTATTTTGGACGAGCTGCTCGACCAGTTTCTCGATAAACCCAAAAAGGTTGCGCCGCGCGTTCGCATGGCGCTTCGTATCTCGGCCTTCGAGATGCTCTACCTGCATACGCCGGGCCGCGTTGCCGTGAGCCAGGGTGTTGAGCTGGTGCGCAGCGGTGCTAAGTCTGCCGCGGGCCTGGCTAACGCGGTGCTGCACAAGGTTGCGGACAATGTTGAGGACTTTGCCACGGCATCTGACGTGGATGAGTCCGAGCGCCGTTTGGTTCGTCTGTCTCGCCTGATGGGCTTGCCGCGCTGGCTGTGCGCTCGCATTATGGCGTCGTTTGACACGCCAGAGGGTGCGCTTAACTTTGCCGGCAATCTGGCCCCCGCACCGCTGGCCCTGCATGAGAACGCCTTTGCGACTAAGCCCGATCCGTATATCTCGCAGCTCGTCGCGCCTGTCTTCCCGGGCTGTCATGCCCCGGTTGATGCCCAGGTTACTGTTGCTTCGGGTGTGTTTGAGCGTGCTGCCGCGGTGGCATCTGACCTCAACGCGCAACTTATCGCCACAGCTGCCACGCGCCCTGGTAGCTGCCTTGAGATTGGTGCCGGTCGTGGCACCAAGACCTATGTGATGATGTGTCAGGCCAAGCGTGCGGGCTACGAGCGTCAGCATACGGCGCTCGATCTTCATGATCGCAAGTGCGATCTGAATCTCGCTCGCCTGCATAAGGCCGGTATTCAGGGCGTTCGTACGGTTTCGGGTGATGCTTGCGAGCTTGATGAGGTGCTCACATCGTTTGATGCCATGCTTGGCGAGCCGGTTAAGTTCGACACGGTCTTTATCGATGCGCCGTGCTCGGGCACCGGCACCATGCGCCGTCATCCCGAGATCCCGTGGCGCCTAACTGAGAATGACGTTACGACCGAGTTGCCCAAACTGCAGCTGACGATGCTCAAAGAGGCTGCCGCGCGCGTGGCTGCCGGTGGCGAGCTCATCTATGCGACGTGCTCGGTCTTCGACGAGGAGAACACGCAGGTGGTGGACGCTTTCCTGAACTCACCCGAGGGTACCGGCTTTACCGTGGCGCCACTCTCCGAGGCGCAGATCCTGCAGCTCCCCGAGTTCGATCAGGCTAAGAAGCTTGTCTCCGTACGTCAGAACGATCGAGGCCTCTTCCAAAGCGTGCCCGTTAACGCCGACTCCTACGACGGCCACTTCTGCGCCAGGCTGGTGCGCAACTAATACGGCACCCGAGGGTTGACCCGCTTGCCATGAAATGGGCCTATCTACTACATTAAACCCATTACCCCCAACCATGCCGAATTTAGCGAATTCAAAACCGCAGGTAGACGGCTCGTCGATTTTGTAAAAACGCAGGTGTGCTCGGACTATACGGGTCAAACGTAGTAGATAGGCCGTTTTCGTGGCGCAACCCCAGACCAGTCGCCGGGGCGTTGTTCATTCCTGAAAAAATTCAACCCCGCGATCGGGCTTGATCGCGGGGCCACTTGTCACTAGTGGCTATGCGGGCAGTTAGCGCAGCAGCCGCTGGTGGCGCTGGTGCTGGAGCCGCCGCTTCGCTGGTCGGTGTTGTAGAAGCCGCTGCCCTCAAACTTGATGCCGCTGGCCGAGAACGTCTTGGCGGCCGGAGCGCCGCAGTTGGGGCACACGACCTCGGGGGTCTCGGACATGGGATGCTCAACCTCAAACACATTGCCGCAGCTCGTGCACTTGTAATCGTAGCGCGCCATAATACTTCCTTTTCAGTACAAAGCGGGCAGATCACTCTGCCCGCAAAAATTCAAACGTCTGTAACTGTACCCTATATCGGGCGTTTTATCACGGTTCGCTCCAGAATCTATGGGTGTTGCGCAGGAGCTGCGCAGTTTTGCCCTCGGCGGCCGCAACGTCGGCCTCGTCAGCCTGCCAGGTCCAGTTGCCCGTGGCCACGCCCGGTACATTCATGCGCGCATCGTCGCCAAGCCCCAGGACATCCTGCAGCGGCATCATCACCAGGGGAGCGTCGCTTGCCAGGGCGTTGCCCATGAGCTCGCTTGCCAATGCAATGCCGCTCGGCTCGTCGCCGCCCGCAAAGGAGCGCGTGCACCAGCCGGCAAGCGTCGAGGTGTCGTGCGTCGAGGTGTACAGGATCTTGCCCGGTGTGGGATGAATTCCGCAGCGAACGTCGTAGTCGCTAAACTCCAGCACGTCCATGCCGGGGAAGCCGCAGGTCGAAGCCATCGCACGAACGCCAGGCGTCAGATAGCCCAGGTCCTCGGCGATAAAGTTGAGCGGACCCAGCTCGTCGTAGGCGGTCTGGAACAGGTCTTTGCCCGGGCCCGCAAGCCAGCGGCCATCGGCACAGGCCTTGCCGGCGGGGATGCTAAAGTAGCTGTGGAAGCCCAAGAAGTGGTCCAGGCGCACGCGGTCGTAGAGCGAAAACGCACGACGCAGGCGATCCATCCACCAGCTATAGCCGTTCTGCTTCATGTGGTCCCAGCGGAAGGTGGGGTTACCCCACACCTGGCCCTCGGGCGCAAAGTTGTCGGGCGGCGCGCCCGAAATTTCAATTGCCTTGCCGGTATCGGACAGCCAGAAGTTTTCGGGCTCGCTCCACGCGTCGGCCGAATCGTCCGAGACATACATGGGGATATCGCCGATGACCTCGATGCCTTTCTTGTGTGCATAGTTCATGAGCTCGCACCAGGCAAGGTCAAAGCGATACTGCATATACGCCTGCAGCTCGGCCTCGTCGTGGAAGCGCTTGTCATCGATCAGATGCTCGTTGTAGCGCGCGACATCCGCCGGCCAATCGTGGCGCGACAGCCCCTCAAAGTGCTTCTTGACCGCCATGTAGACGCAGTATTTCTCGAGCCAATCGGCGTTGCGATGTTTAAACGCCGTGTACAGCGGGTCGGCATCCTCGCCGCCGCGGGTCTTCCAGGTGGCAAAGTCGGCAGCCAGCTCCTCGTGGCTCTCGGGCAGCAGGTCGATATTGCCTGCAAAGGCCGAAGGACCGGCATAGGGGGAGCGGAAGAAGTCCGTGGGATTGACGGGCAGAACCTGCCAGTAGCGCATGCCCATGGCGGCCAGGTGGTCGATAAAGCGACGCGTGGGCGCACCGATTGTGCCAGGCTTGCCGTCATCGGTCGGCACCGAGGTGATGTGGCACACGACGCCCGCGCCGTGATCAAGCGGCTCCTGCAGGCGCTGCTCGGCATGGTGATAGATAATCGACGAGCCCAGCGGATACAGATCGAGCGTGACCGTACCGTTGTGGATCTCGCACTCGTGACCGCTGATCACGTCACTCGCGCATTCGCCGAGCGCCGGAATCGTCACGCGGTGCGAATTGCGCAGGCTGCGGTTGATGATAACCGTCGCGGACTCGCCATCCTTGCCCGTGCGGTTGTATGCCAGCACCTCGTCGTTGAGCGCGAAGGCCTTGATCTCGCCGTCGATCATAAATGGCAGTGCGCGGCGTACGGCGGAGGCGTTCTTGACAATAGCCAGCGTGTCGAAGTCGTGCAGATGGTCCTTGGTCGGCAGCGTGCGGCGGTTGCCCGGATCGGTGAGGCCCTCCAGGCCGTACTCGTCGCCATAATAGATCGAGGGCACGCCCGGGAAGGTCATCTGCATGAGCGTCGCCAGCCAAAAGCGGCTCTTGGCCAGGCCCATCGAGTTCTCGTCCAGGCGCCATTTGCTGCGTTCGCTCTCGGGCAGCTGCGACTCGTCAGGGCCACCGCCGAGCACCGAGATGATGCGCGGGCGGTCGTGGCTCGAAAGCAGATTGAGCGCGCAGGACAGTGCCTCGCGCGGGTAATTCTCGCGTAGGGTCTCGATGTCCTCGGCAGCCTGATAGGCATTCTTGTAGCCCATCAAAAAGCCGATGACCATGTCGCGGAAGGGGTAATCCATAGCAGAGTCCAGCTCGGAGCCCTGCAGGTAGCGGCGCAGATGGCCGTAGCTGATCTTGTTGGAGGCGTCTTCCCAGACCTCGCCGAGTAGCAGCGCGTCGGGCTTCTCGGCGAGTACGGCCTTCTTGATTTCGGCCAGGAAGTCGTCGGAAAGCTCGTCAGCTACGTCCAGGCGCCAACCATGGGCACCGGCGCGCAGCCATTTGCGAATCACGCCGTCTTTGCCCAGAAGCTTTTCGCGTACCAGCTCGGAGCTCTCATTGATGGCGGGCATGTTGCCCACGCCCCACCAGCAGTCATACGACCCGTCCTCATGGAAGTAAAACGCATCGCGCCACGGCGAGTCCTCGCTCTGCCAGGCACCCACGCCGGGGTAGTTGCCGTAGCGGTTAAAGTAGATCGAGTCGTCGCCCGTATGGTTGAAGACGCCGTCCAGAATAATGGAAATGCCGAGCTTCTCGGCCGCCTCGCACAGCTCGGTAAAATCCTGCTCGGTGCCCAGGATCGGGTCGATCTTGGTGTAGTCGGCCGTGTCGTAGCGGTGGTTGCTCGCGGCCTCAAAGATGGGGTTGAGGTAGATGGCCGTAAAGCCTAGCTCGGCAATGCGGGGCAGGTCATTTTGGATACCCTTGAGCGAGCCGCCGTAAAAATCCCAGGTCTTGATGGAGCCGTCTTCGGCACGCTCGTACTCCGGCGGTTCGTTCCAGTCCTCGACCATGCGGCGCTGGATTCCGTTGCGAGGCTTTTCGACTTCGGTCAGCGTGCGCTCGCGCCAGTTCTCGTCGCGGGCGTAGCGGTCGGGGAAGATCTGGTAAACCATGCCACGCTCGTACCACTCGGGACGAACTTCGCGGTGCTTGTAGACGGTAATCTGGAACGACGGGACCTCGGCGTAGTCGTAGGTTACGCCCTCGCCACCGGTGCGACCCTGCGGCGCGCCCAAGCGGACGTCGGGCTGGCCCTCGATATTGCAGATAAAGCTGTACCAGATAAGACAGGGCTCGGTGCACTCAAGCTCTACGGTAAATATGCCGTCGCCCTCGTGCGTCATGGGATACCGAGACTCACCGATTTCATCTACCCAGGTGCGCAGCGTAAGCGTTGCCTGGTTGGGATCGGCATCCTCCAATATCACCGAGAGGGAAACGGAAGTTCCAGTGGTCACAGCGCCAAACGGAGTGCGAAACTGCGGCAGGCGGCTGTTGTGAATCAATCTCATAGTACGGTCCAGTTCTATACAATCATGGCCAGCGGGCCATGGGCTTAACGCACAAGGTGTAAGTATATCTGTTGTACATAGGGTGTATAAACAACATCCGTTTACCATCGGCGAACGGTTGTCCTAGAAAATCGTTTTACCACCCAAATTATCGCGGTATTCGAAAACGCCCAGACGGATACTATTTGTAGTCAAACAAAAGTACTTCGGTTTACTACGACGATTTGAATGATCTCAAGCACTGTCAATTTGGTGATATTAAAACCGCAGGTAGAAGCGTTGTCAATTTCGAAGATTACTCGCCGTGGTCGGCCAGAGCTATTTTGTCGTAGTAAACCGGCCCTCTTTTTAATACAGAAGTTCAACCAAGAAGAGGGCGCCTGATTGGGGCGCCCTCTTTTGCGTTGGATTAAGTTTTAATCGTCCGGATTAGCGACGCTTGCGGGTGGCCGTCGCCTTACGGACGGAGGTCTTCTTGGTCGGAGCCTTTTTCTCAGTGGGAGCGGCGGGGGAGGCCGGGGCCTCCTTGGCGGGCTCGGCCTTTGCCGAAGCCTTTGGAGCGGTCTTGACCTCAGCGGCCTTCGGCGCCGGTTCGGCCTTTACTGCGGGCTTGTCCTCGGCTTTAGCCTCTGCCTTGGAAGCGGCTGTCTTGGTCGTGGCCTTTTTGACCGTCGTCGTAGCGCGCTTGCGCGTGCTGGTCTTGGCGGCCGGCTTAACCTCGACAGCTTCCTCAGCCTTTGTCTCAGCGGGCGTCTCCTCGACTTTGGCGGCCGGCTTTGCGGCGGCCTTCGGAGTCGTCTTCGCGGCGGCCTTCGTCGTAGCAGCCTTCGTGGTCGTCGACTTAGTAGCCGTGGTCTTCTTGGCTGCCGTTGCCTTCTTGGTGGACGCGGTCGTCTTCTTGGCAGCGGTCTTGGCCGGAGCCTTTGCCGCGGGCTTAGCCTCGGCGGTGGCCTCAGCCTTTACCTCGGGAACAGCCTCGGCCTCGGCGGCCTTCTTGGCGGCTGAGGTGGTGCGCTTGCGCGTGGTCGTTGTCTTGGCAGCGGTGGTCTTGGTCGCCGCCGTCTTGGTCGCTGTGGCCTTCTTAGCCGTTGCCCTGCGGGCCGTCGTCTTCTTTGCCGTAGGCTTCGCAGCAGGCTCGGGCTCGGGAGTAGCCTCGGCCTTCACCTTAGGATCGGCCTTAACGGGCTCAGCTTCAACCGGCTTCTCCTCGGCCTTGGGCTCCTCGGCAGCAGCGGGCTCCTCGACAGCCGCAGCAGCCTCCACAGCCGCCGGCCTCTCAATCTCCGGGTGCATAAAGAAGTACAGGTCCAGATACTTGTCGGCCGAGCGCGTCCAGCTAAAGTCCTGGCTCATGGCCTGCGTGATCAGCTGGTTCCAGGCATCGCGGTTATCCCAGAACAGGCGAGCCGCGCGGAACACCGCGTCGCCCATCTCGTCGCCGTTAAAGTTGGTAAACGAGAAGCCCGTGCCCTCGCCGGTAAACTCGTTGTACGGCTGCACGGTGTCCTTCAGACCACCGGTCTCGCGAACAATCGGCAGGGTGCCGTAGCGCATGGCGATGATCTGTGACAGGCCGCAGGGCTCAAACTTCGAAGGCATCAGGAACATGTCGGCGGCGGCGTACATGCGCTGCGACAGCGCCGGATCAAATTCGATGCGCGCGGCCATGGTGCCGGGGTACTTGTCCTGGAAGTAGCGTAGGCCGTCCTCGTAGTCGCGGTCGCCGGTGCCCAGCACGGCCACCTGAACGCCGCCGGCAAGAATGCGGTCGAGCGCGTACATGACCAGGTCCATGCCCTTCTGGCGCGTCAGGCGCGTGACCATCACCATGAGCGGACGGTCGTCGTGAACCTCGAGCCCCAGCTCTTCCTGCAGCTTGGCCTTGCACACGGCCTTGCCAGAACGGTCTTCAACCGTGTAGTTGGCGGCAATGCGCTTGTCGGTCGCCGGGTCAAAGCCGGCCACGTCAATGCCGTTCAAAATGCCCTGCAGCGCATAGGAGCGCTCGCGCAGCACACCGTCCAGGCCCTCGCCAAACTCAGGCGTCTGGATCTCGTTGGCATAGGTGGGGCTTACCGTGGTGATGGCATCGGCATAGCGCAGCGCGCCCAGCATGTAGTTGATGCTGCAGGCATCGCAACGCAGCTGTGAGGCGGCCGCCGGTATATGCGCCACGCCCAGGATGTCCTCCATCACGGTGTCGCTAAACTGGCCCTGGAACGCCACGTTGTGGATCGAGAACACGGTCTTGACGCGGTCGTACAGCGGCAGGCCCTGGTAGAACTCGCGCAGGAACACGGGCGCCAGTGCCGTCTGCCAGTCGTTGCAGTGCAGGATGTCGCACTCAAAGCCCTCGGGCAGGTGCTGCAGGCTCTCGGTGATGGCCTTGGAGAAGAACGCAAAACGCTCGCCGTCGTCAAAGAAGCCGTACGGATAGTCGCGCGCAAAGTAGCGCTCGTTGTCCACGAACATATAGGTGACGCCGTCGTGCTCGAGCTTCTCGAGCCCGCAGTACTCGTTGCGCCAGCCCAGGCTCACGTAAAAGTCGGAGAAGTGCTCCATCTGCGCCTTGTACTCGTCCTTGATGGTTGCGTACTTGGGCACCATCACGATAACCTCGGCGCCGGCGCGCACAAGCGCCGCAGGCAGCGAGCCCGCCACGTCGCCCAGGCCACCGGTCTTTACAAATGGTGCGCACTCGGCCGAGGCAAACACGATCTGCATCTTTTTGCTGGAATCTGCCATATTGTCTCCCATGTTGCAATTCGAGAATAGCCGCCTGGCACAAACCGGGCGGCTATTCTACATGTTACGAGCGATGTTGCGGTGCCAACGTTAACGTACGATGGTGGTATCAGAAGTTAACGGAGCCTTGCCCAGCACCAGGATGTTCTCGGGCGTGCCGCGAAGCTCGGTGTTGGTGGGGACCACGTTGTTCTTGTCCAGAATGGCGTTCTCGACGCGTGCGCCGCTCTTGATGATGCAGCTCTGGTTGATGATCGAGTTGGTTACCGAAGAACCTTCCTCGACCACGACGCCGCGCGACAGGATCGAGTTGCGCACGGTGCCCTTGATGATGCAGCCGGCCGAGATGATCGAGTTGCACGCGTGGCTGCCGGTCGCATAGCGCGAAGGCGGCACGTCGTGAGCCTTGGTCAGGATCGGGCGCTCGGGAACGAAGAGCTGGTCGGCCACGGTCTGGTCGAGCAGGTCCATGCTGCGGCGATACAGCGACTTTTCGCTAAACACGCCCACGACCTCGCCCTTGTACTCGTAGCTGCACACGTCGATGTTGCCAAAGTCGCCCTGGAGTGCCTCGAGCAGGTCCAGATAGTCGGCGGCCTGGTAGTGGTCGATAATCTCGAGCAGCGTCTCACGGTTGACGATGCAGCAGTCCATGGAGGCGTTATCGCCATACACGACGCCGGCGCTCACGCCCGTCAGGCGGCCGTTCTCGTTAATCTCGAGTTTGGTCTCGTCATCGACGTTACGCGTGGCCTTGCAGTACACCACGGTCATCTGGGCGCCGGAGTTCTCGTGCGCGTCGATGATGGTGTTGAGGTCCATGTTAAAGATGATGTTGGTGCCCATCATCACAACATAGGGCATGTCCGAACGCTGGAACAGCGTCTTGTTGGAGATGATGTCGCGCAGCAGGAAGCGCATGCCGCCCTTGGTGGTGCCATACGCGTTGCCGGGCACCATGAACAGACCGCCCTTCTTGCGATCCAGGCCCCAGTCCTTGCCCGAGCCCACGTGGTCGATCAGCGAGCGGTAGTTACCCGGCATGACGACACCGACGGTCTTAATGCCGGCATTCATCATGTTGGACAGCGGAAAGTCGATCAGGCGGTAGCGGCCCAAAAACGGAACGGACGCGATGGGGCGGTCCTTGAGCAGGACGCTGCCGTAGGTCGAAGAGTAGTTAGCGGTGATGTAACCGATGGCCTTGCGATTGATCATCGGATCATTCCCCCTTCCCGATAACGACGTCATTTCCAACGACGGCCGTATCCTTGGTGGTATCGACAGAGCCGAGCTTCACGCCCTCTTCGACCGTGGAGTTCTCGCCCAAAATAGCGCGGCAGATGTGTGCGCCGCTCTTAACGTGCGCACCCGGCAGCAGCACGGAGTCCTCGACCACGGCGCGCTCCTCGATAATGACATCGGTCGAAAGAATCGAGTGGCGAGCGGTGCCGTAGATCTTGCAGCCGTTGGAGACCAGGCAGTCGTCCAGGCGGCCGTCCGGTCCAATGTAGTGCGGCGGACGCGTGGTGATGTTGGACATGATGGGGAAGTTCTTGTCGAACAGATCGAACTCGGGGTTGTTGCCCAGCAGGTCCATCGAGGTCTCATGGAAGCTGGCGATGGTGCCGACATCCTTCCAAAAGCCGTGGAACTCGTAGCTGTACAGGCGTTTGTTCTCGCCGAGCAGCTTGGGGATGATGTCCTTGCCAAAGTCGTGGCTCGAGCGCTGGTCCAGAGCGTCCTCCTCGAGCGCCTCAATCAGCACGTCGGCCGAGAAGATGTAGATGCCCATGGAAGCGAGGTTCGAATCGGGCTTCTCGGGCTTCTCGGTGAACTTGGTGATGCGGCCGTCCTCGGGGTCGGTGGTCAGGATGCCAAAGCGGCTGGCCTCCTCCCACGGCACGGGCATAACGCTCACCGTGAGGTCGGCGTTGTTCTCAATATGCGTCTTGAGCATCTTGCGGTAGTCCATGCGATACAGGTGATCGCCCGAAAGAATCAGGACGTACTTGGGGTCGTTGGCCTTGATGTAGTCGAGGTTCTGCGTAATGGCGTCGGCCGTGCCCGCATACCAGGCGCCACCGGTCTGCGTCTCGTACGGCGGCAGGATCGACACGCCGCCGTCACGGCTGTCCAGATCCCACGCCTCGCCGGAGCCCACGTAGGCATGCAGCAGGTAGGGACGGTACTGCGTCAGAACGCCCACCGTGTCGATGCCCGAGTTGGAGCAGTTGGAGAGCGAAAAGTCGATAATGCGGAACTTGCCACCAAAGCTAACCGCCGGCTTGGCGATCTTTTGGGTGAGTGCCCCCAATCGGCTGCCCTGTCCTCCTGCGAGGAGCATCGCGATGCATTCTTTCTTACTCATCGATTTCTCCTTCTGTCATCGATGTTCCTAAACCCATTAGCGACGGGCGCGGCGCAGCGTCACGCCCGTCGAGTAATGCCGTGCGGCAAAGGGAGCTCGCGCGCCTTTACGCGTGCCAGATCTCGTCGCGGTACTCGCGAATGGTGCGGTCGCTCGAGAACCAGCCGGAGGAGGCGGTGTTGAGCAGGGCCTTGCGGTTCCAGGTCTCCTGGTCGCCGTAGCTGCCCGTGAGCGCCTCCCACGCATCCACGTAGCTGCGGAAGTCGGCCATGACCAGGTCGGGGTCGTTGTTGTTCATGAGCTCGTTGTAGATGCTCTCGAAGTTGCCCGAAAGACCCGCAAAGGTGTTGTCCTTGAGCTCGTCCATCACGCGGCCCAGACGCTCGCGATCGTTGTTGAGCGTATCCCACGCAAAGTAGCTGTTCGACGCCCAGAGCTGCTCGACCTCGGGGGCGGTCAGGCCAAAGATGGCCTCGTTCTCGCGGCCGGCCAGGTCGGCGATCTCGATGTTGGCGCCGTCGAGGGTGCCCAGCGTAATGGCTCCGTTCATCATGAGCTTCATGTTGGACGTGCCCGAGGCCTCCTTGCCGGCCGTGGAGATCTGCTCCGAGATCTCGGCGGCGGGGTAGATGAGCTGGGCGTTGCTCACGCGGAAGTTGGGGATAAAGCAGACCTTCATGACCTCGTTGACGCGGGCGTCGTTGTTGATGACGTCGGCCACGGAGTTAATGAGACGGATGGTCTCCTTGGCAAAGGTATAGCTCGAGGCAGCCTTGCCGCTAAAGATGAAGGTCGTCGGCGTCACGTGGAAGTTGGGGTCGGCGATGCGACGGTTGTAGATGTCCATCACCTTCATGATGTTCATGAGCTGGCGCTTGTAGGCGTGGAAGCGCTTAACCTGAACATCGAAGACGGTGTTGGGGTCAATGACCAGACCGGTCTCGGCCTTAACGTAGGCGGCCAGGCGCTCCTTGTTGGCGCGTTTGGAGGCACCCACGGCCTTCAGGAATTCGGTGTCGTCCTTAAACTCCTTGAGCTTCTCCAGCTCAAAGGCGTCCTTGAGCCAGCCATCGCCAATGGCCTCGGTCACGAGCTTGGCATAGGTGGGGTTGGCCTCGGCGAAGAAGCGACGGTGCGAGATACCGTTGGTCTTGTTGTTGAACTTCTCGGGCGTCAGGGCATAGAAGTCCTTGAGCACGATGTTCTTGATGATGTCGGAGTGGATCTTGGCCACGCCGTTGACGCTGTGGCTGCAGATCACGGACAGGTTGGCCATGCGAATCTCGCCGTCCCACAGAATGGCGGTCTGGCGCAGACGCTCCTGCCAGCCCTCCTGCGTGGTGTCGAACGACTCGTGCCAACGACGGCTGATCTCGTCGATGATCTGGTACACGCGGGGGAGGAGCTTGGAGAACGTGCCGATGGGCCACTTCTCCAGAGCCTCGGGCAGGATGGTGTGGTTGGTGTAGCTCACGACCTGCGTCACGATGTTCCAGGCGTCATCCCACTCGAGCTTCTTCTCGTCGATGAGGATGCGCATGAGCTCGGGGCCGCACATGGCTGGGTGCGTGTCGTTGGTGTGGATGGCCACAAACTGCGGCAGCAGCTCCCAGTTCTCGCCGTGCTCCTTCTCAAAGGTATCGAGCAGGCTGTAGATGCCGGCCGAGACAAACAGGTACTCCTGCTTCAGGCGCAGCAGACGGCCGTGCTCGCCGGCGTCGTTGGGGTAGAGGATGGCGCTGATGGCCTCGGCCTCGGCACGCTCGGCATCGGCCAGGGCGTAGTCACCGCGGTTGAAGGCCTCAAGGTCAAAGTGCTCCTCGACCGGCTCGGCGGCCCAGACGCGCAGCTTGTTGACGGTCTCGCCGGCATAGCCCACCACGGGGATGTCATAAGGGACGGCCAGGATGTCCTGCGTGTCCACCGTGCGGTAGAACGTGCGGCCGTTCTCCTCAAAGCCCTCAACATGGCCACCAAACTTGATGGTCACGGCCTTGTCCTGACGGCGGACCTCCCAAGGATAGCCGTGGGTGAGCCACTCGTCGGTGGCCTCGACCTGGCTGCCGTTGACGATCTCCTGCTTAAACAGGCCGTAGCGGTAGCGCATGCCGTTGCCGTAGCCGGCAATGCCCTCGGCTGCCATGGAATCCAGGAAGCATGCGGCCAGACGGCCCAGGCCACCGTTGCCCAGCGCCGGATCGGGCTCCTGGTTCTCGATGACGGACAGGTCGAAGCCCATGTCGTCGAGCGCCTCGGCGACCATGTCGCGCACGCCAAAGTTGAGCAGGTAGTTGTCGAGCAGGCGGCCGATCAAAAACTCGATCGAGAAGTAGTACACGCGCTTCTTGCCCTCGGCGGTCACACGGGCGTCACTCTTGGTGGCAACGGTGCGTGCCTTCTCGGCCACGAGCTTGGCCAGGGCGTTAAAGCGGTCGAGGTCGCTGGCGGCCTCGACGCTCTTGCCGCTGATGCTCATGACGGCATCGCGATAGAGCTCGGTAAACTCCTGCTTGTTGTCGAAGATCTTATTCATGCGTTCCTTTCCCCCGGGGATGTTTCTCCCGGAACGGTTATGACTTGTATCCTACGCCCCCGCGGGGCGGGTAATTACACGTGTAACGACTTTGTTACGCATCCTTGCCAGACGACTTAACAGTGCCTGTTTTGGCCTTGGAGGCAGCCTTTTTGGCGGCTGACTTCTTGGCCGTGGTCTTGGCGGCGGGCTTGGCAGTAGCCTTAGTCTTGGCCGGAGCCTTCTTGGCTGTCGCGGGCTTGGGCTTCACCGAGGACGTGCGCTTCATGGGCGCAGCCTTGGGAGCCTCCACCACCGGCGGCTTATAGCTGCTGGGGCCACGGCGCTTAAGCACCACGCCTGCCAGGCCGGGCACCTTTATCTCGATAGAGTCCATCTGCCCGTTCCAGGGATAGGGCTCGCTCGAGCAGGTGTAGGGCTCTTCGCCGGCGTATCCGCTGCCGCCAAACTCGGGACGGTCAGAATCGAAGATGACCTCCCAGTCGCCCTCGCGCGGCACGCCCACGCGGAAGCTCTCGTAGCTCGCCGGATCAAAGTTGATCAGGATCACCAGGTCGTCATCGATGTCCTCGCCCTGGCGCACAAAGCTCACGATGGACTGCTTGGAGTTATCCGCGTCGATCCAGGTAAAGCCGTCGTCGGTGTAGCCGCGCTCGTACAGGGCCGGCTCGGCGGTGTACAGGTGGTTGAGTGCCTTGATAAACGCCTGATGATGCTTGTGAGTCTCGTACTCCTCGGTCAGGAACCACTGGATGGACTCGTAGTAGCGCCACTCAATAAACTGGCCGATCTCGTTGCCCATAAAGTTGAGCTTGGCACCGGGGTGCGTCATCTGGTAGAAGGCCAGCGTGCGCAGGCCGGCAAACTGGCGCCACCAGTCGCCCGGCATGCGGCCGATCAGCGAGCACTTGCCGTGCACGACCTCGTCGTGGCTCAGCGGGCAGATAAAGTTCTCGGTAAAGGCATACATGATGGAGAACGTGAGCAGCCCGTGGTTGCCGGGGCGCCACGGAAAATCGGTCTGCATGTAGTGCAGGGTGTCGTTCATCCAGCCCATGTCCCACTTGTAGTGGAACCCCAGGCCGCCGTCCTGCGGCGGATAGGTCACGAGCGGCCACGCGGTGGACTCCTCGGCCATCATCATCACGTCGGGGTAGTGTGCCTCAACAGCGCAGTTGACCTGACGGATAAACGCGCTGGCGTCTAGGTCCTCCTCGGTGCCGTACTTGTTGAACTTCTTTTGGCCCGGATCGTCGATGCCAAAGTTGAGGTACAGCATGCTGGACACGCCGTCCATGCGAATGCCGTCCACGTGGAAGTTCTCGAGCCAGTACAGCACGTTGGAGACCAGGAAGGAGCGGACCTCGCCGCGGGCGAAGTCGAACTTGTGCGTGCCCCAGTTGGGGTGAATCTCGTGCTCAAACAGCATGTGGCCGTTAAAGGTGGCAAGGCCGTGGTCGTCGGCGCAAAAACCGCCCGGTACCCAGTCCATGATCACGCCGATGCCCGCCTCGTGGCACGCATCGATAAAGTGCATAAGCTGCTGCGGGTTGCCGTAGCGCGACGTGGCGGCATAGTAGCCGGTCGTCTGGTAGCCCCAGGAGCCGTCGAAGGGGTGCTCCATAAGCGGCATGACCTCGATATGCGTATAACCCATGTCGCGCACGTAGTCCACGAGCTCCACCGACAGGTCGTCGTAGGTGTAGAACTCGCCGCGCTGCGCGGGGAAGGGATCCATGGGGCCGGGGTAGTTGCCGTACTCGTCGGGCTCGCCCTGCGGCGCGTCGCCGTGACGTTTCCACGAGCCAATATGCACCTCGTAGATGTTAAGGGGCTGCGACATGTGGTTGTGGCTGGCGCGGCGCTTGAGCCACGCGGCGTCGTTCCACTGGTAGCCATCGAGGGTCCACAGCACGCTGGCGGTACCGGGAGGGCACTCGGCCTTAAAGGCGTACGGATCGGCCTTGTAGAGTTTTTCGCCCTCGTTGGTCTCGATAAGGTACTTATAGAGCTGACCCTGCTCGGCGCCAGGAATAAAGCCTTCCCAAATAGCGCTCGTATGCATGGGCACCAGCGGGTTGGCTTGCTCATCCCAGCCGTTAAATTCGCCAATGACATGGACGCTCTTTACGTCGGGCGCCCAAACGCAAAAGCGCCAGCCGCGCGTACGATTCTGCGTGTCGGGGTGAGCGCCCATCTTTTCCCAGCTGCGCTCCCACATGCCAATGCCAAACAGGTAGACATCGTCCTTGGAGAGCTCCGGTGCGTGCGGGGCGGCTTTACGGGTAGCAGGCTTTTTGGTTGCTGGCTTTAGCTTTGTATCGCTCACGTTTGATCCCATCATGACGCGGCAGCGTGTTGCCTTGGTGACTAGATGCGAAAGGTCCAAGGCTACACGAATCGAAGGGACGGCGATTGTTCTATGATTCGTTCCACCTCGCGTGCTCGGTGGAACTTTCGGCAGAAACTACGATAACACCTGTACGTTAGTTTTATGGACGAAAGTGGATTTGCGGGCGCGTTTAATCGGTAAGCGCCATGTTTATACCACTGGCAGAATTGCCGTGGTAAAACTCTTGACAGTTTTACCAATTAGGGTTTCAAAACTGTTAGGCTGACGTTTGGTAAAACGTTTTTAGCAGGTTGTTTACCATTTGACATCGAAAGGCTCGTTTATGAACCATATCGCTGCTCCAAGTGTTGCTTTTATTTTCGATTGCGACGGAACACTGGTTAATAGCTCCCCCGTCTGGGGCCATGCGCAGACCGAGTTATTGCGCCGTCATGGCATTGATGTGACGGTCGACGATTTTGCCCAGTTTGAACATCTTTCGCTGGAGGATGAGTGCCAGGCCTATCACGACACGTGGGGCATTGGCGCGAATGGCGAGGAGCTGTATCGCGAGCTGAGCGAGATTTTGATTGATGGGTATTCCAAGGTGCCGCCGCGCGAGGGCCTGCTTGCATTTTTGGAGCAGGCGAAGGAGGCCGGTATTGCCATGTGCGTGGCTACTTCCACGCCGGCCGAGCTGGTTCAGTCCGCCCTTGCGGCTGCTGGCCTTGATCGCTATATGGAGTTTATTACCACAACGGGCGAGGCGGGGCGCTCCAAGCAGTTCCCCGACGTGTACGAGCTGGCACTGCGTCGCCTGGAAGAGCGCAACGGGCACAAGTTTGAGCGCGCATGGGTGTTTGAGGATGCCGTCTTTGGACTTAAGAGCTCTGGCGCTGCAGGCTTTAAGCGCGTGGGCGTCTATGACCCGCACGGCCGTATGGAGCGCGACGAGGTGCGTGCCAACTGCGACATCTTTATCGATGGCTATGAGGACCTGGACCTGGCCCGCGTGCTTTCGTTTGAGGGTTAGGCGAGGGCCGTGGCTTGCAAAGTGTTAGTGGTTTGCGGCTCGCTGGTGGTGGCGAGCGCGGATCTGCTTCGCCAGCTGGCGGGGGAGTGCGACCACGTTGTCGCCGTGGACCGCGGGCTCGACGCGCTACTGGGCGCGGGGCTTGGCTGCGACGTCTACGTGGGCGACGCCGATACCGTAAGCGACGAGGGACGTGCCCTGGTCGATGCCGCTGCCGATTTTGAAGTAGAACGCCACAACCCCTACAAGGACTACACCGACCTGGCTCTGGCACTCGATTCCGTCCGCCGTCGCTGGCCGGGTGCCGAAGTGGTTGCGACCTGCGCCACCGGCGGCCGCCCGGACATGGCCCTGTCTGTGCTAGGGCTACTGGCAGGCTATGCGGACGCCCCCGTCTGGATCGAAGAAGACGAAATGACGGCCAGAATCCTGCACCAGGACGAGACCTGGACCATCGAAAACGCCGAGGGCAAAACCTTCTCCATCATCTCCATAGCCCCCAACACAGAGATTAGCGAACACGGCCTAGAATGGGAGCTAGACCATAGCCCCTTAGGCCTGCTAGCCGACACCGGCATCAGTAACGTCGTAAGATCAACCACCAAGATCCAAGTCCACACCGGCACCGCCATCGCTTACCTCTACAAGTAAGGTCTACCGCATCAGGGTTTTATCGGGACGGTGGGTGAATTGACTGATTTTGCCGAAGTCAAAATCAGTCAATTCACCCACCGTCCCAGGAAAACCCGTAAGAAAAAGTTTCAACAAAAACCCTCTTGCATCCCCGAAGATCTTCCCCTATAGTACTACCTCGTCACGGGGGCGTAGCTCAGCTGGGAGAGCGCTTGACTGGCAGTCAAGAGGTCAGGGGTTCGATCCCCCTCGTCTCCACCATCGTGAATCCAAAAGTCCATCGGTTATCCGATGGACTTTTTTCATACTTATCAACCCCACAAACGAAAGTGACGCGTGCACCCGCGACCACCCCGCAAAAAGTTGCGCAATTACCTTCCCGGTTTTGTACAAAGTTTGTTAGCCAAACTTAATAGTTTGCGCAATTCACGCCGCCAGCAATACAACTCAGGCAGTGCTCGCAAACCCACGCACCCCCATAAACCTGCGGCAATGTATGCAAGACGGCTCAATATCCCCCATAACCACGGCAAATAAACAATATGTTGCTCAACACGCCCTAAAACGTATGGGCCACCTGCTGTGCTAGGATACCTATCTTTACATGGGTTCAACTGTGCTCGCGGCTCCAGCAAGCCACAAAGCACAGGGTCGATCAGCATCCGGCCGTAACGGCGGTGCCAGAAAGACCACGAGCTCCAATAGCGTCGTCATGCGTATCGCATCGAATGATTTTGTTCTTATCTATGTGCGGGTTCATCATTCGATTCGACATTTTATGACAAATCGCAGCAGTCCTACAGCTGATTGCGTGCGGTCCAGTTTTGTTCCCGCTTGACTGGATTGCACGCAGCTAGCTGGGGACGCGGTCTTTTTGCGATACACGTCCGCGTCTCTAGTCACTGCACTTATACATACCGTTCACGGTGGGGCAGAGCCACGTGCTTGTCTAATTGGGCTCAGGGTTTGAATATGGAGCGCCTTCGCGCACAAGCGCCCTGGCGAAGCCATACCCAAACCCCGTGAGCCACACGTAAGACAGCAAGGGGGTGGTGCTCGTGTGGTATGTGATCCAGGTCATTAACGGTCGCGAAGACGTAATGCGCGAGCGCATCGAGCACGTGGTGCCGGCTGGTGCCATGCAGGAGCTCTTTTATCCCCAATTTCAAACCGAGATCAAAGTACACGGCGAATGGGTCAACACGACCAAGCCGCTCTTTCCCGGTTATCTGATCTGCGATACGGCAGATCCCCGCACCGTGCAACAGTATCTTCTGCGCATGGACGACTTTGCCCGGGTGCTTTCCCAGGACGGCCAGTTTGTGCCGCTGGCAAAAGAAGAGGTCCAGCTTATTGGCGGCTTTACGCATAGGGGAGACCGCGTTGTGCCCATGAGCGAGGCCTTAAAAGACGGCGACCAGGTCGTAGTGACGGCAGGCCCGCTGCTGGGCCACGAAGGCCTTATCAAATCCATTAACAGACGCAAGAGCACTGCTTATTTGGAGCTCGACCTGTGCGGCCGACGCGTAACCACCCGCGTTGGCCTCGCGGTGCTTTCAAACGAGCAACGCGTCATGCGCAATCACAGAAGATCGATCGCCTAGCTGCAAGCTCGCAAGCGGACGAACGAAGGCAAAAAAGTATCGGGGGGGGGCTCTTGGAGCCTACGATAATGACCGTGGAGCAGGGTGCGCGAGAGGCGTGCACAGCCGCCACGGCGAATTCCGTCCCTGCCGCAGCGGGTGCTACGGGGGATTACCTTACAAACGAAGAAGCCACCGAAATGCTGCGCGGTGCCAACTCCGGGGTTATGCCCGAGCTTGGGCACAGGTTCTACCGCGTTATTAAGCGTACGGTGGACATTGTCGCCGCAGGCGGAGCCTTGGTGTTGCTCTTTATTCCCGGGTTAATTCTGAGCGTGGTCATTTGCATAAAGAGCCCGGGCGCAAGCCCCCTATATTCGCAGTGGCGCGTGGGCCGCGTGCACAAAGACGGCACGTTCTACCTGTTTAAGATCTACAAGTTCCGCAGCATGGTGCCCAATGCAGACCAAATGCTCAAGGACTTGCAGGCTCAAAACGAGGCCACCGGCCCCATGTTTAAAATGAAGCACGACCCGCGCATTATTCCCGGCGTGGGTAACTTCATTCGCAAGCACAGCATCGACGAGCTGCCCCAGCTCATCAACGTGTTTTTGGGCCAAATGAACCTCATTGGCCCGCGTCCCGGCCTGCCGCGCGAGGTTGCCCTGTACAGCGAACACGACATGAAGCGCCTTGCCGTAAAGCCTGGCTGCAGCGGTCCTTGGCAAGTAATGGGCCGCAGCTACCTGGGCTTCAAAGAAATGGTTGAGCTGGATCTTCGCTATATAGAGAATCGCAGCCTGCGCCAGGACCTGCGGTTGATATTCGGCACGCTGAAGACGATGTTCTCTGGGGAAGGTGCCGTGTAGCATGCGCATCGCCATGATAGGCCAAAAGAGAACGGGTTCGCGCGAGGGCGGCGTAGAAGTGGTGGTAGGCGAGCTTGCTCGCCGTATGGCAGACCTTGGTCACCAAGTAACCTGCTACGACCGTATGGGCGAAGGAGCTCCTTCCGAGCCCTACGAGAAGGATGGCTACCGCATCGTTCCCGTAAAGGCTCTGGACATCAAGGGGCTCTCTGCGCTCACGAGCAGCTTTGCCGCAACAAGGGCCGCCATCAAAGACGGGGCAGACGTAATTCACTATCACGCAGAGGGGCCGTGTGTCCCCCTTCGTTTTGCGCGTTCCGCGGACATCAGGACCGTGGCAACGATCCACGGCCTGGACTGGCAGCGTGCAAAATGGGGCGGCTTGGCTTCCAAGTACATCAAGTTCGGCGAGGCGACGGCGGCCAAGTGCGCGGATGCGCTCATCGTGCTTTCCCGGGACAATCAGGAGTACTTCAAGGAGGCTTACGGCCGCGAGGCTACGCTCATTCCCAACGGCATCACTCCCGAGGCGGATCTTCCCGCGAAGGAGATCTCCGAGCGCTTGGGGCTCACCCAGGGCTCCTATGTCCTCTACCTCGGTCGCATTGTGCCCGAGAAGCGACCGGAACTGTTGGTGGAGGCGTACAAGCAGGTAAAGACGGATAAGCGCCTGGTTATCGCGGGCGACTCCTCCGATACGGACGACTACGCCGTGGCGCTCAAAGAGGCTGCCGCGTCCGACCCCCGCGCGCTCTTTACCGGCCACGTTGAGGGCAACCTGCTCTCCGAGCTGTACTCCAACGCGTATTGCTACGCGCTCCCCTCCGACGTTGAGGGCCTGCCCATGAGCTTGCTGGAGGCCATGTCTCACGGTGCGGCATGCGTTACCTCGGATATTCCCGAGTGCGCGGATGTTCTGCAGGGTTGCGGGCTCACGTTCCCACACGGAGACGCGGGGGCGCTGCGCGACGTGCTTGAAGGCCTGATAGCGGATTCTGCCCAAGCGGAGAGGCTGGGCGCCATGGCACGTGACCGCGCGATTAATGGCTATGACTGGAACAGCGTCGTCCAAAGGACGCTTGCTTTGTATGAGGGTGTTGCGTAATGAAGATCCTTCTTGTAAATAAGTTTCATTGGCGCAAGGGTGGAAGCGAGACGTACTACTTTGCTCTTGCCGATGGTCTTCGCGCTCTTGGGCATGAAGTTGCCTTCTTCAGCATGGAGGATGAGCGTAATGAGCCGACTGAGTGGTCGCGTTACTTTGTAACGAATCGCGACTATAACGGACCGAGCTCTATTGTCGATAAGGCGAAGGCCGCGCAGGCACTTGTGTATTCCAAAGAGGCGCGCGAGAAGTTCGATGCGCTGTGCCGTGAATTCCAGCCCGATGTAATCCATCTCAATCTCACTCATAGGCAGATTACGTTTTCCATCTTGGACGCTCCTTGGCTAAAGCAGCATCCAACGCCGGTTGTGTATACCTCGCACGACTTGATTCTTGCTTGCCCGAGCTATCTTATGCTTGATTCCGAGGGCAACGTTTGCGATTCGTGTCTCGGGGGTCATTTTGGCAATTGCCTTAAGAAGAAGTGCGTAAAGGGTTCGATCGCAAAAAGCGCGTTAGCGGTGGCTGAGGCGGAGTGGCTTAAACGGCACAAAACCTATTCACGTCTCGATCGCATCATCTGCCCGAGTGAGTTCATGCGGAACAAGTTTATTGAAGCGGGGCTTCCCGAGCGTCAGCTTGTCCTCATGCGGAATTTCCTGAATCCCGATTCGATGTCACGGGAAGTTGCCAACCAAAATAATGAAGATCCCTACATGCTGTATCTGGGACGCCTTTCTCGCGAGAAAGGCGTGTTAACGCTCGTGCATGCTTTTGAGAAGGCGGCACCGGTGATCCCTGATTGGCGTCTTGTTATTGCAGGCGATGGCCCTGAATGTGATGCTGTGAAGGTCAAAGTTTCCGCAATGCCAAACGAAATAAGCTCGAGGATTGAGCTGGTTGGATATAAAACCGGTGACGCCCTGCGCGGACTTGTGAATCGAGCCACTCTGGCGGCTGCGCCGTCAGAGTGGCTCGAGAACGCGCCATATGCGGTTCTCGAGGCACTCGCCGCGGGCAAGCCCGTTATCGGTACGAACATGGGCGGAATACCCGAGCTGGTACGTGAGGGTGAAACGGGCTTCCTGGCTGAAGCCCACGATGAGGCAGGACTCGCAGATGCAATCCGTAGGGGTGCGGCGGTGGCCGCCGATCCTGCGGCTTACGCCGCGATGAGCGCGCATTGCCGTTCATTCGTGGCAGAGAACTGTAATCAAGAGAAATACATCCGGAATCTCGTCTCCCTGTATCAAGAACTAATTGACCGGAAGGTGGTGGCCTAACCCATGGCCGAGAAGAAACTCAACGGAACCGTAATCGTAACGTACCGCTGCAACGCGCGCTGCACCATGTGCAACCGCTACAAGGCTCCCAGCCGTCCGGAGGAGGAGCTCTCCCTCGACGTGATCAAGAAGCTCCCGCGCATGTACTTCACCAACATCACCGGTGGCGAGCCCTTCATCAGGACCGACCTTGCGGATATCGTGCGCGAGCTGTACAAGAAGTCCGACCGCATCGTCATCTCCACCAACGGCTTCTTCACCGACCGCATCATCGCCCTTGCCGAGGAATTCCCCCAGGTGGGAATCCGCATCTCCATCGAGGGTCTGCAGCAGACCAACGATGAGATCCGCGGTCTCCAGAACGGCTTCAACCGCGGCTACGAGACGCTCAAGAAGCTCGTGGAAATGAAGCACCCGGACGTGGGCTTTGGCATGACGGTGCAGGATCGCAACGCTGCGGACTTGGTGCCGCTGTACAAGCTTTCCGACGAGCTCGGCATGGAGTTCGCCACCGCCAGCCTGCACAACAGCTTCTACTTTGTCGAGGCGAAGAACATCATCAAGGACCGTCCCATGGTGGCCCAGAACTTCGAGGACCTGGTAAACGAGCTCCTCAAGTCCAACGAGCCCAAGAAGTGGTTCCGCGCGTACTTCAACATGGGCCTCATCAACTACATCTATGGGCAGAAGCGCCTGCTCCCGTGCGATATGGCGTTCGACACGTTCTTCATCGACCCCTACGGCGACGTCATGCCCTGCAACGGCACCAAGGAGAAGCTCGTTATGGGCAACCTTAACGACGAGTCTTGGGATGAGCTGTGGGAGAGCGCCCAGGCCGAGAAAGTGCGCGGCTGCGTGCGCCACTGCGACCGCAACTGCTGGATGATCGGCTCCGTGTCTCCTGCCATGCACAAGTACATCTGGAAACCCGCGTCGTGGGTGCTGGCGCACAAGCTCAAGCCCGGCAAGAAGTTCGACATGCACGAGCTCCCCATCGTGCGCGACTACGAGTCGGGCAAGGTGACGAAGGAGGAGCTGGACGCTCTTTCCACCTGCGACATGCACGCCGCGATCAACGACGGCCTTTCCGACGCAAGCCGAGCCGACGCGCACGTGTACGAGACTGAGGAGGCGCTGTAGTGCAGCCGGGTGGAAAAATCGAATGCAAAAATTCAGAAATAACGGTTGCTCGATATCAATCGGAGGAAACACGTGAAAGTATCCTGCATAACCAGGCACGCAATCTCTAATTATGGCTCCCTGCTCCAGGCATATGCGACACAACGAGCGGTAGAGAGCTTGGGGCATGAGTTCGAGATTATGGACTATGTACCTGCTTGTGAGGACGTATCCCAGCAGGTGAGGACGCTTCTTTCGACAAAGCCGTCCTGGAACGGGAACCCGTTGAAGAAGTCTGTCTACAGACTTCTGATGGAGCCTGAGACAAGGGTGGCGGGCAAGCGGTTTGCGCGTGAGCGTTCCCAGCTGCTTAAGATGAGCCCTCACTATGCATCCCTGGAGGAGCTGAAGGCTAATCCGCCCAAGGCCGATGTCTATATGACTGGAAGCGATCAGGTGTGGGGTCCCATCAGCTCGGGCGCATACGACCTGTCATACGCGCTTGAGTTTGCTCCCGAGGGCGCAAGGCGCATCTCATATGCGGCAAGCTTTGGTAAGAAGAATATCCCGGATAGCGTGCGCCCCAGGTTTCTCGAGGACCTTCGAGCATATGAGGCCGTGTTCGTACGCGAGGATGCCGCGCGCGAGCAGCTTGCCTCGTGGGGCATAGAGGCCGGACAGGTTGTCGATCCCACGCTGCTGCTTGATGGCGAGGCGTGGAGAAGGATGGCGGCACCTGCCCCGAAGGGCGAATACATCCTCGTCTACCAGATTCACAGCGACCCGACGGTGGGGCAGTACGCCGTGAAGGTTGCCAAAAAGCTTGGCTTGCCCCTGATACGGATCTCCGCAAGCCTGCACCAGGCCTCACGCGAGGGCAAGTTCAAGTGGCTGCCGACGCTTGCTGAGTTTCTCTCGTATGTCGACAACGCAGCATGCCTAGTCACGGACTCGTTCCACGGTACGGCTTTTGCCATAAATCTCAATACGCCGCTGGTAGAAGTGCTGCCCAAGAACGGAACCTCGAGCAGGAACGTGAGTATTCTGCGACTCACGGACCTCACGGACAGAGTGCTTCAGAATCTAGATGATGTCGAGTTAGCATCCAAGCAGATTGACTTTGGTCGGGTCAACGATGTGATGGGTGCGGAGAGGGAGAAGTCCCTAGCGCAGCTCAAGAGCATGATTGAGGAGTAGGGCATTGTCAAACGTTGGCACTAGGACGGTATGCAAGAAGGATATGTGCGCTGGCTGTATGGCCTGCGTCGATTCATGTCGACATGGAGCGATTGCCATTGAGGATACGATTGAGGCGTATAACGCCCGTATTGATCCTACAAGGTGCGTGGGATGTGGACTGTGCGAGAAAACGTGTCCCCAGATGGTATCCCCATCTTCGTTGCGTCCTCTCGAGTGGCTACAGGGGTGGGCGAAAGATACATCGCTCAGAATGTCATCTTCGTCCGGGGGTCTGGCTACGGCCATCTCGGAGGCGTTTGTGGCGTCAAATGGATTAGTGTGTTCATGTGCACAGGAGGGCGGTGAGTTCCGGTTCCACCTCACTTCTGATGCGGATTACTTGAGGAGGGCCCAAGGCTCCAAATACGTCAAAAGCAATCCGCTTGGTGCGTACCGCGAGGTTAGGGAGGCCCTGCAAGGTGGTCAAAGGGTTCTCTTTATCGGTCTTCCTTGTCAGGTTGCTGCGATGCGTAACTTCGTTGGAAGCCGTTTAGCCGATTCCCTTTACACCATCGACCTTATCTGTCATGGTTCACCGTCCCCCAAGGTCCTGAGCCGATTCTTGGAAGAGACAGGTAACAACCTGTCTAATGAGCTGATACTGGACTTTCGAAAGAAAGTCCAGTTTCAGCTCCGCTATCGCGGAGCTGAAACTGTGGGTAGGACGGGTGTCCGCGATCGCTACTCGATTGCTTTCCTCTCGGGTTTACCGTATACGGAAGGCTGCTACTCCTGCCGCTACGCCAAGGGTGATCGTGTCTCCGATATTACGCTTGGCGATTCATGGGGTAGCGAGCTTTCTGATGAGGTCGCGAACGGGATATCCCTCGCACTTGTGCAGACAGACAAGGGTCGAGAACTGTTAGAAATGACGGACCTTGAGCTTTTGCCGGTTGATCCTGGTCTAGCTGTGGCCAACAATGAACAGCTTCAACGTCCTTCGACGAAGCCTATAGAAAGAAATACCTTTATGGACGGCTTTCGTAACGGGGTACGGGTTAACCGACTCGTTCTCAGGGCGAGGCCAAAAGACTGCGCCAAGTACTTGGTCAAGGATATACTGCTTGCACTGGGTTTGCTCAGGGGTTAACACATCGAGAGCGTTTGCTTTAGGCATTAATGATAAGGTAATCCATATGTTGAGTAATTCCAAGGTGCCAAAGTGCGTCGTATTAATGGCGTCATACAACGGCATCCCATTTATTTCAGAACAAATTGACAGCATTCTCTCGCAGGCTGAAGTTGACGTACGTCTTTTTGTCCGTGATGACGGGTCATCTGATGGTACTCGTGATCTTCTGCAGCGCTATGCAGATGAGGGCAGTCTGACTTTGTTAACAGGAGAAAACCTAGGACCTGCTTTAGGGTTTTTGACGTTGTTGCGGAATGCTCCCGAAGCTGATTACTATGCGTTTTCCGACCAAGATGATATTTGGGATAGCGATAAACTGATAACTGCGATTAAACAGCTTAAGAAGCAGGAGAATTTGGCTCTTTATCATTGCAATTCAAGACTTGTAGATTCAGCTGGTAAGGAGATGGGCCGGTTAACCTATGGGCAACAAAGGTGCATATCTTATCGAGATAACGACCCTCTCAACCAGCTTTGCATTGGGTCACCTATGGGATGTACGCAAGTATTTGATAGGCGTATTTGGGAAGTTGTTTGCTTGCATGAGCTGCCCCATCCCGTCATCATGCATGATAAGCTGATAGCTAATCTATGCGTGCTGCTGGGTTATCGGATTGTTTTCGATGCTTCTCCTCATATGGGATATCGCCAGCATGGTCGTAATGTGGTCGGTGTGAGTACTGATTTACCATCTAAAGTGATTGAGAAAATCAATAGTTTTTGTCATCCGCGAGAGATTACTCTTGCAAAGCAAGTTACTGGACTTCTTTCAACTTATTCCGACTGCATTCTTCCTCCAGAGCGTGCTCTTGGAGAGTTGGTATCGAAAATGGACGCTTCTTTCATGGCTAGGTGCAGGGTTTCTTTCTCTTCGAGGCTGAATTTCGGCAGTCTACAAGAGGGCCTTTTCAATAGATCTCTCCTCTTGTTTGGGAAGCGATGATATGAGTAAAAGCATCCCCAAACCGCACAATAGTGGGTACGTCCTAGCGCTTGCCTTTTGCGACTATCTCAAGGACAAGACCGGCACCCCAAAGGCTATTATGGCGAGTCAGCAGGCCATGGCGTCGCACGGCATAAGTTACGTCTATCTCCACTCGGTTAAGAAGACCCTGTTCAGGGACGACCAGATGCTATTTTGCGAATTCGGGGTTACGGTCGACGGGGTGGAGGCTGGTGTTTTCAGTATTGCCCAGGTGTGCGAGGCCCTTTGCAGCTGGCAAAAAAGCGGCTTCAGCCTTCTTGAGCTTCATATCCACCACCTTCTGTACGTGAGCCTTGAGAAAGTCTCCGAGCTGCTAAAAGTTACAGGCAAAACACCGGTCAGGGCCTTTCTCCACGACTATTACCTGTGTTGTACAAGCTATAACCTCCAAAATAGGAGCGGCTTTTGTGACAGCTCAAGGCTCGGCGACGCTCCCTGCGAGAAATGCCCCCACTTCAGTAACAGCCTTCGTGTGGAGTCGAAGATCCAAGGGCTGTTTGACTCCATCAAAAATCTCCGTTTTGTTGCACCTTCGACCTATACGAAGAATCGGTTTCTCTCATTCAGGCCCCAATACGAGGGCCTTGTTGATGTAATACCGCACCAAAAGCTGCTTGGAGAGTATCTGGGCAACAGACGTCCTCTGAACGCAGGGGAGCGCATCAGGGTTGCCTTTCTGGGGATGCCGAGGAAGACAAAGGGCTGGGAGACCTGGCTTCGCCTCGTATCTGCGGTCGATGAACAAGAGTACGAGTTCTTCGTCTTCAACAGCTCGAACGATATGTATCCAGGGATGAACAAGCGGTTTGTCGAATTTGATGAGAAGCACCCAAATGCCATGACCGACTCTCTCAGGGAGTGCGAGATTGCCATCGTTGTCATGTGGCCATCTTGTCCAGAGACCTATAGCTACACCTGTATGGAATCTTACTCCGCAAACGCTTATACGATTTCGAGTGCATGTGCAGGCAATGTCGCCGACTTTGTCGTTGAGCATGGGTCCGGTTTGGTGCTGAATAACGAGGAGGAGCTAATCGGGCTGTTTAGGGATAAGAGCCGGCTTATCAGGGAGGTCAATCGTTTCAGGAGCGGAAAGCCTGGTCCGCTCGATCTTGTCGATTCAGATGAGATCGTAGACCTGCTTCCATGCTCCTCGGTAGGTCTCAACACGGGAGTTCACATGCACACGAGGCTGATTGAACGTGTGCTGCTGGAGGTACTCAATGCAAGATCATAGGCATGCGAGGCTCGTTATAAATAAAGCGGAGGAGCGGGCTGGTCGAAGAGGTCGTTGGTATCTCCCTAATAAGCAAGGCGTTCTAACCGTTTGCATGGGTGACCTGGCGGATGCGACGATCGTTATAGGTATCTTGGCGCAGGTTTTCTTCCTTGAGTACTATGGTCTGGGGCGATACCTCAACTGGGTAATTACCGGCATGATTTGCGTGAGGGCGCTCTTCTCCGGATGGAAATATAGCGGTAGAGCGCTACTACTTGGGCTGATTACCGTTGCAGGGTGGCTGTCTGGTGCCCTCTTGGGTGGCAATATGGAAACGTTTAGGGCGAATATTTTGCTGCTCCTCTACCCGTTTGTCTATACGCTTTACTTCTTTCTTTTGGTCACTAACAAGAGGGATTTTCTTCTTGGACTCTTTGATGCAGGTTTTCCGGTCTTCAACGCCATATTGCTTCTCAATATGGCGATCATGTTTATCCAGTACTCTACCCATGGGATGATCGCTGCGACAACGAACGACATCAGTTACTTCGAGG
This sequence comes from Collinsella sp. AM42-18AC, assembly GCF_003467965.1. Lineage (NCBI taxonomy): Bacteria > Bacillati > Actinomycetota > Coriobacteriia > Coriobacteriales > Coriobacteriaceae > Collinsella > Collinsella sp. AM42-18AC. The sequence continues at coordinate 73,939 of NZ_QSFY01000008.1, forward strand.
ACAATATCTCCGGCCTGTTCTCTTATGCGTCCGTCCATGCGGTGGCCCTTTACACTTCATTCGTCGTGCTCTACAACTTCGTCTGGATTAGGAGGCTTCGGGGTCCTCTCTGGCCATCCCTTGCCATCGCTTACAACGTCTGCCTTATCGTCCTGTCCTTCTATCTTGCGACACTCAACGATAATAAGGCGCTCTTCATAATCCTTCCTCTCGTTTTAGTGATGTTCTGGCTTATTTCAGTCATGAGAGGAGAAGCGGATGTTTCGGGTCCCTTCTTTTGGCTTGTCGCCTTGTATTTTATCCTGACAATTGCATACGCCTTGGTGCCTGCGTTCCAGATCCTCGTGGATACGCAAGTGTTTGGTCTGTTCGATATGGTTGGCAGTTCAGCTTCCGTCGGTACTGCTGCCGACGGCAGTAACGAGAGGATTGCTATCATCGGCTTCGCTCTCTTGAGACCGGCTACATGGAGTCTCGGAGAGGGTCTTGGAGCCTCAAGCTTCTACGCGTCCGGGTTCATGTCGTTTAACCACTTTGGTCAAGCGGATATGGGGTCTTTCTTGATTCTCATGGGGTTTTGGGAGACGGCAGCGTATGTAGCGTTTTTCCACTCCGTGGTTAGTGAGTTTATGGAGCAGGAAAAAGGATCTAATGGCCGGATTGTTCGTTTGCTCCTTTTGCTAACAATTCTTATTACCTTTCTGTATACGCAGTGCTTTACAAGGGTGAACTGCTGCTTGTGCCTACTGCTGCTCTGTGGAGCGCTGGCTTGGTCGTGGAATTCCTCGGCTGCAGACTATTTGATTATTGATAGAGACGAAGAACAGGTTTGAACATGAAAATAGGCATTTCCACATTTACGCATGGGGACAACTATGGGCAGAGGCTCCAGAACCTTGCTGTCCAAGAAACTCTCAAACTCTCGGGTGCAGATGTCCTTACGTTCAGACAGAAGGACTCGAGATCTGCCAAATACAAGCTCAAGTCTTTGGCTTCGCTCATTCCAAAGGGGCTTGCCGTTGCCCACATCCAGAGGCATCGTTCGTTTGAGGATTTCAATTCCCGTAACATTTCCTTTAGCCGGGAGGTTATATCTGATTCCAACCCTCCACGTGACATTAAATCCTATGACTTTTTCGTTGCTGGGAGCGACCAAGTTTGGTCTCCGTATTCCCCTGACGCTAACTCCACTATGTTTCTCACGTTTTCGCCAAGAGAAAAGCGCGTTGCTTTTTCGCCAAGCTTGGCAGCTCCGACGATTCCCGAGGAGAAGCGTGAGCTGTTCCACGGCTATTTCGACGGGTTTGATAGGCTGTCCGTTCGTGAGCAGAAGAGCGCCGAGCTTATAAACAGTCTGTACGGCTTAAAGGCCGAGGTGTTGATTGACCCAACACTGATGTTTGACGGCTCCTGGTGGGAAAGGTATGAAAAAGAGCCGCACTGCGGGCTTCCAAATGATTATGTATTGACGTACTTCCTCGGGAGTGCAGCTTACGAAGAGAGGGTTGCCGAAATCTGTGATTCACTTAGCTGCAAGAGGGTCGATTTACTAGGGGATGCGCGCTACTACGCCCTCGGGCCTTCAGAGTTCCTCTATGCCGTCCGTCACGCAAAGCTTGTAGCGACAGATTCATATCACGGATCAATTTTCTCGATCTTGTTCGGGAAGCCGCTGATTTATTGCCCTCGTGAGTCCACTGGTCCAGACATGAGCAGCCGATTCGACACGCTAGCCAGCGAGCTGGGTGTTTCTTTCGTTGAGCGGTCAATTCTTTCCGTATGTAATTCGGAACTGCTCGAGAGTGACTATTCAAAGGCGTATGACAGGTTGGCAGCTCAGAGGAAGATCGTTGTTGAATTCCTCGATAGATGTGGATTGAGCATTCCCTCGGAGGCCGCCCGTGGCTAGCCAGCGTAAGGCGGGCGCCCTCCTCGGCTACGCCAACATCCTCGCAAAGAACCTCGTCAACCTCGTCTACACGCCGATGCTACTGTCCTACGTGGGGCAGGCGGACTACGGCGTCTTCCAGAGCTCGAACTCCTTTGTCTTCTCGCTGACGCTCCTGTCCTTCGGCTTCTCCGAGGCCTACGTGCGCTTCTACACGCAGACGGTGGCGCACGGCGGCGAGCGCGACATCCGGCACCTGAACGGCATGTACCTCACGCTTTACGTCGCCGTCACAGCCGCGGCGGTCGCCCTCGGCATGGGCTTCTCCGCAAACGCCGGCGCGGTGTTCTCGGCCGGGTTCACCGAGGCGCAGGTCTCGCTCGCCCGGGAGCTGCTCGCCATCATGACGCTCAACGTCGCCTCGACGTTGTTCACCGTCGTGTTCAATTCCTACATCACGGCGCACGAGCGCTTCGTCTACCAGCAGACCAGGCAGCTCGTCACCACGCTTGCGACGCCGCTGTGCGCCTGGGCCCTGCTGGCCGCCGGTATGGGGCCCGTGGGCGTTGCCCTAGCACAGCTCGCGGTGAACCTCGTCCTGCTCGCCCTCAACGCGCGCTACGCCATCGTCGTGCTGGGCATGCGCTTCGAGCTCAGGGGTGCCGACTGGGGCGTCATGCGCGGCATCGCCGCCTTCAGTGCCTGGATCTTCGGTAACCAGGTCTGCGAGATGGTCAATCAGAGCGTGCCCAACATCATGCTGGGGGCCATCTCGGGCGCGACTGCGGTATCTCTGTTCGCGGTGGCCGTGAACATCCGCCAGGTCTTCTACTCGCTCTCCACCACGATGTCGAACGTCTTCATTCCGAAGGTCAACCGCATCGTCGCCACCTCGGACGACAACGCCGAGCTCACTCGCCTTATGACGCGCGTGGGCCGCTACCAGATGGTACTGTTTTGCTGGGTGTACGGAGGTTTCGCTATTCTCGGGAAGTTTTTCGTGACGAGGTGGGCGGGCCCGGGCTTCGCCGAGGCCTACTGGCTCGTGCTCGCCATGACGCTACCCGTCATGGTGCCCCTCTGTCAGAACGTCGGCATCGAGATCCAGAGGGCCAAGAACATGCACCACGCCAGGAGTCTCGTCTACCTTGCGATGGCGGTCGGGAACGTTGCCTTCACCGCCGCGGCCGCCCCGGCGCGGGGGCCGTGGGCCCCCGCGATCGCCTATGTCGTCAGCATCGTGCTCGGCAACGGACTGTGGATGAACTGGTACTACCAGAAGCGGGTCGGTCTCGACATGCTCTTTTTCTGGAAGCGGAACCTGCCGGTGCTGCTCGCCTGGGCTGCCGTCACCGTCGCCTGCCTCGCTGGCACGGCGGTCCTGCCCGTCAACGGATGGCCCGCGTTCCTCGAGTGGGGCGCCGTTTACAGCGCGCTTTTCGCCATAGCCCTTTGGCTCGCCGTCCTAACGAAGGACGAACGTATCGCGGTCGTCTCTCGTCTCCCGTTCCTTAGATAGGGTCCATCATGAATGATTCCGAGAAATCCCCGAGGGTCGTCTCGCTTGGCGACCGTTGCTGCGGCTGCGGCGCGTGCGCTGCCCGCTGCCCCAAGTCATGCATCTCCATGGAACCCGATGATTGTGGCTTCCTACACCCCACCGTCGACGCCTCCGGGTGCGTAGGCTGCGGGTCGTGCGACGCCGTATGCCCGGCGCTCAACGCCCCTGGGGAGGACGGGTGCGAGTTCGCCCTCTGGGCGAAGGCTCATGACGTCGGCTTGCTCGATAGATCGTCGTCGGGCGGCGTGTTCGGTCTACTCGCCGGTGACGCTCTCTCGCGCGGCGGTGTTGTGGCGGGCGCCGCGTGGACGGACGGTTGCCGCGAGCTTCGTCACGTGCTCGTGGAGGACAGGCCGGCGCTCGGCGCCGTTATGCGCTCGAAATACGTTCAGAGCGCGGTTGGCCGCGGCGTCTTCGAGGGCGTCCGCGCTGCCCTGCGTGAAGGCAGGCCGGCGCTCTTTGCCGGTACTGCATGCCAGGTGGCTGGCATGCGCTCATACCTGGGGAAACTCGCCGACTCTGACCTCTTCCTCGGCGTCGACGTCATCTGCCACGGTGTTCCGTCTCCAGAGCTCTGGTCGCGCTGGGTCGACTACCGTGGTGAGGCCTTCGGGTCGGACGTCTGCGACGTCAATATGCGGAGTAAGACAACCGGATGGTTGTCTTACTCCGCTATGTACAAGCACATAGCGGAGAAAGACAACACCGGGGACACCGAGTCCCAGATATTCGGCAAAGACTGGTACATGAAAGCGTTTCTGGCCAATGCGAGCCTTCGTTCGTCCTGTCTGGCATGTCCAGCAAAGCGCTCCAGCGGCGCCGATATCACGCTCGGTGATTTCTGGGGGTTCCAGAATACCCATCCCGAGGTCGACAACTCCAAGGGCGTATCTGCCGTCCTATGCAATACCGAGAAGGGCGTGCGGGCATTCGAGGCTATTTCTGGGCTTACTGCAAACGGTCCGGCGACGCTTGATGGGGTAATCGCGGGCAACCCTAGCCTCGTCCATTCTGTCACGCCTTATCAAAAGCGCGACGAGTTCTTGAACGACGTGTCTGCCGGGCTTTCCATCCCAGATCTCATGGACAAGTGGGATTTCCGTCCCACTCTCTGGCAGCGTGTCCGCGGCAAGCTTGGTGGTATTAAACGACGACTAAAGAGACTCGTTGGAAGGAGAGCCTAGATGGCCAAGGATCGCTACCTTCAAGCTCTTCGTGGGCTTGCGATTTCCGCAGTGGTGCTTATCCACTGTCTTCCTCAATGTGCCGCGTCGGTCGCCATTCGCCCATTCCTCAACTTTTCTGTTGCGTTGTTCTTGTTTTTATCCGGTGTTCTTACCGACGAGCGCAAATTTAATGCGGGGGGGGGGTCTTCGACGCCGCATTAGCAAGGTTGCCGGACCTTATGCGTTCTGGAGCGTTATCTATCTTGCGGCGTTTCCCGCCCTTCATGGGCGTCTGGGTTTCTGGCGTTCGCCGTGGGCTCCGTATCGGCTCAGATGTACTATCTATTGGTCCATTCACAGCTTGTGCTGCTTACTCCGGTACTGTTCAGGCTCCTTTCACGGTATAGGTTCTTTGTCTATTGTGTGACACCGGCTTGCTTGCTTCTAAGGGAGCTCGCTGCCGTTGCCGGTATCGCATTGCCTCTTATACAGGTTTTCTGCCCCATGTGGCTCATCTTTTATGTTTTCGGTCTCGACTGGAGGCGTTGGGCTGCGCTCATTGAAGGACGAACCACTCAGCTTGTTGCAGTGCTCTTTATATTTTTAATAATTCAGGAGGTCGCAGGCTTCTGGTGGTATTTGACTGGCGATTTCAATATGGCCACAACTCAGCTTAAGCTCGGTTCTGCCGCGACCTCTTTAGCTGTGATCGCGCTTCTTATGGCGGTTCCGGGATCATTCAAGTCGCGATTATCTTCTACTTTGCTTGTTGACCTTGGGAACGCCTCTTTTGGAATCTACCTCTGCCATATACTTGTTCTCAAGGCCGTTTGGAAACTGCTTGGATTATTCGTCATTCCACTTGGTGTTTCGACATTTGCTGTTTGGGCGCTAACTCTTGCCGGATCTTATTCGCTTGTATCACTTTGCGGTCGTTATTTGCCCGAACGAATTCACATCATTGTGGGATTATAAATTGATTTTCGATACTGGCGCTTTTCATAGCGTTGAAGCAAAGTGAGTCCATTACCAACATTTGGCACGCGATCATCGGTGAAGATACCGGACTTCCTGTTTTCGAACGAGAAGATGACTTTTTACTCAAAATGGCTGATTGGATTAACCAACCTGAAATAACCGGAATCAATCTCCCTTGGTCGAGCATTGAAAAATGGAAGGGGCAATTCAGGTAGCCATATTCCGCAGTCATTACCTTGCCTATTTCGTTAAGAATGAGGGGGTTTAGCAAAATAGGATACCCAAGTCTTATTTATCACTCGATCTAAAGCGCATTTCGATTGTAGAGGACAGATTAAATGAAAGGCATCATCCTCGCGGGCGGGTCCGGCACGCGACTGTACCCGCTCACTCTCGTGACCTCCAAGCAGCTGCTGCCGGTCTACGACAAGCCCATGATCTACTACCCGCTGTCCACGCTCATGCTGGCGGGCATCAAGGACATCCTGGTCATCTCCACGCCGACCGACCTGCCCAACTTCCAGCGCCTGCTGGGCGACGGCTCGCGCTTCGGCGTGAACCTCTCCTACGCCGAGCAGCCCTCGCCGGACGGCCTGGCGCAGGCCTTCACCATCGGCGAGGAGTTCATCGGCGGCGAGCCCTGCGCGCTCGTGCTGGGCGACAACATCTTCTACGGCAACGGCCTGTCGCGCCACCTGACGCGCGCCGTCCAGAACGCCGAGTCGGGCCGCGCCACGGTCTTCGGCTACCACGTGGACGACCCCGAGCGCTTCGGCGTCGTGGAGTTCGACGGTGAGGGTAGGGCCGTCTCCATCGAGGAGAAGCCCGCCGAGCCCAAGAGCTCCTACGCCGTCACCGGCCTGTACTTCTACCCGGGCGACGTGTCCTCCCGCGCCGCCGAGGTGAAGCCCTCCGCACGCGGCGAGCTGGAGATCACCACGCTCAACCAGATGTATCTGGAGGAGGGGACGCTCTCCGTGGTGACCCTCGGCCGCGGCTACGCGTGGCTGGACACCGGCACCATGGAGTCGCTCCACGAGGCGGCGGAGTTCGTCCGCGCCGTCGAGCACTCCCAGGACCTACCGGTCTCGGTGCCCGAGGAGATCGCCTGGGAGAACGGCTGGATCGACACGGCGCGGCTGGAGGAGGCGGCCGCGGCCTACGGCAAGTCGGTCTACGGCCAGCACCTGAAGAAGGTCGCCGCCGGCGAGATCGTCAACAGCCCGCGCGAGTACTAAATGATTCAATGGGAGATACAGATATGTCTGAAGAGCTCTTCGAGCCCAGGAACATCATCGTCACGGGCGGCTGCGGCTTCATCGGCAGCAACTTCGTGCACCACGTCGTGAACAACCACCCCGACGTGCACGTCACCGTCCTGGACAAGCTGACCTACGCCGGCAACCCCGAGAACATCGCGGGCCTTCCCGCCGACCGCGTCGAGCTCGTGGTGGGCGACATCTGCGACTCCGAGCTGCTGGATAAGATCGTGCCGGGCCACGACGCGATCGTGCACTACGTCGCCGAGAGCCACAACGACAACTCCATCGCCGACCCGGAGCCCTTCCTGCGCACCAACGTCGAGGGCACCTTCCGCCTGCTGGAGGCCGTGAGGAAGTACGGTATCCGCTACCACCACGTCTCCACCGACGAGGTCTACG
>NZ_QSFY01000008.1:81202-125904 GCF_003467965.1 Collinsella sp. AM42-18AC
GGGCCTTCCCGCCGACCGCGTCGAGCTCGTGGTGGGCGACATCTGCGACTCCGAGCTGCTGGATAAGATCGTGCCGGGCCACGACGCGATCGTGCACTACGTCGCCGAGAGCCACAACGACAACTCCATCGCCGACCCGGAGCCCTTCCTGCGCACCAACGTCGAGGGCACCTTCCGCCTGCTGGAGGCCGTGAGGAAGTACGGTATCCGCTACCACCACGTCTCCACCGACGAGGTCTACGGCGACCTTGCGCTCGGAGACCCGGCGAAGTTCACCGAGGAGACGCCGTACAAGCCCTCTTCGCCGTACTCGAGCACCAAGGCTTCCTCCGACATGCTCGTGCGCGCCTGGACCCGCACCTACGGGCTGCGCACGACCATCTCCAACTGCTCCAACAACTACGGCCCCTACCAGCACGTGGAGAAGTTCATCCCGCGCCAGATCACCAACATCGTCGACGGCGTGCGCCCCAAGCTCTACGGCCGCGGCGAGAACGTCCGCGACTGGATCCACACCGAGGACCACTCCTCGGCCGTCTGGGACATCCTGACCAAGGGCCGCACGGGGGAGACCTACCTCATCGGCGCCGACGGGGAGAAGAACAACATCACCGTGCTGCGCATGATCCTTGCGGCCATGGGACGCGACCCCGAGGACTTCGACTGGGTCGCCGACCGCCCCGGCCACGACCGCCGCTACGCCATCGACTCCACCAAGCTGCAGACCGAGCTCGGCTGGAGGCCGGCGCACACCGACTTCGCCGAGGGCCTCAGGGCCACCATCGACTGGTACGTCGCCAACGAGGCCTGGTGGCGCCCGGCCAAGGAGGCCACCGAGGCCCGCTACCGCGCGCAGGGGCAGTAAGGAGAGCAGAGACATGGCAGACATCGCATTCGAGAAGGACCTGAAGGTCGCGGAGACCGGCATCGAGGGCCTCAAGGTCGTCGACCTGGCCGTCCACGGCGACTCGCGCGGCTGGTTCAAGGAGAACTGGCAGCGCGCCAAGATGTGCGCGCTCGGCATCCCCGATCTCAAGGTCGTCCAGAACAACATCTCCTACAACGACAGCCGCGGCGTCACCCGCGGCATCCACGCGGAGCCCTGGGACAAGTTCATCTCCGTGGCCCGCGGCTCGGTCTTCGGCGCATGGGTCGACCTGCGCGAGGGCAGCGCCACCTACGGGAAGGTGTTCACCTGCACGCTCGACCCGTCCAGGGCCATCTACGTCCCGCGCGGCGTGGGCAACTCCTTCCAGGCCCTGGAGGACGGCACCGCCTACACCTACCTGGTGGACGCCCACTGGTCGCTGGAGCTCAAGAGGACCTACACCTTCGTGAACCTCGCCGACCCCGAGCTCGCCATCGAGTGGCCGATCCCGCTGGACCAGGCCACCGTCTCCGAGGCCGACCTCAACCACCCGATGCTCAAGGACGTCGTCCCCATGGCGCCCAAGAGGACCCTCGTCACCGGCTGCAACGGCCAGCTGGGCCGTGCGGTCCGCAAGCTCGCCGAGGAGCGCGGCGTCGCCAAGGACTTCGACTTCTGCGACATCGACACCTTCGACATGTCCGACCCGGACGCCTACGCACAGTACGACTGGTCGCTCTACGGCACCGTCATCAACTGCGGCGCCTACACGGCGGTGGACAGGGCCGAGACCCCCGAGGGCCGCGCGACCGCATGGAAGGCCAACGCCACCGGTCCGGCCCTTCTCGCCCGCACCTGCGCCGGGCACGGCATCACGCTCGTGCACGTGTCCTCCGACTACGTCTTCGACGGCACCGCCGAGGTCCACGACGAGGGCGAGCCCTTCAGCCCGCTGTCCGTCTACGGCCAGACCAAGGCCGCCGGAGACATCGCCGTGGCCGGCTGCCCGCGCCACTACATCATGCGCAGCTCCTGGGTCATCGGCGAGGGGCACAACTTCGTCAAGACGATGAAGGCGCTGTCCGACCGAGTCGCCGACCCCGAGGACGGGCTCGAGCAGGTCACCGTGGTCGACGACCAGCTGGGCCGCCTGACCTTCACGCGCGACATGGCAGCGGCCATCTTCCACGTGCTGGACGCGAAGGCCCCCTACGGCACCTACGGCTGCACCGGCTCCGGCGCCGTCAAGTCCTGGGCCGACATCGCCCGCGCCGTCTTCGAGGCCGCCAACGGCAACGGGGACAAGGTGGTCCCCGTCAGCACCACCGACTACTACGCAAATGCCGCCGGCCCCATCGCCCCGCGCCCGGTCCACTCCGCGCTCGACCTGTCCAGGCTCGAGTCGGTCGGCTTCCGCATGCCCGACTGGGAGGAGGAGCTGGGGGAGTACCTCAAGACACTCTAGTCGCTCTTAAATATGCGAGAGTCAAAGCCGCCGTTTCTTAACGGCGGCTTTTCTTTTGCCTGGCATAAAGTCCAGCCGCGACAAAAACGGCGGCGGTCGCCAAGCTTATTGCGAGCCCTGCAGATCACTGCGGGCGGCAGAGTTGGCGTAGAGCTCGGTTCTCGAGGGTGGCTGCAGGCTGCCCGAGAAACCGAGATTCACCTGGAATGCCGTCATTCTGATCAATGTCAAGCCGCCTTCTTGCCGAGAATCGGGTTTTCGGCCACGCCGAGCGCGATGATTCCGACCGCGTGCTCCGCGGCGGTGCCCTCGCAGGCGGGCTCGGGCGCGTTGGCCTTGGCGCCCTCTTCGGCCCTGCCGATGGAGTCGTCGACGGACCGGCGGCGGCCGGCCCATTCCTCGTTCGTCTCGGCGTACACGGCGCCTATCATCCCGATGGGCGACTTCCCCCGCCAAGGAACGCCTGCACCGCGCGGCTGCGGCGCTTGAGCCCGCGGTTGGCGCGCTCCTGCAGGTTCGAGCGGAAGGAGGTGGAGTGAAGGGGAAGACGCGAAATGGGCGTTGGGCATTGCGGTCACGACGCTTGCACTTGCGGCGTTCCTGCCGCTCGTGTCGGTCGTCCTGGTGCTGAGGCCGTTGAAGACTAGTGGCGCGTCCGAGACAGAAGTCACCGCTGGAGGGGCCGTCCGTTTATTGTCCGGACGAGCTGAGATGCTTTTATCACGATAAGCGCAGATAGGAAGTAAATCACTGGTATGATTTGAAAAAGGAGGAAACAGATGAAAGTCCAAATTGGGACAGTGTGCAGCGCGATGGAAATCGCCGAGTATGCTGTCAACAGGCGATATCGCCACGGCACGCCCATCAGCAATCTTCAGCTCCAGAAGATCCTCTACTTCCTGCAAGTCATATACGCGAGCGAGACCGGTGAGCTGCTATTCGCCGACCAGTTTGAGGCATGGCCCTACGGCCCTGTCATCAGAGATGTCTACGTTGAGTTCTCTGACTGCGGCGGCTTCCCGATAAAACGCGAGTTCGACACCGAGATAAATGATTCCATCCGCCCGTTCCTGGATGCGGGGGTGGACACGCTCGCCGAGAAATCCCCATGGGAGCTCGTCAGGATCTCACACGCCGAGGGGTCCCCGTGGGACATCATCTTCAATCAGAAGCGCCTACACAAAGGAATCATCCCAAATGAGCTGATCATGCAGTGCGCTAGCGAGGTCTCTGAGTGACCGAGCAAGACTATGCAAAGGCGGCCGAAAACTTCGGAAGGGTCCTCTCTCTCTGCTCACCAGCAAAATTGGGACTCTTTCGAAGCCGCCCCTGAAAGTTCCCCCAATAAACGCAGGCAGCGACGACGTAGAGAAACGCAAGGCTCTGCGCGACATGCTCGAATCCCTCGCCAGCACGGATGATGCCGCGGTGCTCTCTCAAGAGGACATCCGCCGAGCCTCGAACTTCTTCGCAAAGCTATATGGGGGGAGCGAGCCCTATCGCCATAGATATGCCGACATCTGCGACCTGGTGTTCAACGCACTCGGGCATTCCTCTGGGGACCTGGACGAAGGGGTCCCCTATTCGGTCAATTGCCTCGCCGAGAACATTCGCATTATCCATGGGCACCTGACGAAGCAGGGACTTTGTAACCAGGCAAAAAGTGTCCTCAAACTCGCCGACCACATCGACCTGGAAAAGACGAGGCTGAGCCACGATATCGAACAGCAGCAGGCCATGCGCGCATTCAAAGCGGCAATCGCCGAAGTGAAAGCGGAAAGGGACGTGGCGGACCAGAAACGCGCGGAGCTGGAAAGGGAGTTCGACGAGCGCCTCGACAAGACGAGGATGGAGTACATCGCGATTCTCGGCGTCTTCGCCGCGGTCGTACTCGCGTTCAACGGCGGCGTCGGCTTCTCCACGTCTGCGATGGCCGCGTCGGCATCGACAGCGGCATGAAGGCCCTCGTGTTCCTGACCGCGCTGGTCGGATTCGTCCTCATCAACACAGTGTGCATCCTCCTCGTGTTCATCTGGAAGATGTCCTTCAACCATCGGAATGTCGAGCTGGGAAAATGGACGAGGAACTGCCTGATCGCCGCAGACGTCATCCTCGTGGCCATCATGGCTGCGATGATGGCGCTCTCTCACCCTGGACTCAGGGCATTCATCGGGTTGTAGCCCAAACGTAGCGCCAAGGGCCGTCTCGGAGGGCGGCCCTTCTCATGGCGACACATCTAGGAACATAGCCGTGCGGTCATCCTTCGCCGCATGGGGCACTGGGGAGCCGTCCTTCGAGGCGGCTTCCCGCTTTTCGCGGCGGGGCGCGATTGATTGAAGGTGGCGCCTGTACGCTGACGAGCCACTGGCGAACCCGCACCACGAGAGATACTGCTCAGGAAGTTCGGCAGGTACGGCCTGCTCGTGATCGACGAGTGGCTGCTGAACAAGCCAGACAGCCTGTTCAGGGCGATGTTCCTCGAGCTCATGGAGCTGAGCTACGGTTCGTCCTCGACCGTCTTTTGTACACAGTACAGGCCGAAGAACAGGCACGCCAGGCTGGGCGGCGGGCTTCACGCCGAGGCGATCATGGACAGGATCGTGCACGGCACCGTCTGGCTGGAGACGGGGGACGTCAACATGCGCGACATATACGGCTGACGGTACTGAACGGACACCGGCGGTACCGATTCACGATACCGCCGGTACTGTCCCGCAATATTCACGGTACGGAAACGCGCAAATACTCATTACACTATTTTTCTCCCAGCAATCGCATTTTCACACGAGGAGAACAAGTCATGGAATTGAACGCCAGCAACCCCTCTAATACGATGGATAGACCATTAATTACATATTATTCTGAACTAGGAACAGTATCAAAAGGGACTTTGGACGATGAACCTGATGGCTTCTATGTGTACAGCCTGCCGTCGCAAGATCTTTTATACGATTCCTTTGACAGCATTCAGGAGCAAATCCATTCGAGATTGATCGACCTCGACAATCTCATCATCGAAAGATTGTTCGGAAACCAATCGACGTACTATTCCATCATCCACTTCTGTCCGATTGCAATATCAGAGGGCGGCTTCAGTCCCGAAATGACTTTCGATAGAGATTCGTTCGCTGGTTACGCCAAACGCTTCTCATTCGAGGAGGCGCGAAGGCTCATCTATTTAGACGATCTAAGGTATTTATCCGAAAGCTTTGGCAAAACGTACGATCAGGCCGTGGGCTCACTGAGGATGGCATTCTGCGCACTAGGGGAAATCGAGCCCATTGGAAACATCTCGGACGGAGTATTCAAGGTATCCTCTCCAAAGTCTCATTCAATGATGAGAGAAGTGGAGTCGTTCATAATTTGGCTGAATTCTTCATTGGATATTCTCAGCCATCTGCTATTTGAGCTGGACCGGATTCCCAATCGATTCGAATCCTTCAAGAAAATCCGATCAGACAAGTCGGCCCTATATTCCAAATTCAGGTCAAAGAGTTCGCACTCTGGCGACGAAGGCCATATATGCAACGACTTTCCCGAAGCCGTGTACTTAGAAGAACTGAGAAACGAGATCGTCCATAACAGAGCTTTCGAAAATTCAGCGACCTGCTACATTAGCCTCGAGAATGGCATCGTAAAAGAGCGCTTCTTCCTCCTGCCGGATTCAAATGAAAACGGCAGGTTGCCAAGGTGGAATGGAAGATGCCGATTCTACTCGCAAGAAAATAAAGGAACGGAGCGCCTTTCCTCGCTTTACCGAGAGATATAGATTCGAATATCGAATTCCCTGGATTACGCTATTGATGATCTTTCGGAAGAGATCAGCGAGATGCGCTCCAGCGGCGAGCTCAAGGTGATGAACCCCAATGCAATAGAGGAGGCCATCGAATCATTTCGTGTCGCAGCCATGCCAGCCACCAGCAAGTAATGGAAACCGCCGCATTGGGGTTCATCAGAGGAGGTTCATCTCGGCACATTCTGATATCAACGAAGACGATATCAGAAGCGTCTCGGAGAAATCGTAGAGGATGCTGGAGACTTCTCCCGTATCTATCCGTGCCAAAGATTGAAGAGATGTTCAACGCGGGATTCGGCTTCGCTGTCTGTGCATGCGCTGCCCCGCGTGGCATATCCGCCGCGCGACCGCCACGACTTCGACCCCGAGGTGCTTGGCCAGGTCAAGCGCGGGCACCGCGACGGCGCTCAGGAGGGGGTCGGATATTGTTAGTATACGCGGCTTGCCGACGTTTATGCGAGCAATATCAACCCGAAGAAGTCGGAGGGCTCTCTCCGGCAAATTTACTTGTTTGAGGCGCGGGACAGTGGCGCCCCGAGCTGTTGAAGCCATGCCTGATCCTTGTCCCCCTAGGGTCTTTTCAGGGGTTGTTCCTTTTTAACGGGAGCGTTGGAGGTAGCCGCTTTCATCAAGTACTTGTTCGTGGCACGCGAATTGCTGTGCGCTAGTCACTTCATACCGTCGTTCTTTTTTCGTTATTCGTACCGCTTGATGAACCGGTCGGTCTCGTCGTACGAGAGGTAATCGGGTTCGCCCGTTCCGATTCTCCAAGCGATCTCTCGGGCTTTCGCTATCATGGCCGCTGTTGCGGCATCGGCACCTTTCGGCATCTTTGCATGTTTGATTTCTATGCAGCCGCCCGTGACCTCGGGGACGCTCCTGTACATCCAAGTTTCGCCTATGGGTACATGGACGTCGAAGAAGTTCCACTCGAACTCGGTGTCCTCAACCGTCCTTGAGGGGAAGTTCGGATGCAAATCCCAATGCTCGGAGAGAGCCTTCTTGGCACGATTGAGGACGACACCCATTGCCCAATTGCCTGTTCTTTTGTAGGCAGGACCCTCCTCTGCGTGCTTTTCGGCAGTCGCCATCGCGTTCCAGATGAGCGAGGTGATCTGTGCGGGCGAGTATTCTAGGAGCATGGTGTCGAGCAGAGTTTCAAACTCTTCGCGCTTCGGCCCCTCATACTCGTAGCACGCATCGTCAAGCTGGACATCGAGGTAGGCTAGAACGAGACCTTTTGCGGTTCGCAGCCAGTACTCGCGCTCACCCTGACCAAGCGCGACGTATTCGCGATCACCTTCGACGATGATGGGGTTTCTCTCGTGGGCAGTGTAGCCTTTCAACTTGATTGCAAAGGGCACCTTGTACCAATAGAAGCTGAAGCCGTCTTCCTCTTCCTCAAACCCGCTCAACCATTTGTCGAATGCTGCGGTTGGTTGAATGTACCCCTCGCCCCTGAGCGCCTTACAGGCGTCGATGAAGCCAAACAAGAGCGGTTGGTCTGCGATGGGCCCAAGGTAGGTATTGCCACCCCCGCCTCTTACTTCGATCAGGACCTCGAATACTGTGCTCGTGAGGCTATCAGGATTGCGCTTGGCCCATTCGAACTCTTTCGGCTCAATTGAGAATGCACGACGCAGCCTGTACTTCCGCTCAAACTCTTCGAGCTCTCGCATTGCTTGCTGTCTAGTTTTACCGCAATTTGGGCAGAAGACCTGATCCTTATAGTACGAGTCCGCCGAGACGTCCTTGATGCCCCTGCTGATTCTAGGCGCAAAGAGCGCACCGCCGCAAAGGGGGCAGCCATCGTCCAGCTCGATCATAGGGAACAGCTCAACGATCTTCTTGTCTGTGAAGCTCTTCGGGAGGTCATAGAGCTCCCTCAGATCATTCAGTGAGAGGCCAGAGGTGTAGTAGGCGTCCATAAGCTCGTTGACGTTGTCCTCGCCCAGCTCTGCTCTAACTTCGTCAACTCTTGACATATGCTCGACTTTCTTTCGATCAACGGAGGTTTATACGTGCCATTTTATGATATAGCCATGCGTCTTACGGTGGCGCTTTGATAAGAGGAAGGTCTCGGGCAGCGTTAGATCGTCCGAGACCGGGATGTCGCCGCTAGGCTGTGGGCAGCTGCTCTGTATTTGTTGACACTAAGGCCTCAAGCATCTGATGCCAATGTAAGTTTCGATAACTCTCTTTCAGGTAGGCTATATTTCTGATCTGATGCGATCGCGTGATTCAAGATAGCATTTCGGGTGCAAATAAATTGCTTTACGCATTGGCGTAAAGGTGCGTTATCGCCGTCAATAGCGCAAACGACGAAATTCCGACGTTCGCACTATTGATGCCGACGTTGCCTGCGCATAGCTGGGCAAGGGCGCTGATGATCATATCGGTTATCTCCGCATCTCCATCTAGTATGCCATAGGCAAGCATTGGAATGGGCGGCCGCATTGCGTTGGTGAACTCGCTTCACCTCATGTTAGCCTGCTCGGTTTGGGTGAGCCGCTCCTATATACCGAGCAGGTTGATTAAAGGCGGTGAGCCCGTGAACGATTTCGACCCGTCTCGTATTCCAGGGTATGCGACAAAGAAGAGCTACGCGCATTTCGATTACCGTGTTGCATTCAAGGATGTCGAGGCGAGGGTTTGTGATGCAGATTTTATTCAGCGTCACGCATTTCTTCCCTTAATTGCGAATAAGCTTTGCCATGTGAGATTCTGGGACGGCAAGAAAACCCTGAAGACGAGAGGTATCGCATATGCATCTCACTTGGATCACAGGATTTTTCAGTATTATGCGCTGCAATGGGGCAAGTTATATGACCGTCGTGCCTTAGAAACGGGCATCGGCGGCGTTGCTGCAGCTTATCGAAGCGGATTTCACCTCACTAATTACTCTGTTGCTGCAGATGCAATCGATGCCATTCGCAGGCAGGGGGATTCGCTAGTTATCACGGGAGACTTCACCCATTTTTTCGATAACCTCGATCATAGTTACATACGCAAGGCCGTTAGAGGGTTCTTTAACGAGGGCATGCTTCCACCGGACCATTACCAAGTCCTGAAAAACAGTATTGCATTACTGCTATTGGCCTGTTGGCGATTTGGCGAGAAGGAACGGGCTTTGCTGGATTGATCTTCAGCCAGACGACCCGTTCACGTTTGGCAATTCTGCGTCCAAAGTTCGATTCAAGGCGTTAAGGAGCCTTAACAGGCTACCGCGCATCTTGACACCTGCGGAGTTTTCGGCTTGCAAGGATTCTTCGATTGTTGTGCCCTGGAAAGAAAGGCATGATGCGAGGGGCATTCCCCAAGGACTGGCAACAAGTGGCGTGTTGGCGAATATGTATATGTTTGATATCGATGCCCAGATTAACGCGTGTGTTGCCAGCGTAAATGGCAGGTATATACGATATTGCGATGATTTAATCATTGTCGTCCCAGCCAAGGATCTCAAAACAGCAAGCAAAGCTCTTGCTTTGGCACAGGGAGTTCCTGCAGTTGAACTACAAGATGAAAAAACCAAAATCCACCGTGTAAACGATGGGAAGGTCGAGCAACTTTCATTTGATGCATTGCTCGCAGGAGAAATGGAAGTTGTGCGAACCGCGCATCATGCTGGAAATCATGTTTCGTTTTTGGGATTTGATTTTGACGGTAAAGATGTCCGAATTCGCCAATCTACGGTCGGCAGGTTTTACAGCAGGTTTTATCGTGCTGCTAAATCAATCGGCAGGCTGGCTGACAATCCGGACAAGCATCCGAGTAAGAAACGCGTAAGCGCATTGTATGAGCATTACTCTCCGAAGGGGAGCAGATCGAGTGACAAGCGAGGTGCTTCGGACCCAAGCTGCTACGGAAACTATCTTTCATATGTGGCAAGAGCTCAGAAGGCATTTCCGAATGACCCCATTAGCGGCCATGTTTCCAAGATGTATAGGAAAATTAACAAGGCAACGGGTAGGGGCTGATGCTAGCTTAGGTGCCGTAAGTGACAGTAAAGCTGTAGCTAAATCAAGGACTTCGAAGCTGTCTTTGGAGTGGGCTGCATCTGATTTCATTTTATTGGATAGATTTAAGGATGAGCCAGTCGCGTCTTCTTCGCTGTGCTCACGGTCTTCAGTCCGTCTCGGCTGCATGGTGAGGCTCGACGGTGTAGAAGCGCGTGAACGAGATCCTGACCTTCACGCGCGACATGGCCGCGGCCATCTTCCACGTGCTGGACGCGAAGGCCCCCTACGGCACCTACGGATGCACTGGCTCGGGCGCCGTGAAGAGCTGGGCCGACATCGCCCGCGCTGTCTTCGAGGCAGCCAACGGCAACGACGGAAAGGTCGTTCCGGTGTCGACCGCTGACTACTACGCCCGCGCCGCCGGCCCCATCGCCCCGCGTCCGGCCCACTCCGCGCTCGACCTGTCCAGGCTCGAGTCGGTCGGCTTCCGCATGCCCGACTGGGAGGAGGAGCTGGGGGAGTACCTCAAGACACTCTAGTCGCTCTTAAATATGCGAGAGTCAAAGCCGCCGTTCTTTAACGGCGGCTTTTCTTTTGCCTGGCATAAAGTCCAGCCGCGACAAAAGCGGCGGCGGTCGCCAAGCTTATTGCGAGCCATGCAGATACTGTCGAGGGCAGCCTCATGTGGTGCTCGTGGGGGAAGTCGAGGTAGGCAGGGGGTCGGAATTCGACAACGCGACGCTCGACGAGCCCTTTAAGGTCTTCGGCAGAACCAGGCTGCTCTCGAAGATGGGCTGCCCTTTCGACAGCGCCGTCGACGAGTCTGCCAACAAGACGTTGAAAGCTGAGTTCCTGTGCCGGGAGCAGTTCGCGAGCCTGCGCGATCTCCAGTTGAAGTTGAACGACTACGTGTGGTGGCACAACAAGGAGCGGATGCACTCGACGCCGGGATACATGAGCCCGGTCGAGTTCCGGAAGGCAGGCCTTAGTCTCTGAGAAAAATGTCCTAAAAATGGTCGCCAATCCACCCTTTCACCTCGCGAGACATGGTGGAGACGTCGCGCGAGATCGTTCGCGCTATCTCGCGGAGCAAATCCGCCCGGTCGAGCCCCTCCTCGATCCTCTGCCTGTCCAAAAACGTCAATTGCCTGTATGGTTGCGCCATGGCCTTCCTTCCTTTCTTTTGCGGCTTGCAGGTGTGGCAATCGGCAACCATGGGGGAAGGAAGGCCGTTCGTGCAATCGTGCCGCATGCTCAAGCCAGAAGGCTTTCACGTACGGCATTGGACGTACGAGGGACTTCAAGACCAAGCGCAACTGTTGCAGCAAGTCTTGTTGGTTGCAGTTAGTATTGCGGCTAGAATAAAAATTTAGGTTCAAGAAATGGGGTGCGGTTCACTCTTGGCTTCTGTGTGGTTTTCGGCGGGATTCGGAGTTTGTTGCATTTAATGCGACACCGGTGTATCGCGCCGACGTGGTATTTCAATGCAACGACAATGGCATAACATTTAGCAAGGAGGGCATGGTGGATTTAGCTGAGAAGCTCATGTATGTTACGGTGCAGGTGCGGTGCGAGCTTGAAGGCGGAGGTTTATCCCAGGGAACCGGTTTCATCTTTACGTATTCCAAAGGGAATCGTTCGCTTCCGGTACTTATTACCAACAAGCACGTTGTTTGCGGTGCCTCGAAGACGCGCCTTGCGATTCCTTACGTTCATACCGAGAACGGTATCGACGAGAGGCGATCGTTCTGCATCACCGTTGATGGTGGCGAAGCGGTCTGGGTCAAGCACCCGGATGACTCTATCGACTTATGCGCTCTTCCGCTCCAAAGCGTTTTCGACCTTATGTTGCGGCACGATTCTGAAGCGCACCATGTTGCGCTCGACGAAAGCATCATCCCGTCGCAGGCGCAGCTTGATAAGTTGAGTCCTTTTGAAAACGTAATTATGATTGGTTATCCAATCGGGTTGATTGACGAGGTTCACAATGCCCCACTTATGCGAAAAGGCATGACCGCAACGCATCCACGATACGATTACAATGGGCAGTCGATTTTTCTGATTGACTGTGCCTGCTTTCCGGGTTCGAGTGGCTCGCCTGTTTTTCTGCTTGACAATGGGCCTTATGTCGAGGATGGAGTCCTTACCTTCGGGATGCAAAGGTTCAAGTTCCTTGGTGTGATGTTCTCTGGGCCCGTGCAGCGTGCCACCGGTGAGGTTGACGTGATTGATATTCCGACGACACAGCGCTTGATTGCAACTACGGTCATTCCCACAAATCTCGGAAACGTTATCAAGGCCAGAAAGCTCACCGAGCTTGGCGATGTTTTTTGGAAGATGGCCGAATCGGAGCTTGCGGAATGAGGTGTGGCCGGGAATATCCGGCCCTTGTTATCTCCGGTTTAACCTTCATCCTCCCATGGTTCTGGCGAGATTAGTGATTGTTTCGCAAAATGCTTCACCGCACGCCTTGGGAGACAATGAGCGAGTAGTTCCTTACTGTAACATCTCCCGTGTCGTGCCCATGCGCGTGCTGGTGGGTCGTACTGAACGTATTCGTGCAAGGCGCTGTTTAATTGTCTATTTCCGCGATAACGTTCTCGGGGAATGTCAAGGTTCGCAGCGTCTTCTTGTCGAGCGAACCCCATATACTAAGTATCTCTCTGCTTCGTTTAAGCCTCGGGTCATCATAGTTGTCGAGGAAGATTTCCGCGCATAAGTCTTCGATGTATGATTTTCGAATGCCATCAGTCGGCTCAGCACCTTTCTCGATGTATTTGCGCTCTCCTTGTATGGCGCGGTCTAGATACTCCATGAATTTGTCGTTCTCTTTTGCGAACTCAAATACACGATCGAAGCATTTTCCGGTTTTGACCTGCTCCCATTGTTCGGGCGCGTATTCCGCCATTGCTAGGAAGGTCGGCAAAAGCGCATTCCTTGAGAACGCGATTGGCCAGTCCCCTTGGCAGTCGGCGTCGTTCCTTATGTAGGTCGCACCTTGTTTGAGCTTGTCGATGAATCGGTTGCAATCGCGAAGGCTTCCTCTGTTTTGCTCAATAAACCGTCGGGATATTTTCGTGAAACAGTATCCGCTATGGATGTCGACTCGCTTCGCTTCGAGGTACGTAATTGGATTGATTCGGGGCAAATCGAATCGGTAGTCGCAGAAGCGTTGAAGGTATCGCTGACAGTCGTAATTCTGGCCATAGACCCCTTGGAGTGAGTAGGCAAGTTGCGTTCTGTCCGTTGATTAACCGACCACGATGTTATCTTGAAGGAAAAGAGACTTTGTTTGCTCGAGTAGCTGCATGGCGAATTCCGGCCGACACCTGTCGAGCTCGTCTATGAAGAGCACAGCCTTGTTGGCGACTTCCGGCAGAAGCGCTGACACGAGTTCCTCGGTTTTTGCCCTCAGCTCCTGCCTCTTTCTGAACGCTTCAAGGAAATCGCTCCCGCTGATTGCCTCGAGGAGCTTTCCTGCATTCAGGCCCTTTAAAGACAAAGCGCACTCTATTGCCCCTGCTGCGATATCGGAAACGTTTCTCTCCTGATTAACCTTTGTCTTGTCGGCCATAGTTGCTATGGTTGCCAATAATGGGGCAATCGGGTCGTTGAAATGGTCGTTTTCCCAGGCATTGAAGTATATTGGCAGAAAAGGATCTTCATTCATCTTGGTTATGAGATTGCTGTCGAAAATCGATGTGTCCGATGGGGCATTTGCGTCGATGTGCGGGTTTCCGAAGCGCAAGGTTTCGATGATTTGCTTGACGAAGAAGGTTTTGCCTGTTCCCCAAGGGGCGTCTATGAAAATAGAATAGGGCCCGTTCACGCTGTAAAGTAGATGGATAAATTGAGCGACAATTTCGCGGCGACCGAGTTGGTCGTTTTTTAGCAATTCCCTGGCGAGCTCGCATGTGGGCTCTTCGTCTAATCGTTTCATATGTGCTCTCTTTTCCGTGGTGTTGCTGGAGGAGGTGCTCATTTCATTGCTAGTATTATCGCACAAGCGTTCGTTACGATTGTAAGCGGCTTTATTAATAAACGAGGCGGCGATGGCTCTTGACCTTAGTTTGCATTGGCGGGGACCGTGGAGGCTGTCTCTCGTTGCCGAGACCGTTGGGACGATTCCTTCCGCAATCATTACGGCGGCGGCCGAAGGTGCTACGAACTCGTTTCTCAAACAATACGGTATGCAATAGGCTCGGCTCTTGCCCTTGTGTAAGAAGTGGCATGTCAGAGGTTTCTCAAGTCCTTTGAACAATCGCGTGGCACAAGCGTTTCAGAGCTCCGGAGTATCATCTTCGGAGCCCCTTTGTTTTTCTGAGCTTGGCTCGTTCGAATGTCGTGTGTTAGGAGCTAACTTTGTCTGATGAACAACAGAGCGGTGTTTGCTCAGAGTCTAGCGATTACAAGCTTGCCAAAGCCGCCGCCCGCCCTGGCGCCATCGTGAAGCTTCCTCTTGGCACGCCGGATGCCATCTGGGTCGCGAGCGCCCCGCACCTCGAATTGCTCGCGCAGATCCAGGAATCCGTGCGCGCCATGACCGAGCAGTTCACCAAAAACCTCGAAGGCCTCTTTAGCCATGCCGCCCAGATTAGCTCGCTACTGAGCTCCCAGCTCGGCGTCCTTGACGAGTTCCGGGAGTCCGTGTGCTCGAACCTAGTCCCCTTGATGGAGCGGCTAGCGGAGATAGGCGCTTCGCTCGACTGGGAGGCCATCCTTGAGGATTCGCGGCGTTGGGGCTCGTATGGCTGGGCAATCACGAACGACCAGTTCACCTACAACGCCCCGCCGCGCTGTCCCTCGTCGCTGGAGGAGGCCGATGCCGTCTACCTCTCATTTCTCGATGTTGATGCCCTTATTGCTGGCCTTGAGGGCAGCGTTGCCAAGAAAGTCGACTTTCGCGAGGCCGTCGAGCTCTTCCGCGAAAGGCACTATAAGCCCTGTGCAATGATGCTTTGCTCGCTCATAGACCGAGAGCTATTTCGCGCATGCTGTGGGCCAAGACGAGATGAGGGGGGCAAGCATAAACAAAGGTCTTGGTCTCGCGAGCTGAAAAAGCTGAAAGGTTCGCTTTCAGATGGAAGTGACGCTGAGCTCTCCGCTATGGCCATTTCGATAATCGACTTCGCCAACATATGCGAGGCCGTGGACTACTTCTTCAGGGCGGGAGATGACTTCAACCGCGAGCGAGAGGGCGAGCTTAACCGAAACTTCCTCCAGCACGGCATGATGTACAAGCCGGTCCGACGCAAGACTTGCATCAAACTCTTCGTACTGCTGGATGCCGTGAGCTCGTCGCTTCCTGACGCGTTGGGATATGTCTCTGACTTGGCCAAGGGTTAGACCGGCAATTTCATGAGGCTTGGACGCCTCGGCTCTCTTACCGATGAGTATCCATCAAGCTCAACGGACCAATGACGTTTGAAATAAGCGGCGCTACTATTAGGCTCCGCCTGCGCGGCGGCCATCGCCTTCGTCAGTGTCTCGGCTGTCTCGCGCTTGGAGTCAATGTTCACGTGGGTGTAGATATCCATGGTGTCGGCGGAGGTGGGGCGATGCTCGGCGAGATCTTAAGTCTAGATTAAACATGGCTAAGGAGGGGGCTCGATTGATCATCAGTGGAGTCCAATGGGTGGCTGCAACTCTCATCGGGCAAATGGATAACCGTGAATATGCATCAATTATATTGATAGGTCTTCTTGCGATTTATCTTCTGGCTAAGGGTAAGTTATTAAGTGTTATTAAATCGCTTACTGTTGTTATCAAGCTTGCGCTAAATCCCAAAATACTGATTCCTGCGCTCATTCTTATGACGTACTCTGCTTTTTTGATATACATCGCGTTTGAATGCGGGTTTTGGAATACAGGCATCTTGCTGGATACGATTCTTGAGGTTGTATTTGTTGGGTTTCCCTCCATATATATATTGCTTCTAAGGCAACATCGGTCACTTCAATTAAAAACGAATTGATTGTGCCCGAGGTCAGCTTTGGCGCACTAATGTCTTTCTATATCAACTTGGTCTGTTTCCCGATTCTATTTGAAGTTGCTCTTCAAACAGTCTTTTTGTTTTTTGGTATTGGCTATGCCCTATTTTCATCCAGACGTGATGTATCCAATCTACGCTTATTTGAAAACATGAGGGCTTTTTTGGGCATCATTGTTTTTGTCGCAGCAACGGTACTGCTCTCAAATGCTTGGTCCTCTATGGACTGGGGCGATGAATTAAGCTCGCTATTTCTTTCAATCTGGTACCCAATATTCATCGTGCCCTATGTTCTCGCGCTTGCCTATTATGCCTTGCTTGAATCGATGCGCATGCGTATTAACGTTTTGGAAGAAAACCTGCCTACAAAGGAGTTTATTAATATCGCAATAGCGTTGTTTCCAAACTTTCGATACATCAGACATTTCAACGGATGGAATGCCCATGAGTATCTTGAATGTTTAAAACCGTCTGAAAAAGCTTCCTACTTGGCTGATTTTAAGCATGAGGTCGACACGGTCGCAGCCAACGCTGACGCTAAAGTTAAACGGTTTGAATCGGGTAAAGGGAGGAGCGGGTTCGATGAAGATGGGATATGGTTTGACTGGACATATCTGGAAGAGATGAAGTCCTTTCTTTGGACAATTGCAAGTTTGGAGAATCAGCGCTGGATGGAATCCGGTGCCTATTCGTCCTTGGACGAGGCGTTTAACCGCTTCCTGCCTAACGGTTGCAACGGATCGTTGTTGCTTTCCCGTGGAAAGGATGCATACGTCTGTTGGGCAATCAATCCATCAGGTTTTGTGTTTGCTACCGGTTCCAGAGATGGTGCTTTTCCTTCCATGAAATACGAGGGCGATCGCTGCCCAATTACTGAGGGTGCGGATATACTCTCCGAGTTTGTTGATGACAACGGGGATGCTGATTCGCAACTTAAAAACTGGCACTTCAGCTTTTATATCGATAGATCGTACTTGTGATTACGCTTGAGGATGGATTATTTAACGATGCTATTCTCTGAGCTAACAAATATTTTTTTCGCAAATTGACAACCCTATGACGGAACACGATCTGCGCTCCGCCATAGGGTTTTTGCTGCTAAACAACAAATCATTGACGAGGGGGTGTTTCTATAGTTTTGTCAACGGTTTTCTCCGTTGAGCTACCTAGATTCTCTCCATGCTGGCGCCAGCCCATCGGCGCGGCAGCTCTCTTTCATTTTTGCGGGGCTAGGCCGCGTAGGGGGCCTTGTCTCGCATGACCGCGTAGATCACCTTCAGCCTCTTCCTCGCGACCGCCTTCAGCGCCTCGCCGTGGCACATCCCGCGGCCCCTGCACGCGCGGTAGTACTCGCCGAACCTGTTCGCGCTTCTCGTCAGCGAGTTGCATGAGAATATGAGCAGCTTCTTCAGCCTCCTGTTCCCCCGCCTCGATGCAGCCACCGACGCTATCGAGGTCCCGGACCTGCGGTTCCTCGGGGCGATGCCGCAGTACGAAGCCAGGTGGTCGTGGTCGGGGAACGACGATATGTCGATCGCTATCGTCGGCTCCGACGCCGTCCTCGGCCCGATGCCCGGGATCGTCAGCAGGCACGCGTAGGTGTCGTCCGACTCGAGCAGGGACGCGATCTCGGCGTCGAGGCGCGACGCCTCCTCCATCGCCTCCGATATGCGCCTCGCAAGCATCCTCACCTGCGGATTCTCGGCCCTCACCATGACCTCGGAGGGCCTGGTCGACGAGGCTATCGCGGTCCAGGCGTCCGCGCGCGCCGATCCGCCCGCGCCCCGCATGAGCGCGGAGAGCGACGCCCTCCCCGCGTCCGCCACGCCCCAGGCGCCGCCGAGGCGGGCGAGGACGCGCAGCCACCTCGGGTCCGAGGGGTCCACCAGGGCCTCGAACGCCGGGCAGGATTCCAAGAGGATGGAGCGCAGCCGGCCGTACGCGGGCGCCCGATCGGCGGCCCTTTCGGGCTTGCTTGAATCTTATCCGACACCGGGGAAATACATCAACGGGGTATCGAATAGCTCATTTCTGACTGTAATGGGGCACAGGCCGATATTAACGTCGACCTAATTTAGCCCCTACTATTGAACGGACAATTTTAATTACTAAAGATATGACTGGACTACAGAATCGGTTGGACAGGTCCGGTGCACATCGCGTACTTCCGTAGTTTTTCTTCGGAATACCCGTAGTAAAATTACGGGCAAATTGACCGATTTGCTCAGCTGCTTTATCCTGTGTTTCAAATAGCCTTAGAAAGCAGAGGAGCTGTGCCATGCTCAAGAAGTTTTCGGTTTCAAATTTCAAGTGCTTCGATAAGCGAATTACATTTGATCTATCCGATCCCGCTAACTATTCATTCAATCAACAGGTGATTCAGGATGGCGTTAAGGCAAAGGGCATCATTTATGGCGCGAATGGCAGCGGAAAGTCCAATTTCGCCCTCGCGATATTCGACATCGTTCTGCATCTGACCGACAAGGAAAAGCTGCTCAAAAAATACTCGCCATACCGGTGCCTTGATTCAAAGAGCTCAATCACAGAGTTTCAATACGATTTTGTCTTCGACAATATCGAGGTCGTATACCGTTACGGGAAAACCGATCCACAGACGCTTGTATACGAGAGCCTGTGTATTGCTGGCGTGGAGGTCTTGAGCTACAGGTTCGACGCTCAAACGGGCCATGTTGACCTGCCGGGCGCCGAGTCCCTCTCGCTTTCTACAGATCTCCCCGCTGAGTCCGACAGGCTGTCGCGTGTCAAATACGTCAAGAGCAATGCAATGCTGCGAGATGAGCCGTCTGCCAGGGCGTTTAGAGCCTTCACCTCCTTTGTCGACAACATGCTGATGTTCTACTCGCTCGATGAGCGTGGATATCAGGGGCTTTCGGTTGGCTCGGATATCTTTACCCAGGGCATTATTCGCGAGGGAAAGATGGAGGACTTCCAAGAATTCTTGCGCCAGCAGGGAATCTCCCTGAACCTCGTATCCGTGGACGTGAATGGAGTTCCCGAGCTTTATTGCAGGTTCGAAGGCGGCACCGTTCCGTTTGCGTCGGTTGCCTCGACGGGCACCATGTCACTTGCTCTGTACTACTACTGGTATATCAAGATGAGCAAGGCTTCCTTGGTCTTTATCGATGAATTCGATGCCTTTTATCACTTTGAATTGTCCCGGTCGATCGTGGAAATGCTGCGGGACCTCGAGGGTGTCCAGGTTTTCATTACGACGCACAACACGGACCTTTTGACGAACGACCTCATGCGGCCCGATGTCTATTTCATTCTCAAGGAGGGGGAGATTCGCTCGCTGGAGAAGCTAACGCCCAAGGAGCTCAGATTGGCCCATAACCTCCAGAAGATGTTTAAAGCCGGTGCTTTCGATGGCTAGCCCGGTCACGCTTTTCATCGTTGAAGGGGAGTCGCGCGACCTGCGCTTTGCGGAGAAGATGAAAGAGCTTTTTCTGAAAGGGAGAGATGACCTGAGGGTGATCTGTCTGCCAGCGGCGCAGAACATCTATATGCTCTACGAACGGCTTGCAGAGGAGGACTTCGATCTGGATGTTGTGGAGGTGCTGAGGGAAACGGTGCCTTCTGCTGCAAAATGTCTAGAGGGCGTGGAGCGGGATTCTGTTGATGAGGTCTTTCTCTTCTTTGACTACGACTCCCATCAAAACAATGCGCCTGGATGCGAGTCCGATGCCCTTGTGGAGGCAATGCTCCTCGCATTCGATAACGAACACGAGAGCGGAAAGCTCTATATAAGCTACCCGATGGTCGAGGCGCTGTACGATTATCGCGCGGGGCAGTGCCAGGCGCATTCAGGCTGTTTTGTTGACAACTCTGAAATCGCTCAATATAAAAAGATCTCGGGGGAGGGAAACGTTAACGTGGGGAAGCACATGGAGCTTCTCCAATGGAAAGACGCAATCGCTGCCTTCGTATTGAGATGCAAATGCCTGCTTGATCTCGATGAGGTTTCATTTGGGACTTATCGGGAGCTGGTTACGGTCGATGCGATTTTTCGAGAGGAGAAAAGGATGCGGAGCGAGGACGGTTCGGTGTTTGTGTTGTCGGCTTTTCCAGAGTTTCTACTCGACTACTTTGACGATAAGTTCTTTAATTCCATGGCCCCGATGCGCCACCTTAAGTTCGATGATTGCCCCCGAGAAAAAGGATGAGGCGCAATTAATCTCGCGCGCAACCGATTAAAAGCAAGTTTTATGTTTCCCAAAGCAGGGGAAGTGGTCGCGGCTCGCTTTTGTTATGCCCGCCCGGACGGAACGCAAAGTGGGCAATTGCCTCAGAGACACATCGTTACGCCAATTCGTATCGCAATGTGCGACCCCGCTGTGCGTTGCGATTTGCCCCCTATCCACCATCTCTTTCAGTATGCGGCCGGCCGTGGACTGGCCGATCCCGAGCAACGCCCGCGCTTCCCTTCGGGTAATTGAGGGGTGCTCTGCCAAGAACCGCAGGATCTCGTCCTCTCGGGAATGGGAAGCAGCGGGCGCCTGTTTGCTGTTTGACGCGGGCGTTTCCGCTGCCGTTGCTGCGAAGTTCATGTTGGGCAGAACGATTTTGAATGCGTTGTTCGTGGCCATGATTTGCGGCTGAGAGGCCGCATCCGCGTAGGCCCCCATGATCTTCCTCATCCCCGTGCCGTATGCCTCGATGAGCTGCAGGCGATAGAAGACGTTGGCGAGATGCGAGTTCCGGCAGGCAGAGATGCCCATCATCAAATCCTCCAGCTCCAAGCCGGGCAGAAGGCCGCCGACTGACACGAACTCGATCCTGTCGTCGTAGACGCTGATCAGCGTGCTGGCGCGGAAGGAGTAGTCCCTGTGCACGAGCGAGTTCAGCAAGGCCTCGCGCACGGCGACCTCCGGGTAGTCCCTGGTGTCGACGCGCAGCAGCTTTTGGAAAGTGGCATGGGTCCGGTTGTGGAAGTCGATGTAGTCGTAGGCCTCGTCGAGCTGCCGCATGAGGGACCCGGAGAACTCCCGGCGATCCTTGAACACACTCTGGTCCGTCCCCTCGAAAACGGCCGCTTTGACGGTGTGCAGGCACTGGTCGGACAGGAGCAGGCCGAGGTTTGTGTAGAGACCGTCCGATGAGGTTATCTTCAGGGTCTGTATCTGCGGCGCGCCGAAGGGGATCTTTCGTGTCTCCTACCCATATTCTGACCATTTTTCTAACCATGGTGGTTAGTAAAATGGTCAGAAATGACGACTTTACCGCGTCGCTCGTTGGGATTGTGCCAAGGATGTTCGCCATACCGGACAAAAGCGCGTCCAGTTCTCTGGCCGAACGAGACGAGCTCAAGGAGAACCTACTTCTTGCAATGTAGATTTTGAGCGTTGCACCCTGTTGCATGGTGCCCGAGGGCACCTCAGATCGCTGCTAAAATGCCTATATTCCGGAAGTGCGGGGGTAGACCAGACCGCGCCGTCCAACCTGCCGCTGGTGTTCGACGACGACCGTTGCCTGTTCAACACCGGCCTGTACACGCGCCGTTACGAGACCATCTACGGCCTGTTTGAGCCCAACACCAGGCCCGACGCGCGCCAGCGCTGGTTTTTGAAGGGCCTTTTTAAGGAAAGCGACCCCATGCTGGTCTCGTTTGAGTACCTGCCGTGCCGCGTGCGCTTTGCCGAGGACCCCTCCGAGCTGGTCTTTGACTACCGCTTGCCGATCCGCTCCAACATCGACCACATCCTGGGCGACGAGGAAAACCTCACGCGTATCCCCGCCAGCCTGATGGGGGAGGGTAACTCACTGCTGCTGCGCCGCGCCTTTGAGGGCGCCGTCGTCGAGGCCGCCCGCCGCGCCGCCGCAAACTACACGCTCGCCGTGCCGCAGTTCTACGGTGGACGGATTCAACTGCTGCTTCCACTGTGCACAACCGGCGACAAGCCCGAACTGGCGCTGACCATCCAACGCGAGGACGGCTTCTACGCCGCGCGCACCTGCCTCACGCTCGATATGGCCTACAACAAAGCACGACTCATCTGCCGCCCCGAGACCTCGTGGATCAAGCGGTAAGGGCTCGTTAAGCTGCGGGTTTGCTGTTTATTTGGACTCCGCCAGAGCAGCCAGCGCCCACGAATTTAAAATCGGGGGCAAAAAGTTCTTGGTAAACCACGCGCGGCTATGATAGTATCTCTTTTGCCGAAAGGCGACGGGCGATTGGCTCAGGGGTAGAGCATATCCTTCACACGGATGGGGTCACAAGTTCGAATCTTGTATCGCCCACCATCTAAAGCACAGGTCAGAGGTGTTAAGCCTCTGGCCTTTTTCTTTTTAACACCAAGGGTGACACCAAAAGTGACACCAAATTTTGTAACTTTATTAAAATGGGGTCTCCTTTTTTATTGAATATGACCCCTTCACAATTCCTACAAATGTATATAATCGCCTAATGTCTTCGGCCGATCTTTGCCTTGCTATGTATATGTCAATGACTTAACGCCGCTTACCGCAGCTGCGAAAACCATAGCGGGGCAAAAGGTCTGCTACGGGGATATCGTGATTGTGAATCCGGTCATAATGAAGGTGGGCGGTATCGCCGCGGGAAGTTTTTCCAAAATTGTCCTTGCATCGCCGTCCGAGTTCCCGTATAGTACTTGTTCGCACGGGGGCGTAGCTCAGCTGGGAGAGCGCTTGACTGGCAGTCAAGAGGTCAGGGGTTCGATCCCCCTCGTCTCCACCCGAGCATTGAATGAGGCTCCAACGCAAGTTGGGGCCTTTTTTCATATAGGCACACAAGGTCAAAGGCGGCGCCATGATCCTCCTGGTCGACAAGATCGTGCGTTGAACGACCGTCGCGTGCATGGTAGTATTCTTCCTCGTGGTGTGAAACTAATGCAAATGGATAGCCGCCATTACTATCACAGCCACTAACTAAAAGGGCTCTTGGCGCAACGGTTAGCGCAGGGGACTCATAATCCCTGGGTTCTGGGTTCGAATCCCGGAGGGCCCACCAGCATCTACCAGCGGTTTCTCCGTTTTCCAGTCAATCGGGGAAACCGCTTTCGTATTTGTTTTTCCTTCTCGAATCCTCGTGTTTCTTCTGTCTATCCACAACTATCCACAACTGCAAAATGCAAAAAAACTTCATTGCTAGGAACTGCACAGCATCATATTGGATAGCCGGATTCAACTTAAATGGAAAGGTATTGATTTAACGTTAAGATAATTCTAATACATACACATTTTGGGACTGTACCCGAAACGAACGGGTATAATTGACGTATTACATCGTATTACGTTGATTGGAGTAACCATGGCCATGAGTGCGACCGCCATTAGGTTCGACGAGGGAGAGAAGGACTGGATCCAGTCCTATGCGAGCGTCCTCGGCATGTCCTTTTCTGAATTCGTGAGGAGTGCCGCCCTCGAGAAGGTCGAAGAGGCAGCTGATATCAAGGCATACAACGAGGCGTTGGTAGAAGATGACGGCACCCGCTACTCGATGGATGACGTCATGCGCATGGCCATGGAGGCCGAATGAGCTTCAGTGTCGAGTGGTCCAAGGCTGCGGCCAAGCAACTTGTCAAGATCCCGAAAAAGCAAAGGCTCATCGTCCTGTCCTGGGTCCAAGAACATCTTAATGGATGCGAAGACCCACGTCTCGCACCGAACGGAAAACAGCTTCAGGGCACCGACTCCGGTTGGCGCTGGCGCGTCGGGGTCTACCGTATCCTGGGGAGGATCGAGGATGGGAAGGCCGTCGTCGAGGTCGTGAGGGTCGGCCACCGCCAGGGCGTCTACAAAAACATGCCGCGGATATAGCCTTCGCAGAGTCAGGCTGCCCGTCACGGCGTGGGCCGGTTTCGTGGCGGACGGCCCATGGGACGCGCCCGCGGGGCGCCGCCGCCCGCAAAATATTTTCCAAAATTGTCCTTGCATCGCCGTCCGAGTTCCCGTATAGTACTTGTTCGCACGGGGGCGTAGCTCAGCTGGGAGAGCGCTTGACTGGCAGTCAAGAGGTCAGGGGTTCGATCCCCCTCGTCTCCACCCGAGCATTGAATGAGGCTCCAACGCAAGTTGGGGCCTTTTTTCATATAGGCACACAAGGTCAAAGGCGGCACCATGATCCTCCTGGTCGACAAGATCGAAAAAAGCTTCGGCGCGCGCGTCCTCTTTAGTGGCGCGTCCTTCCAGATCAACCCCGGCGAGCGCTTCGCACTCGTGGGACCCAACGGCGCCGGCAAAACCACCATGCTCAAGATCATCATGGGAATCGACAGCCCCGACGCCGGCCAGGTCCAGTACGCAAAAGACTGCCAGGTGGGCTACCTAGAGCAGGAAACCAACCTGGAGCACAAGGACACCACCATCCTTGCCGAGGTCATGGCCGCCGCCAAGGAAATCCGCCGCATGGGCGAGCGCGCCAACGAGTTGCAGGCCCAGATCACCGAGCTCTCCGAGCAAGGCAAGGACGTCGACGCACTCCTTAACGAGTACGGCCAAGTCCAAGACCGCTTTGAGCACCTGGGCGGCTACGAGCTCGAGAGCAACGCCCGCAAGATCCTGTCCGGCCTGGGCTTTAAGGTCACTGACTTTGAGCGCCCGTGCTCCGAGTTCTCCGGCGGCTGGCAGATGCGTATCGCGCTGGCAAAGCTTTTCCTGCGCCACCCCGACCTGCTGCTGCTGGACGAGCCCACCAATCACCTGGACCTCGAGAGCGTCCAATGGCTTCGCGGCTTTATCGCCAACTACGACGGCGCCGTCCTCATCGTCAGTCACGACCGCGCCTTTATGGATGCCTGCGTCGACCACGTCGCCGCGCTCGAGAACCGCCGCGTAACCACCTACACCGGCAACTACAGCAGTTATCTCAAGCAGCGCGAGGACAACCTGGAGCAGATGCGCGCCAAGCGTGCCGCCCAGGAGCGCGATATCGCCCATATGCAGGTCTTCGTCGACAAGTTCCGCTACAAGCCCACCAAGGCAGCCCAGGCCCAGGAGCGCATCCGCAAGATCGAGCAGATCAAAAAGGAGCTTGTCATCCTACCCGAGGGCCACAAGCACATCGACTTTAAGTTCCCTGACCCACCGCGCTCAGGCGATATGGTCGTGGGCCTGGAGGGCGTCTCCAAGTCCTACGGCGACAAGCACATCTACAGCGATATCGACCTCAAGCTCTACCGCGGCGAGCACGTGGCGCTCGTCGGCCCCAACGGCGCCGGCAAGTCCACGCTCATGAAGATCATCGCGGGACTGGAGCCGCCCACCACCGGCACCCGCGACCTGGGCACCAACGTGGGCGTGGCCTATTACGCCCAGCACGCGCTCGAGGGCATGACCGAGTCCAACACCGTCCTGCAAGAGATCGACACCGTCACGCCCAAGTGGACCGTGCCACAGCAGCGCAGCCTACTGGGCGCCTTCCTGTTTAGCGACAACGATTCCATCGAGAAGCAGGTTCGCGTCCTCTCCGGCGGCGAAAAAGCGCGTCTGGCCCTGGCCAAGATGCTCGTGGCCCCCGAGGCGCTCCTGTGCCTGGACGAGCCCACCAACCACCTAGACATCGACTCGGTGGACATGCTCGAGAACGCCCTGCAAAACTTCCCCGGCACCATCGTGCTGATCAGCCACGACGAACACCTGGTGCGCGCCGTGGCCAACCGCGTGATCGACATCCGCGATGGCAAGGTCACGGTCTATGACGGCGACTACGACTACTACCTCTACAAGCGCGAGGACCTCGCAGCCCGTGCCGCCGCCGAGACGGCAGGGGAGAGTGCGCCGGCCACGGCCAAGTCCACCAAAGCCAGCGCCGCCCAGGCCGACACCCCCGCAGCTGCCCCCAAACCCGCCGAGGGCAAAAAGACCAAGGAGCAAAAGCGCGCCGAGGCCCAAGCCCGCGCAGCGCTCAATAAAAAGCTCAAGGGCGTGCGCAACCAGCTCAAGAAGATCGAGACGGAGCTCGACAAAAAGCGTGCCCGCTATGACGAGCTTATGGAATTGATGGCAAGCGAAGAGCTTTATGCCGATCAAGACAAGTTCAACGCCGCGCTGGGGGAATATAACGGCCTTAAGCAAGAGCTGCCCAAGCTCGAGGACGAATGGCTCGAGCTTTCCACCCAGATCGAAGAGGAGACCGCGCGTGAACTCTCGTAAGGCCGCTGCCGTGGCGATGAGCATCATCGCCATCGCCTGTCGCATCTGCGGCATCTTTATGAGCGCGATGACCGTGCTGCCGTGCTTTAGCGGCCTCACCGCCAAGCTGCAGATCGTGGGCTTTGTCGTTGAGCTTTCGCGCGCGCTGCCGAGCGCCATCGCCGGCTACGGCGTCATCACATCGCCCTTTGGCGGCGTGTTCCGCCTGGATTACGCCATCGTGGCCGTCATCCTGTTTGTGATCGACTACCTGCTCACGCGCGCCTCGCGCCGCGTTCGCTAGGGGAGCGCCATGTCCAGCAGCTACATCATGAACCTGCTCGCCAGCGCCGTCGCCGTCATCGTGGGAATCGTGATCCACGAGAGCGCGCACGCCGCCGCGGCCTGGGCACTCGGCGATAAGACGGCCCGTTCGCGCGGCCGCGTGTCGCTCAACCCGCTTAACCATATCGACCCGTTTGGCACCATCATCCTGCCGCTGCTCATGCTTGCCGCCGGCGGCCCGGTGTTCGCCTTCGCCAAACCCGTGCCCGTGTACCTCAACAACCTCAAGCACCCCAAGCGTGACGAGGTCCTGGTGAGCGCAGCCGGCCCCGCATCAAACATCGCGCTCGCGTGTCTCGCTGCCGCCCTCATGCACGCAGCCTATGGCAACCTCTATGCCAGCATGTCCTTTGCCCTGGCGTCCCAGATCATGAACTTCGGCGCCACCTTTATCGTGGTCAACCTGTCGCTTGCGTTCTTTAACCTCATCCCAATCCCGCCGCTCGACGGCTCGTCGATCATCGTGCCCTTCCTCAAAGGCAAGGCGCTCAACAACTATTACCGTCTGCAGCAATATGC
Source organism: Collinsella sp. AM42-18AC (assembly GCF_003467965.1). NCBI lineage: Bacteria > Bacillati > Actinomycetota > Coriobacteriia > Coriobacteriales > Coriobacteriaceae > Collinsella > Collinsella sp. AM42-18AC. The sequence continues at coordinate 108,254 of NZ_QSFY01000008.1, forward strand.
TATGCCCATCCTCATCATCGTGCTGTATCTGCTGCCCATGTGGACCGGCATCGACGTGATCGGCCGCTATTTCGACGTTACCGTGTATCCGCTTGCTGAGCAGCTGCTCAACTTCGCAATCGCCGGCATCTAAGGTAAACTTACGGGTCGACCGTGCAAAACGGTCGTAACATGCACCCAAACCGCGCCGCGAAGGCGCCGTCAAAGGAGGTCGAAGATGTCGTATCGCGTGTCGACGCAGGTCTACAGCGGACCGTTCGACCTGCTGCTGCAGCTGGTAACCCGCCAAAAAGTAGATATCGGCGCTATCTCCATCAGCGAGGTGGCCGAGCAGTACCTTGCCGAGGCCGAGCGCATTGAGGCGCTGGACCTGGACGTGGCGAGCGATTTTTTGCTGGTCGCAGCAACCCTTTTGGACATCAAGGCCGCCTCGTTGGTGCCGCAGGAGGCCCCGCGCAAAGTTGATGACGACGACGAGATTGACGAAGACCTCGAGGAGCTCAGCGCGCTCGACGGCGACGCCCTGCGCGAGGTCCTAATCCAGCGCCTGATCGCCTACAAGCAGTTTAAGGGCGCGGCGGCGGCCCTTGGCGCGCGGATGCAGGCCGAGAGCCGCATGCATCCGCGTGTTGCCGGACCCGACCCTGAGTTTTTGGGCCTCATGCCCGACTACCTGGCCGGCATCACCCTGCGCGGCCTGGCCGTTATCTGTGCCGACCTGGACGGCAAGCGCCAGACCTTCTTGCTGGAGGCCGAGCACGTGGCACCGCATCGCGTGCCGCTCGACCTGACCGTGGCCTCAGTCGACCGCTTTACCATGACGCACCAAACCTGTACCTTCCGCGAGCTGTTGGACGGCGACGCCACCACCGAGCAGCTCGTCGTTACCTTCCTAGCAATGCTCGAGCTAGCCAAGCGTGGCTCGCTCACGCTGAGCCAGGACGAGATCTTTGGAACCATTCAAATCAACCGCGTCGAGGGCGCCGAGGCATACGTGCCCGGCGAGGGCCCCGATCTCACCGAATAGGAGCCGCAACCATGTCAACCCTTTCCACGCTGGAGGCAAACAGCCTCAAAGGCGCCCTCGAGGCGCTGCTGCTGGTGTCGAGCGACCCGGTGAGTGCGCCCGCGCTCGCCGGCGCACTGGATATCGCCCCCGGCGAGTGCGCATCGCTGCTCGCCGAGCTCAAGGTTGAGTACGAGGAGGCCAACCGTGGCTTTCAGCTGCGCGAGGTCGCCGGCGGCTGGCGCCTGTTTACGCATCCCGCCTACCACGACGTGGTCGAGGCCTATGTGCTGAGCTGGGACACGCAAAAGCTGTCGCAGGCGGCGCTCGAAACACTGGCCGTCATCGCATACCACCAGCCCGTGACGCGCGAGGTGGTCAAGGGCATCCGCGGCGTCAATTCCGACGGCGTCATCGCGTCGCTCGTGGACAAGGGCCTGGTGCGCGAGCTCGGTCGTGACCCCCAGCGCGGTCAGGCCATCATTTACGGCACGACCAACGCATTCTTGGAAAAGTTCGGTCTGCGTTCCACCCGCGACCTGCCCGACCTGGAGCAGTTTGCCCCCGACGAGCAGTCGCGTCAGTTTATCCGCGAGCGCCTGAGCGGCCGCAGCATTCAGTCCACGCTCGAGGAGCAGGCCGAGGACCTGGACGAAGAGCGCGAACTGCTCGATACCGATGTTGACGATGTTGAGGCAATCGAGGACTTGGAGACCCTGGTCGTCGACGAGACCTCGGAGGATTTACATGACGAGGACTAACGAAGTAGGGGAGACGCGCGCCATGGCCAACGCAGTACCCGTCACCGACGCCCAGCCCGTCTATCCGCACACCATGCGCCTGCAGCGCTTTTTGGCGCGCGCGGGCGTGGCGAGCCGCCGTGGCTCGGAGGACCTGATGACCGCCGGCCGCGTGACCGTCAACGGCGAGGTCGCGACCGAGCTGGGCACCAAGGTCGACATCGACCGCGACCATATCGAGGTCGACGGCATGCCCGTCAAGCTCAACCAGGGCGCCGTGTACCTGATGCTCTACAAGCCGACCGGCTACCTCACCACCATGAGCGACCCGCAGGAGCGCCCTTGCGTGGCCGACCTGGTCCCCCGCGATCGCTTTCCGGGCCTGTTTCCGGTGGGCCGCCTGGACCGCGACACCACGGGCCTTTTGCTCTTTACCACCGACGGCGACCTGTCGCAGGACCTGCTGCACCCCAGCAAGCACGTCTACAAGACCTACCAGGCGCTCGTGGACGGCCACCTGACCGATCGCGACTTGGAACCGCTCCGCCGTGGCATCGAGCTCGACGACGGCCTGTGCCAGCCGGCAATCTGCCGCGTCATCACCGCGCGCGAGGCAGAGGCCGTGGCTCCGCAAGGCGTAAAGCCCGGTACCACCGCCGTGGAGGTCATCATCCGCGAGGGACGCAAGAACCAGGTCAAGCGCATGCTGAGCAAGATCCACCATCCGGTAATCCGCCTGCATCGCTGCAACTTTGCCGGCCTTGAGCTCGAGGGCGTGGCCAAGGGCTCGTGGCGCGAGCTCACCGACCGCGAGGTGAAGATCCTCAAGGCCGGCGGCATCCCGCCCAAGCAGGCGAGCGCCAAGCGCAACGGCGGCAAGCCCCAAGATACGCCCGCCAGCCGCACGCGTCACCACGGCAGCCACGGCTCCGCACCCAAGCGCAACACCTACCGCGAGCGCTACACAGGCTAGGCAACCCGCCGCGCCCCAGCGCCCCGAACCATACCAGCACGTCAACCATCGAAAGGAAGCATTGCATGATCGTCGCCATCGACGGCCCCGCCGGTTCCGGCAAATCCACCATCGCCAAGGAGATCGCCCGCCAGCTGGGCTTTAACAAGCTCGACACGGGCGCCATGTATCGCGCCGTCACGTTCGCCGCGCTCGACCGCGGCATCGACCTGGACGACGAGGCGGCCATCGACGCCCTCGCCGAGCAGATCGAGATTCGCTTTACCAACGGCACCGGCGAGGATACGCGCCTGACCATTGACGGCCAGGACGCTTCGGCCGCCATCCGCACCCCCCAGGTCGACGCCAACGTGTCCAAGGTCTCGGCCTATCCGGGCGTGCGCGCCGCCATGCTCATCCATCAGCGCCGTGCCGCCGAGGACCGCAATATCGTGGCCGAGGGTCGCGACATCGGAACCGTCGTGTTCCCTAACGCGCAGGTCAAGGTCTTCCTGACCGCCGACCCGCGCGAGCGCGCCCGCCGCCGCGTGCTGCAGCGTCACCAAAACGACGCCCAGCCGCTTACTGCCGAGCAGCTCGAGGCCGAGGTCGACGAGACTCTCGACGCCCTTAAGCAGCGCGACAAGCTTGACAGCAGCCGCGAGGTCGCGCCGCTCGTGCCCGCCGAGGACGCGGTACATGTCGACTCCACCGCCCACACCATCGACGAGGTCGTCTCGATCATCGAGGGCCTCATCAACCAAAGGAGGTAGCCCATGCGCCTGTTTAAACAGACGCCCGAGGACTATTACAACGCCCCGTATGCCGAGTTCCCCGCGCTCATCCGCGGCACCGTCGTCGTGGTCATGGCAATCCTTTGGGCCTTCTCCAAGCTCATGTGGCGCTGGAAGGTCGAGGACGCCGACCTGCTGTTTGAGCGCCAGGAAAGCCGCGGCAGCGTGGTCATCTGCAACCACACCTCGATGGCCGAGCTCCTGGCTGTCGAGACGGCGCTGTTCTTTGGTGGCCGCCGCATTCGCCCCATTTTTAAGTCCGAGTTTGCCAAGAGCAAGATCGTACGCTGGGCCTTTAGCCGCGTAGGTGGCATTCCCGTCGAGCGCGGTACCGCCGACATGAAGTGTTTGCGTGCCGCCCAGCATGCGCTGCAGCGCGGCGAGGACGTTCTGATCTTCCCCGAGGGCACGCGCATCCGCTCGCGCGAGATTAAACCCGAGGTCCACGGCGGCTTTGCGCTCATCGCCCAGATGGGCAAGGCACCCGTCAACCCGCTCGCCATCTGCGGCTGGTCCGACATCACGCCTGCGGGCAAAAAGCTCATGCGTCCCAAGAAGTGCTGGATTCGTGCCGGCAAAGCCGTCTCGCTTTCCGATGCACCGGCCGGGCTTAAGCGTACGGAGCGCTTGGCCTGGTTTGAGTCCGAGGCTATGAGCCGCGTATACGCCATGCGCGACGAGCTGTGCGCCGAGCATCCTGGCAGGTTCTAGCCATGAGCGAGAACGTGACGAACACCGCCGCGACTGCGTCCGACCAAGCCACCGTGCCCACCATCGAGATTGCAGCTCACGCCGGCACCTGCTACGGCGTGCAGCGCGCGCTCGACATGGCATTGGCCGCCGCGCCGCAGGCAGGGGAGAGCGCTCAGGTCCACACGCTGGGTCCGCTCATCCATAACCCCATCGTGGTGCGCGAGCTCGCCGAGGCAGGCGTCGGTCTGGCCGACACCTTGGACGACGCCGCAACCGGCACCATGATCATCCGCGCCCACGGCGTGGTACCGCAGGTCATCGATGCTGCCCGCAAGCGCGGCCTCAACGTGGTCGATGCCACCTGCCCCTACGTGAAGAAGGTCCATGTGGCGGCCGAGCGCCTGGTGCACGAGGGCTACCACGTGATCGTCGTGGGCGAGCCGGGCCATCCCGAGGTCGAGGGTATTCTGGGCCACGCCGGCAATGACGCGCAGGTCGTGAGCTGTGCCGCCGACGCCGATGCCCTGCCGCTCAAGGGCAAGGTGGGCCTGGTTGTACAGACCACCCAGACCGCGCAGAACCTCGCCGAGGTCGTGGCCGCTATCACCCCGCGCGTACAAGAGCTTCGTGTGATCAACACCATCTGCGCCGCCACGAGCGAGCGTCAACAGGCGGCAGCCACGCTTGCCAACCGCTGCGACTGCATGGTCGTGGTGGGCGGCAAGAACTCGGGCAACACCCGCCGCCTGGCACAGATTTGCGCCGACGCCTGCGAGCGCACGTATCACATCGAGGAAGCTTCCGAGCTCCAGGCCGAGTGGTTAACCGGCGCTCACCACATCGGCATCACCGCCGGCGCTTCCACCCCGCAAGAACACATCGAGCGCGCCGTAACGCGCATCAAGGAGCTTTGCCGCTAATCATGGACCAGACCGTACCCGCATATGCCGCCGAGGTGGCCGATTACGGGCGCAGCCGCGACCCCGAGCCGGGTGAAGGCGCGCTCGTAAAGAACGTGCGTCCCGAATCGCCCGCGTGGGATGTGGGTATCGAGCCGGGCATGCGCGTGCTCACGGTCAACGGCGAGCAGCTCACCGACATGATCGTGTGGCTCTGGGAGGCCGACGATGATACCGTCGACCTCGAGGTTTTCGACCCACGCGACAACACCGTCACCTCCGTCGAGCTCGACCGCTTCCCGGGAGAGGACTGGGGGCTGGAGTTCGACGGCCCCATCTTTGACGGCATGCGCACCTGCGTGAACGCCTGCGTGTTCTGCTTTATGACCATGCTGCCCAAGGGCGGCCGTTCCACGCTCTACATTCGCGACGACGACTATCGCCTAAGCTTTTTACAGGGCAACTTTGTCACGCTCACGAACCTCACCGACGATGATGTTCAAAACGTCATCCAACGCAACATGAGCCCTATGAACGTGTCGGTCCATGCCGTAAGCCCCGACGTCCGCCGCCGCATGATGGGCCGCAACGCCCAGCGCGGCATGGACGTACTCGAAGCCATCATGGCCGCCGGCATCGAGATTCACGCGCAGATCGTGTTGTGCCCCGGCATGAACGACGGCGAGGAGCTGGAAAAGACCCTGCGCTTTTGCGAGGAGCACGAGCAAATCACAAGCCTGGGCATTGTGCCGCTCGGTTTTACCAAGCATCAGAACCGCTTTAGCTGGTCCTACAGCGACAAGCCCGAGCTGGCTCGCGAGACCATTGCCATGATCCGGCCTTTCCAGGATCGAGCCTACGAGCGCTTTGGCCGCCACACCTTCCAGATGAGCGACGAGTTCTATCTGGACGCCGGCATCGATCCTCCCGAGGCGGACTTTTACGACGGTTACCCGCAGTACTACGACGGCATTGGCATGATCCGCTCGTATCTGGACGAGACCGACGACGTGCTTGCTGCCGACGCCGAGCGTCTGGCCCGCGTCCGCGAGGCCATCGCCGCCCGCAGCCAGCACCTGCTGTGCCTCTCGGGCGCCAGCGCGCGCGACACCGTGGCCCGCTTTGTGGAATCGCCGCACGGCCTCGCCGGCACCGTCACAGCCATCAAAAACCGCTACTTTGGCGGCAACGTGGACGTGACCGGCCTCATCGTCGCCTGCGACATCTTGGAGCAGCTGCCACAAGACCTGTCGGGGGTTATGCTCTTTGTGCCTAAGCTCATGTTCAACGCTGACGGCATGACGCTTGACGAGTATCATCGTGACGATTTACTCGCAAGCCTTACCAGTCGCGGTGCCGAGGTTCATGTGGTGTCGACCATGCCGCATGAGTTGCTCGATACCCTGGAGCATATCCTTGGCATTGTGTCCGCGGACTCTAACATTTCCACTGACCCTACCCATTAAAGGAGAGCAGATGAAACCTATCGTCGCCGTCGTCGGACGCCCCAACGTGGGCAAGTCCACGCTCGTTAACCGCCTGGCCCAGACCTCGGACGCCATCGTCCACGAGTCCCGCGGCGTCACGCGCGACCGCTCGTATCACACGGCCGATTGGAACGGCCGCGAGTTCACCATCGTCGACACGGGCGGCATCGAGCCGCTCAAGAGCGACGACGTCTTTGCCACGTCCATCCGCGACCAGGCGCTCGCCGCCGCCGAGGAAGCCGCCGTCATCCTGTTTGTAGTCGATGGCCGCACCGGCGTCACCGAGGAGGACGAGTCGGTCGCCCGCATGCTCAAGCGCTGCGACAAGCCGGTCTTTCTGCTGGTGAACAAGCTCGACAACCCCGATCGCGAAAACGACAGCATCTGGGAGTTCTATTCGCTCGGTATCGGCGAGCCCACGCCGCTCTCGGCCCTGCATGGCCATGGCACGGGCGACCTGCTCGACGATATCGTGGCCCTGCTTCCCGAGGAAGAAGACGAGGTCGCCGATGAGTTCCCCGACGCGCTGAACGTGGCCATCATCGGCCGCCCCAACGCCGGCAAGTCGTCGCTGTTCAACCGCATCCTGGGCGCCGACCGTTCTATCGTGTCCAACATTGCCGGCACGACGCGCGACGCCATCGACACTGTCGTCGAGCGTAACGGCAAGCACTACCGCATGGTCGACACCGCGGGCATTCGCAAGAAGAGCACCGTGTACGAGAACATCGAGTACTACTCCATGGTCCGCGGCCTGCGCGCCATCGACCGCGCCGACGTGGCGCTGCTCGTCGTCGACGCCTCCGTGGGCGTTACCGAGCAGGACCAGAAGGTCATGGGTCTTGCCATCGAGCGCGGCTGCGCCATCGTTGTGCTGCTCAACAAGTGGGATCTGCTCGACGACGACCGTAAGCGCGAGGCCTGCATGGAGACCATCGACCGCCGTCTGGGCGTCATGGCTCCCTGGGCCCAGTACCTGCGCATCTCTGCTCTCACCGGCCGCAGCGTCGAGAAGATCTGGGCGATGGTAGACGCCGCCGAAAAGACGCGCTCGCAGAAGATTAGCACCTCGCGCCTCAACGCGTTCCTCACCGACCTGCGCGAGTTCGGTCATACCGTGGTGGACGGCAAGCGCCGCCTGCGCATGCACTACGTGACCCAGACGGGCGTCAACCCGCCGACGTTCACGTTCTTCGTCAACCACAGTGACCTGGTCAACGACACCTACCAGCGCTACGTGGAGAACCGCATGCGCTCGACCTTCGACTTTGCCGGCACGCCCATTCGACTCTTCTTTAGGAAGAAGGAGCAAAAGGATGCATAATCCGATTCTGCTGACCGCCATCTGCGCCGTGGCCTCGTTCTTTATCGGAGCGATTCCGTTTGGCCTGATCTTGGGCCGCGTGTTTAACCACACCGACATTCGCAAGGCGGGCTCCGGTAACATCGGCACCACCAACGCCCTGCGCGTAGCCGGCCCCAAGGTGGCCGCGCTCACGCTGCTGCTCGACTGCCTTAAGGGCGCCATCTGCGTTGTCATCGCCCGTCCGTTCATCGCGAGCGTGGGCTATGGATTTCCGCCGAACATCATGGCGCCCGGAGCCCCCGGCGACTGGATGCTCGGTGTCATTTGCCTGGCAGCCGTGTGGGGCCATATCTTCTCGCCCTATCTCAACTTCCACGGCGGCAAGGGTATCGCAGTTGGTCTGGGTGTCATCCTCGCCTGGTACTGGCCTATTGGCCTGTCGCTGCTGGGCATGTTTATCGTAGCCGTCGCCATCACCAAGTATGTGTCAGTGGGTTCGCTTGCCGCGGCCATCGGACTTCCTATCGCTGCTTGCGCGGTCTTTCCGTACAGCAGCCTGGGCCTCAAGTTCTGCATGGCGATGATCGGCATCACCGTGGTGTGGGCCCATCGCTCGAATATCCAAAAGCTCATGGCCGGTAAGGAGTCCAAGCTCTCGTTTACCAAGCGCGTCACCGAGCCCGACGATAAGTAGGATAGAGTCATGAATGTTGCGCTGATTGGCTCCGGCTCCTGGGGAACCGCCGTCGCCGGCCTCGCCGCCGAGCGAGCCGAGCGCGTGACCATGTGGGCCCACAGTGAGCAGACGGCCACCGGCATCAATGCCGAGCACCGCAATCCCCGGTATCTGGTGGACTACGAGCTGCCCGGCAACGTTGTCGCCGCCACGGACCTGTCGCAGGCGCTCGACGGCGCCGAGGCCATCATCTTTGCCGTGCCCTCCACGCACCTGCGCAGCGTATGCCATCAGGCAGCACCCTTCATCGCCGCCGACACCCCGGCACTCTGCCTCACCAAGGGTATTGAGCCCGAATCCGGCCTGCTTATGAGTGAGGTCATCGCCAGTGAGATCGGCAACGAGTCGCGTGTCGCGGCGCTCTCGGGCCCCAACCATGCCGAGGAGATCTGCCGCGGCGGGCTTTCTGCCGCCGTCATCGCCAGCAATGATCCACAGGTAGGGGAGACCTTTAAGGACCTGCTCCTATCCACGGCCTTCCGCATCTACCTGTCGCAGGACATGACCGGCGTCGAGGTTTGCGGCGCCATGAAAAATGTCATCGCCATCGTGTGCGGCATCTCCGCCGGCTTCGGCGCGGGCGACAACACGCTTGCCCTTATCATGACGCGCGGCCTGGCCGAGATCAGCCGTCTGGTGCACGCCCGCGGCGGTCAAGCCATGACCTGCATGGGTCTTGCCGGCATGGGTGACCTCATTGCCACCTGCACCTCCGAGCATTCGCGCAACCGCACCTTTGGCTACGAGTTTGCCCACGGCATCTCGCTCGACGAGTACCAGGCACGTACGCATATGGTGGTCGAGGGCGCCGTCGCGGCCCGCAGCGTCAGTGAGCTTGCCCGTTCACTGGGCGTAGACATTCCGCTCACCTTTGCCGTGGAGCAAACGCTCTACAACGGTGTTACTTTGGATAGGGCGCTCGAGATTCTCACAGATCGCGTCCCTTCTCAAGAGTTCTACGGACTCACCGACTAGCGCAGAAAGGCTTCTACCATGGGTTCCATCAAAATCGCTCCGTCTGTCCTTTCGGCCGACATGGCCAACCTCAAGGGCGAACTCGACAAGATCGCCGGTGCCGACTACGTGCACTTCGACGTTATGGACGGTCACTTTACCGGCAACCTCACCTTTGGCGTTGACATCCTTAAGGCCGTCAAGCGCTCCACCGATGTACCGGTCGACGCGCACCTCATGGTGACGAACCCCGACGAGACGGTCGATTGGTACGCCGACGCCGGTGCCGACATGATCACCGTGCACTACGAGGCTTCCACGCACCTGCACCGCACGCTCACGCATCTGCAGCAGCGCGGCGTCAAGGCCGGCGTGGTGCTCAACCCCGCCACCCCCGTGTGCGTGCTCGAGAGCATCATCGACGTCGTCGATATGGTGCTGCTCATGAGCGTGAACCCGGGCTTTGGCGGCCAGAGCTTTATCCCGGGCACCATCGCAAAGCTTCACGAGCTCAAGGCCATGTGCGAGCGCCACGGCGTGTCGCCCCTGATCGAGGTCGACGGCGGTATCTCTTCCAAGAACATCGCCGAGGTCGTCAAGGCCGGCGCCAACGTGCTCGTGGCCGGCTCCGCCGTATTTAAGTCCGAAGATCCCGCTGCCGAGGTTGCGCTGCTGCAGAAGCTGGGCAACGAGGCCGCACAGGAGGCATAAACCCTTATGACCGCAGGTCAAAACCGCATACCCGTGAATCTTGACTATGCCGCCTCGACGCCAATGCGCGCCGAGGCGCTCCTTGCGCAGCGCGAGTACGACGACAGCGAGCTTGCCGGCGTCAACCCCAACTCGCTGCATTCGCTCGGCCGCAAGGCTGCCGCGCGTCTGGAGGTTGCACGTCGCGAGATCGCCCGCAGCTTTGGCGCGCACGTCCGCCCGTCCGAGATTGTACTGACCAACGGCGGCACCGAAGCCAACCAGCTGGCGCTGCTCGGTCTTGCCGAGGGCGCTCGTCAGCGCGATCGCAAGCGCGGTCGCGTAATCGTTTCGGCCATCGAGCACGATTCGATTCTGGACAACCTGCCGCTGCTGCGTGCCGCCGGCTTTACCGTCGACCTGGTGCAGCCCTGCCGCGCGGGCTACGTTGAGCCTGCCACGCTTGTCGAGCTGCTCAGCGACGACGTGGCACTCGTGAGCATTATGGTCGCCAACAACGAAACCGGCGTGGTGCAGCCCATCCGCGAGCTTGCCGCAGCTGCGCACACCGCAGGTGCCCTGTTCCACACCGATGCCATCCAGGGCTACTTGCATATTCCACTCGATGTCACCGAGCTGGGCGTCGACGCCATGTCCGTCGCAGCCCACAAGATTGGCGGTCCCGTGGCATCTGGCGCACTCTACCTTAAGAGCCGCACGCCGCTGCGCCCGCGCATCTTCGGCGGCGGACAGGAGGCCGGTCGTCGTGCCGGCACGCAAGACCTGCGCACGCAGCTCGCCTTTGCCGCTGCCGCCTCGTCTCTGACGCCCCATGTGGCTCAGGAGCGCGCGAAGCTGCAAGCCCTTTCCGACAAGCTCTACGCCACGCTTACGGCCCATCCGCGCATTCACGCCACCATGGGTGACTACGCGCAAGCCGACCGTCTGCCCGGCATGGTATCGATCTACATTGACGGCATGGACTCCGAGGAACTCATCATCAAGCTCGACGCCGCCGGCTTTGAGGTTTCGGCCGGCTCGGCGTGCTCGAGCGGCAGCATGGACCCGAGCCATGTGCTCAGCGCCATGGGCATTGGTCGCGAGCAGGCACTAGGTGCACTGCGCATTTCCTTTGACGACCGCGTGAATCCGGACGATCTGGACGAGTTTGCCCAGACGCTGCTCTCGATCGCAGGTGCCGCATGATCGTCGCCGAGCTCGAGCGCGCGCTACTGGCACGCTATCCCAAGACGGACACCGAGCCCTGGGACCACGTAGGACTCTCCGTTGGCGATCCGGCCGCGGAGATCACCGGCGTTGCCTGCGCACTCGATGCGACCGAAGCCAATGTGCACCGCGCCCAGGAGGCCGGAGCCAACGTGCTGCTGACGCATCATCCCATCTATATCAAGGCGCCCGAGGCGTTTTGCCCGCCCGGCGCGACGCGCCCCCAATGCAGCGCGGCGCTCTACGAGGCAGCCCGTTGCGGCGTGAGCATTATCTCGCTCCACACCAACCTGGACCGCTCGCACGAGGCACGTATCTGCCTAAGTAGGCTTTTGGACGCCGCGTCCGCAAGCTCGTTGGAGCACGTGGACGACCCCGAGGCCTGCGGACTGGGCGCACTCGCGACCCTCCACGACCCCTGCAGCCTGCGCAACCTTGCCGCACGCGCCGCAGCGGCGTTTGGCAGCGACCCGCGCGTGTGGGGCGAGGCCGATCACCCGTGCCGCACCATCGCAATTTTGGGCGGTTCGCTGGGTGACTTTGGCGAGCTTGCCATCGCCGCCGGTGCGGATGTCATCGTGACGGGCGAGGCGGGCTACCACGTGGCGCAAGACCTTGCCTTGCGCGGGCTGCCGGTGATCTTGCTCGGCCACGACCGCTCCGAGGAGCCGTTCGTTGATATATTGATGAACTCTGCAGTTGACGCCGGGGCCGACCCCCGTCATGCGATTAAAATACTGAACCCTTGCCAATGGTGGACTGTGACAAAAGGAGAGAACTTATGAGCGCCGGCGCTACGCTACTCAAGCTGCAACAGATCGATTTGGAGCTCGCCCGCAACAAGAGCGAACTTGCCAATATGCCGGAGCTCAAGGAGCTCGCTTCCAAGCGCAAGACCTATGTAAAGCTCAAGTCCGAGATGACCAAGCTCTACGCCCAACGCAAGGACCTGGACATTGAGCTCGACGATCTCAACACCACCGAGATTCAGACCAACAACGCCATCGAGGCCGCTAAGAAGCGCCACGTTGACGGCTCCGACTACCGCGAGGTACAGGACCTGGAAAACGAGCTCGCCACCCTGGCCAAGCGCCTGGACAAGATTGAGCACACCCGCAAGGATGTCGTTGTCGCCCACAAAGAGGCGCTCGACCGCGAGACCCGCGCGCAGGCCATCATCGCCAAGTTCGAGGAGGGCGTGAAGGCCGATACCAAGGCCGCCCGCGCCAAGGCTGCCGACCTGCAGGCTCAGATCGAAGCCGCCACTAAGGAGCGCACCGCTCTTGCCGCCACGCTGCCGGCCGACGTGCTCACCGACTACGAGCGTCTGCTCAAGCAGTTCCGCGGCTTGGCCGTCGAGACCATCCAGGGCAACATCCCCACGGTCTGCCACACCGCGCTGCAGGCATCGTCCATGAGCGACCTCAACCACGACGGCAGCGAGATCACGCATTGCCCGTATTGCCACCGCCTCCTGGTGCTCCCCAGCAAGGAAGCCTAAATGATGACGGCGGCATCCAACAATTCAATGCAACTTGAGGGAAAAACGATCCTGCTGGGCATTACCGGCGGGATCGCCGCCTATAAGTCGTGCAATATCGTGCGCCTGCTGCAAAAGCGCGGCGCACGTGTCAAAGTCGTTATGAGCGAGCATGCCACGGAGTTCGTGGGCCCGCTCACGTTCCGCGCGCTCACCAATGAGCCGGTCGCGGTTGGGCTATTCGACGACCCGTCTGACCCCATCCACCATATCTCGCTTGCGCAGGAGCCCGATCTGGTGGTCGTGGCGCCCGCGACGGCCAATATCATCGCCAAGATGGCCAACGGCATCGCCGACGACCTCATCTCCACCACGCTGCTTGCGACGCCGCGGCCCGTCGTGATCGCGCCGGCCATGAACAATGGCATGTGGAAGGCGCCGGCGACGCAGGCCAACATGGCCACGTTGCGCGACCGCGGCGTTCACGTGGTGGGACCCGGCAGCGGCTACCTTGCGTGCGGCGACGTGGACACGGGCCGCATGAGCGAGCCCGAGGACATCGTCGAGGCTGTCTGTGAGGTGCTCAACCCCGTGCCGCAAGACCTGACGGGCAAGCGCATCGTCATCACCGCCGGCCCCACGCACGAGCCGATCGACCCGGTGCGATTCATTGGCAACCGTTCTTCGGGCAAGATGGGTATCGCCCTGGCGGGGGAGGCCGCACGTCGCGGTGCCGCCGTCACGCTCGTGCTGGGACCGACATCGCTCGACGTTCCCCGCGGTGTGGAGTGCGTGCACGTACAGACCGCCTCAGAAATGCTCAAAGCAGCGCTGAGCGCCTTCCAGACGGCCGACGCGGCCATTTGCGCCGCCGCCGTCGCCGACTACACGCCGGCGGCCCCGGCGGACCATAAGCTCAAAAAGGCCAACGAGCGCCTGGATCGAATCGAGCTCATCGAGACCGTTGACATCTTGGCCGAACTTTCACGCCAAAAGGGAGATCGCCTCGTAATCGGCTTTGCAGCCGAGACTGATAACGTCGTCGAGTACGCGCAGCGCAAACTCGCGCGTAAGGGTTGCGATGCCATTATCGCCAACGATGTTTCGCGCGCCGATTCGGGCTTTGGAACCGATACCAACAAAGCTTGGATCGTGAGCACAGCGGGCACGCAAGAACTTCCCGTACTAACAAAACCCCAGCTCGCAGATGCAATTTTGGACTTGCTTCAAAATTTGTAAAAAAGTTCTTGCACAAGGACAAAGTTTCGGGTTAATATACTCCCTGTTGCGAGCGAGAGCAGAGCAACAAACAAAAGCTTCGGGACGTGGCGCAGCTTGGTAGCGCACTTGACTGGGGGTCAAGGGGTCGCTGGTTCGAATCCAGTCGTCCCGACCAGAAGTTTGCAGGTCAGGCACCTAGTGCTTGACCTTTTTTGTTTTAATCAATTGCTTAATTTTGATTAAGCAACAGGGTGCCAAAAAACTACCTGAGCGATAATCGCCTTTTGCGGTTACTTGCGCGTTTTTCACACGCTTGAGCCGATTTATTAACGCGATATGAATCTACATACGCGTAGTTGGTATACAGCCGAGTACCGGCTGTATTTATCGCGACGATTTACACAGATATAGCAACTGTAACGAACAGGCGTGTCGCTGTCTTTATTCCAGCAGTTCACTTAATCGGTGGACGAGTGGGGTGTTGCAACGAAACGCCAAGGAGGATGGGCTCTATACGAGGACGCCGCAGAGGCAATGGCGGGGGGAGTACGGAGGGCGCCCTGAGAGCCGCTGTATGACCCCATGTCTCCTTAACTCGATTATTTGTGTTTCAAGCCACAAATCGGTCGAGCAATTGCCAAAAGAAAGGCCCATGCAGGATTGCACGGGCCTTACATCAGATCAAATTTGAGCTAGAAGCACCAAATGGGGCAGACGCAACACCATCTCGTCGCGCCCTCGGCGAGCGACATATCACAGTCGAGGTAGACATCGAGGAAATAGTCAGATCCCGCACAGGGGGACCGCGATGGTGGCCACTGCACCGCCCGAGGGGCCGTTGGCGAGCGAGACGGAGCCCCCGTGGGCGCTCGCGGCCTCGGAGGCGACGTGGAGGCCGAGCCCGTAGTGGCGGCCTCCGTCACGCGAGGAGCGGGAGGAGTCGTCCGTGAAGAGGCGCTCGCAGCCGCGTTCGAGGGCGGCGGGAGAAAAGCCCGGTCCGTCGTCGGCAACCTCGATAACGAGGTGCCCGTCCGCGACGTCGCAGGAGACGGCCACGCGCGAGCGTGCGCACTCGGCGGCGTTGGCCACGAGGTTCGCGGCGGCTCGCGCCAGGGCGGTTCGGTCGAGCGGGGCCTCGGGCGCGCCCGCGACAGCAGGGCCCGTGGCCGCGTCGAGCGTCACGCCTCGCGCCCGGGCGATCTGGGCGGCCTCGGCGAGGACTTGCTCGCAGAGCTCGGCCGGCCGCATGGGGGCCCTCTCCGCCCCGCCGGACCCGCGCGAGGCCTCGATGAGCAGGCGCACGTAGCCGTCGAGCCTTTCGACACTGCCGGCTATGTCGCGCGCGGCGGCCGCGAGGTCGGCGTCTTTCTCGTCTTCCAGCTCCTCCGCCACGAAGTCGGCGTTGGCGCGCAGCACGGTGAGCGGCGTCTTGAGGTCGTGGGCGAGCGACGCCACCTGCTCGCGCTGCCCCCGCTCCGCGGCCCAGCGGGCCTCGAGTGACTCGGCGAGGGAGGTCCGCATGGCGTCCATCGCGGCGAGGACGTCGTTCACCTCGCGCACGTTGGTGCTGCCGACCGCGAAGTCGAGCTCCCCCGCGCCGACGCGCCCCGCCGCCTCCGCGAGCGGCGCCATCTTGCGCGAGATCACGCGGCTCGCGCGTCGCGCCACGAGCGCGAGCGCGAGCGCGCTTCCCGCCGCAGCGCCGACGAGCATGAGGTTCTGCGGGTTGGGAAGCAGGCCGACGAGGTCGCGCGAGACCCACTGCGGCAGGTACTCGCTGACGAGTGCGCAGGCCCCGCCGCCCTTGAGCGGGAACGCGGCGTAGGTGAGGCCCGAACCCCCGCCCTCGATCTCCACTGTGCCCGGATCCGCGGCGAGTGCCGTACGGGCCATTTCCGTCGCGTCCTCGAGCCGCGTGCTCTCGAGGTCTGTCATCAGCACGTATCCGTCCTTGTTCAGGATGAGGTAGCGGTACGCCGTCGGCACGTCCTGCTGCCCGCAGACGCCGTCGCGTGCCAGGCCCTCCGCGACCTCGCGCGCATTGGCCGGCCCCCAGCTTGCCTCGTAGACGAAGCCCGCGTTGATCGCCACGGAGAGCACCATGAACGAGGCGAGCCACGCCGTGGCGACCGCCGCGAACGCGTAGGCGAAGTAGCGCGCGATGACGAAGGAGAGCGGCATGCCGCCGCGACCTCGCGCCCCGATCCTCAGAGCTGCCACTTGTACCCCATCCCCCAGACGGTCGCGATCGGATCGGCGCCGGCCTCGGAGAGTTTCCTCCGGGCGCGGCTGACCTGCATGGATATGGCCGCGTCGTCGGCGACGCTCTCCCAGCCGAGTACCGCCTCGCGTATTTGCGCGCGGCTCATGACCTGCCCGGGGTGGCGGGCGAGGTGCTCGCAGATGGCGTACTCGGTGGGCGTGAGCGGCACGGCCTTGTCGCCCACGGCGAGGCCGCGCGCCCCGAGGTCGATCCGCACCTCCCCGAAGGAGAGGGCGTGCGAGCGCGGTCGGCGCTCACGGCGTAGGTGGGCCGCGACCTTGGCGCGCAGTTCCGCGGCCCCGAAGGGCTTGCGGACGTAGTCGTCGGCGCCCAGGCCGTAGGCGGCCACGGCATCCTCCTCGGCCACGCGCGCGGTCAGGAAGACGATGGGCCCGTCGAAGTCCGGGCGGATCTGCCGCACGAGCTCGAAGCCGTCGAGCCCCGGCATCATGACGTCGCAGAGCACGAGGTCGAAGCGCGAGAGGTCCATCCCCGGGACCGCCGTCGGGTCCGCCGCCCTGACGACCTCATGGCCGTCGCGGCCGAGGACTCGCGCGAGCGCGTCGAGGATCGCCCGTTCATCATCCACTGCCAGTATCCTAGCCATGTTGACCTCCTGAAACTCTCGTCGGAATTGTACTAGCGCCGCGCTCAGCGGTCCAGAGCCCTGCGCGCAGCCGCGGGCGCCTCGGCCGCGTCGAGCAGGGCATTCCTGCCCAGGACGAGCGCTGCGGAGAGGAGGGCGAGCACGGCGGCGAGCGGCCTCCTACGCATCTGCCCTCCCGTCCTCGAAGCGGCAGAACCAGGCGAGAAGGACGGCGGCGGCTGCCAGGGTGAGCGCGAGGCCAGCGAGCGCAGTCGTGAGGAGAGGGCCCGCCGCGCGTGCGGCGTCGATGAAGGCCTCCACCCCGAGCGACCCCAGGCGCGCGGGCCAGGCGAGCGGCACCCAGCCCAGGGGCGTCGCCAGGGCACCGGTGAGCTCGCCGGTCATGAGGCCGTGCGCAAGTCCGCCCACCGAGAAGAACGCGAGGAGCGTCCCCGCCGCGCCGCCGCCGATGGCGGCGTTGCGGCCGAGGCGCAGGGCCACGCCGAGCCCCAGCGCGTAGAGGGGCAAGCTGCCCAGCACGATGCCCGCCCAGGCGGCCGCAAGCGGAGCGGGCCCGAGCGGCAGGCGTCCGGCGACGGCGAGCGCGCCCCCGAACA
>NZ_QSFY01000009.1:0-95192 GCF_003467965.1 Collinsella sp. AM42-18AC
TCTTCAATACAGACAATATCAGTGCGGAATGTTTTCAGAGCTTTACCCTGTAGGGTCCCTGCCGCTACGTGGCAGCTAAGGAATCTGGAGTGGACGGCGGCTTGGCTACGAGCTGGGGCTGAGGATCTGAATGAATGGGTCCTGTTGCTGAGAGCACATGCGTTTGGGATCGATCACTTTGGATCCGAAAGGCGGAGTGCGGCCGCCGTCCCCCTGACAACAAAAAGGCCTCCGAAGCCGTTTGCTCTGGAGGCCTTTCGTTTACTTGCAAATACGCGCGTTAGTTGTTCTTGGTCAGACGCTCGACGTCGTGGGCTATCATGTATTCCTCGTCGGTGGGGATGACCATGACCGTAACGGCGGAACCGGCGGCACTGATGACCTGTGGGCCGTTGCCCACGGCCTCGCGGTTCTTATTGTTGTCGATGCGTACGCCCAGCCACTCAAAGCAGTCGCAGAAGGCCTTGCGGATCGACCAGTCGTTCTCGCCGATGCCGGCGGTAAAGGTGATGGTGTCCACGCCCGCCATGGAAGCGATCATGGAGCCAGCCTGCTGCATGGCCTTGTAGGCGAACATATCGAAGGCGAGCAGGCAGCGCTCGTCGCCCTCGGAGGCGCGCGTACGGATGTCGCGGGCGTCGTTGGAGATGCCCGAGATGGCAAGCAGGCCAGACTGCTTGTTCATCATGTCATCGACTTCCTGATAGCTGTATCCGCCCTCACGCTGGAGGTAGCACACGGTGGCCGGATCAATGGAACCGCAGCGGGTTCCCATCATCAGGCCGTCGAGCGGTGTGAGACCCATCGTGGTGTCGCGGCACACGCCGTCCTCGATGGCGGCGAGCGAAGCGCCATTGCCCAGATGGCACGAAAGCAGACGGTGGCAGCACGAGCCCAGGATCTCCTTAGCCATCATCCACTCGTAGCGGTGGCTCGTACCGTGTGCGCCGTACTTGCGCACGTGGTACTTGTCGCACACGTCCTTGGGCAGCGCGTAGGTGTAGGCGACCTCGGGCATGGTCATGTGGAACGAGGTGTCGAAGACGGCCACGTTGGGCAGCTCCGGATACTTCTCGCGGCAATATTCGATTGCCGCGGCCTCGCCGTAATTGTGCAGCGGAGCGAGCGGGGCCACCTCAAGAATCTTGGCCATGACTTCGTCGTCGACGACCGCAGAATCATCGAAGTGCCAGCCACCCTGAACGACACGATGTCCAATGCCGTCAATCGTAAAGTCGGTCTTCTCGAGCTCCTCGAGTACGCGCGCAATGGCCGAGCGATGATCGGGGAAGGGAACCTCTTCGGTCTGCTTGGCGCCACCGTTCTCGGCGTGACCAAAGATGCCCATGTCCGAGCCGATACGCTCGCAGTTGCCCTTGGCGAAAACCTCGCGGGTATCGGTATCCAAGAGTTGATATTTAAGGCTTGAGCTGCCAGCGTTAACAACAAGTACGTTCATGAGACTCCTTTGCAATGCAATACGGTCGGTAAAGGCCCCTTAAGGCGGCCGCATGTTAATAAGAAGTTATCATAACTTGATAAATAGCTATCAGATATATCGACCAGCGAGCGCAAAAGAGGGGCCGAACGGCGCTCGGTCGTCCAGCCCCTCCCCTCTTGTAATTACTTGGCGTTGACGATGCGCTCGACGTCGGAAGCGATCATGAACTCCTCATCCGTGGGGATGACGAAGATCTTGACCTTGGAATCCTTGGCGGACAGGCACCAAGCGCCGTCGCCGCGCAGGGCGTTGCGGGCATGGTCCATCTTGACGCCCATAAAGGCCAGACGGTCGGCCACGCCGGCGCGGACAGCCGGAGCGTGCTCACCGATGCCGGCGGTAAAGACCAGGGTGTCCATGCCGCACATGGAAGTGGCCATCTCGGCGGCCTTGGCGGCAATCTTGTAGACGAACATATCGAAGGCGAGCTGAGCCTCGGGGTCGCCGGCAGCGGCGAGCTCCTCGACGTTGCGGCAGTCGTTGGTCTTGCCGCCGGTCACAGCCAAAAGGCCGGACTTCTTGTTCATCATCTCGTCGACCTCGTCGAAGGTGTAGCCGCCTTCGCGCTGCAGGTAGCACACGGTAGCAGGGTCGATGGAGCCGCAGCGGGTGCCCATCATGACACCGTCGAGCGGTGTCAAGCCCATGGTGGTGTCCATGCACTTGCCGTCCTCGATGGCGCACAGGGAAGCGCCGGAACCGATGTGGCACACGACGACCTTGCGGGCCTCGCCGTTGGTCATCTCGGCAACCTTCTTGGAGATGTAGCGGTAGCTGGTGCCATGGGCGCCGTACTTACGAATGTGCAGCTTGTCGCAGACGTCCTTGGGCAGGGCGTAAGTCTTGGCGACCTCGGGCATGTTGAAGTGGAAAGCAGTGTCGTAGACCGTGACGTTGGGCAGGTCGGGATACTGCTCGAGGCAGTACTCGATAACGTTGGCCTCGGGGTTGTTGTGCAGCGGGGCGAGCGGAGCGACCTCGCGGATCTTGGCGAGGACGTCTTCGTCGACGAGGGAGGAATCGCCGAAGTACCAACCGCCCTGAACGATACGGTGGCCGATGCCCTCGATCTTGACGCCGTTGGCCTCGAGGTCCTTCAGGACGACCTCGATGGCGACCTTGTGGTCGGGGAACTCGATGTTCTCGGTCACCTTCTTGGAACCGTTGGCAGCGTGGGTGAAGGTACCGCCGGTAAAGCAGACGCGCTCGCAGGAGCCCTTTGCGGACACCTTGTGGGACTTGGTATCGATGACCTGATACTTAAGGGTCGAAGATCCTGCGTTGACGACCAGAACGTTCATGTGTCTCCCTACTAACAGGCGGTGTGGCGCCGCCAGGTTACATACGCTTCAATAATAAACCCAAACGCCCTCGCGCTCGGGTTTATTGCGTTGATATATAAGTTATCGATGCCTAAATACGCATGGCCTTTGACTTGTAAGACGAAATAGCGCGGGGATATACACCAAAGAAGAAATCCCGAGCGCGACAAGCAATATGACTCGAATGTCCGCGATGCTGCCCAACGCAGCATTGAACAGATAGAAAAGGATGGCACCCACCGCCACCATCTGACTTTGAACCGAAATCAGTGAACAGCGCATCGAAGAATCGGCGGCATTTTGAAAAATTGAGTATTTAATTGGAGCAAATAACGAGTAGGCGACCGTCTGCAACACATAGAACACGGGCAGCAAATAGATCGGAGTAAAGGGAATCAAAAATAGAGCAGTCAGGGAAAGGCGCACGATGCCGCAAATACGCGCAAAACGGCTCTTGTCGACATGAGCAATCACACTGGGCACAATAAGCCCCATGGAGGCCGAGGCAAGGAGCTGGACCGCAATGATCACACCCGAAGCGACGGCATTCATTCCGCGGCCCGCAAGCAGCAGTGAGAAAAAGTCTTCCAGGGCGACAAAAGCAAATGCCTGAGAACAGTCCATGATGAACGCCGAACGAAGAATACCATTACACGCAATAGCGGCACCGATCATCTTCGGGCTCATTCCACGTTCAGGTGTCGCCGCAGTGCCCTCTCTTCGCATCTCAGGAATGCAGACAACAACAACCAACGTCAACACCATTGCGATGATATCTGCCGAAAGACCGATGAGATATGTACCGACAAACGAAATGAAACCGCCCACGCAAGCGGAGATGGCATAAGAGGCATAGAAAACAAATCGCTCAACGACATTAAGTCTTACGAGCTGGTCCTGAGAGACGCTGTCAATGTAAATCGCTTCTATGGATCCGCTCAGACATGCAACGGCAAAACCTTTGAGAACGAACGCACCGATTAAAAGCGGAGGAGAACGGACGAGAAGCAGGGCGGCGTAGTACCCAAGCGTCCCCACAATGCCAACGAGGCCGCTCACCTTTCGTCCAAGCCTGTCAGCAATATAACCAGTAGGAACCTCAAGAATGAACTTACTCACTTGGTATGCAATCATCATGCTAGAAATCGCTACCATCGAGAATCCGACGAACTCAAGGTAGACAGTTAGAAAATACAAGATGGTGCTGAAGTTCGACAGAAAAACGAACGTCATATAAAGCAAAACCGTACGGTTTTTCATGCTCCGCCCTCCAAGAGTCAGCAATCTAAATCGAAATCTTGGAAAAGCATGAGGGCAAAGCTGTCAGCTATGTGTTGCAGGGCGTCAACATTCACTTGACGACACGAGGCCAAATGGCCTCACGAAGCGAGATGACGCAATAGGTGAAGAAATACCGTCTGGTGTCGATCGGTCCAGGCATTTTGTCGATAGCAAAAGTAGATGGGCAAGGCTACGTCATGTGAGGCTTCAATGGAGCACTCGCTCACTTCCGATCCATCCGATGCGAGAGAAGAGCCAGAAAAACTCAATATCAATCCCCCGGCTTGAAGAAACTCGGTCTGAGCCCTGCTTCCGTATTCAACATCACGGAAGCGAAAATTGACGAGCTGGGCTTCAGGGCATTGATTGATTGCATTGAGACAGGGTGACAAATTAATGGGAACAGCGAGCCTGCCGCCCAGTAACTCACGAATGGTCATAGCGTCAACAGATTGATGACCAGCTGGACATGAAAGAACCCTGAGCTCCTTTTCACCCAAATATTTTGAAGAAAGGACGCTGTCCCGTGGTTCCTCAAACGAGATAGCCGCGTCCGAAATTCCAAGTATAAGTGATTCAAAGCATGTTGCCGTTGGCTGATGCCACACATCAAGATGAATCTGAGGGTGCGAGCTTTCAAACGAGTCGTACCAGTTTTCGGAAAAAAGGCGCCCCCGCCCATGAAGGCAGGGGGCGTAAAGACGAAAGTGGCCATCGGGCGAGACGCCGTCGTCCCTTGATTGAGCGTACTTTTTGAGATCGTCGACTTGTGCCAGAATCACGCGTGCACGACGCGCAAATTCTCTGCCCGCCGGAGACAAAACAGCCTCCCCCGCCGATCGGTCGAGCAAAACAATCTGATACTCAGATTCCAACTTTTTTATTGCCGACGAAACGGCCTGCGGACTCACGTGAACAGCGCGAGCTGCTTTGCGCACGCCGCCATAGTTCGCTACCGCTTGAAGGTATTCGAGTTGAGAAAGCTGCATAGATTACTCCAAAGGCAGCCAAGTCGACGGCCTACGCGCCCTCAGATGAGGTTCTCGCCCAGGTTCTTGCCGCCGAGAACGTGCATGTGGAAGTGCATGACGGTCTGGCCGGCGTTGACGCCCTTGTTGGAGATGACACGGAAACCGTCCTCCAAGCCCTTGGCCTTGGCGACCTCCTGGATGGCGTGAGCCATGGCGCCCATGGTCTCGGCAGGCACGTTGTCGGCGATGTCGCTGTAGTGCTTCTTGGGGATCACGAGCGTGTGGACCGGCGCCTGGGGGTTGAGGTCGTCGAAGGCGATGACCTGATCGTCCTCATAGACAACGGTCGAGGGGATCTCGTGGTTGGCAATTTTGCAGAAGATGCAATCACACATGGTAGGTTCCTTTCTCACAGACCAAGGTAATTATATTTGGTCGGGATGGTTAGAACGAGAGACTGTCGTTGGTGTTGGCGGCCTCGCCGTCGGCGAGCACGTCGTTGCCGTCGACGTCCTTAAGGAGCACCGAGACCTTCTGCTCGGCATCGGACAGGCGGGTGCGCAGGCTCTTGAGGAGCTCGACGCCGCGGGTGTAGCTCTCGAGCGACTCCTCGAGCTCCATATCGCCCGACTCCAGGCTGCGGATGATGAGCTCCAACTCCTGCGAGGCCTGCTTGTACGTAAGCTGCTCGACCGGGGTCTTCTCTGCCATATCTGTTTCCTTTCCTAAAGGTTTATCGCTATGAAATGCGGCTTACTCGACCGTATCGACCGTTGCCGCCACGTTGCCGTCTGCCATGCGCACGCGAATGGCGTCGCCGGGCTTAAAGGTCTTGGCGCTCGTAGCCACACCGTCATCGCTGTACGCGATGGAGTAACCGCGGGCAAGCACCTTGAGCGGCGACAAGGCATCGAGCGACGCGGCAGCTCGGCCCAGGTCAGACGCGGGTTTGCTGAGCATCGTACGTCCCTGATGTTCTAGACGGGAGCTTGCAAGCGTGAGCGCATGGCGTTTACCATCGAGCCCTGAAGTGCTTGCGATCAAGCGCTCGGGCAGACGCTCGAAGTTGGAGCGGAAGGCCCCGACCGAGCGCGTTATGGCACCGGACAAACGATCGGCCGTTAAGGCAAGCTCAGACTCGCGACGCTCGACCATAAACGTTGGATCGTTGAGGCACGGGCGGCATGCGGCGGCATCGAGGGCATCGCCCAAGCGAGCCGTATAGGCATCCCAGGCACGGCGACCGCGCTGATCGAGCATCTCCAAATCAACCTGATTCGACCCAATCATCGATCCCATCGCGGCGCCCAGACGCTGATGGCGCGTCTCGAGCACGTCGGCCAACTCCGTCATAGCCGGTGCCACCGATTCCGCCGCTGCCGTTGGCGTGGAGGCGCGACGGTCGCTCACCATGTCGCAAATCGAGGTATCAGGCTCATGCCCAATGCCCGTCACCACAGGCACGGGACAAGCTGCCACCGCACGGGCAAGCTCCTCGTCGTTAAAGGTCATGAGGTCCTCGAAGGAACCGCCGCCACGCACGAGCAAAATGCAATCGGGCGCCGGCGTAATGGCAGCGGCGCGGTGCAAGCCTTCAATAAGCTCTGCCGGCGCGCCCTCGCCCTGGACCTTTGCGCCCACGCAGACAAGCTCGACGAGCGGGTTGCGACGACGCAGCGTACGCTTGACGTCGTCGATCACGGCACCCGAAAGCGAGGTGACGACCGCCACACACGAGCAAAACACCGGAATGCGGCGCTTGCGCGCTTCGTCCATCAGGCCCTCGCGACGCAACTTTTCGGCCAACTGAGCCACCTGCTGACGCAGCAAGCCCTCCCCCGCCAGCGAGAACGAGCGGGCGACGAAGCTCATGCGACCCGTAGGCTTGTAGAGATTGAAGCTGCCCTTAAAGCTCACCTGCATGCCGTCGCGCAGATCGAAGGTGCGCTTAAGGTAGGCACCCTTCCAGATGATGCAGTCGACGGCCGCCGAGTCGTCCTTGATTTGGAAGTAGCAGTGGCCGCTTCGGGCATTGGGACCACGAAAACCCGTGACCTCACCCAAAACGCTCAGCTGCGGAATGGCATCGAGCGCGCCGGCGGCGATCTCCACCGCTTGGCTCACGCTAAGCTCTTTGCGCTCCTGCTCGTCCGATCCGTCGAACTCGGCGGAAACGGCATTGCCGGTCAGATTCCAGCCTGCCACGCAGCCTCCTTTCGTTATCGCGCACAGAGGCTCCGGCCCTGTGCAAATTCAAGTCCAACACATAGTACAGCGCCGCAGGGACACAAATCCCCACGGCGCCCGTCGGTCCCATTTGTTATCGGTTGGAGTTTCTGTTGTAGCGAGCCATCAGGTAGAGCAGTTGAATGATCGAAGTGAGCGCTGCGGCCACATAGGTAAGCGCGGCTGCCGTCAGCACCTTCTTGGCGCCGTTGACCTGCTTGGAACTCATGCCCGACTGCTCGATATACGCCACGGCGCGGCGACTGGCATCGATCTCGACCGGCAGCGTAACCAACTGGAACAACACGCTAAACGAGAAGAAGACCAGCGCGAGGGTCGTGAGCCCCGCGATGTTCATGAACAGGCCCATGAGCAGCACGATCGTCCAGGTGTTTTGGGTAAAGTTGACGACGGGGACCAAAGCGGTGCGGACCTTCATCATGGCATAACCACTTTGACGCTGGGCGGCATGGCCCGCCTCGTGGCAGGCGACGGCAACGCTTGCGACCGACCCGCCCGAACGGTTGGCATCCGACAGATACAGGTTGTTATCCTGCGGGTTGTAGTGGTCGGTGAGCTCGCCAGCGACGCCCTTGATGCCCACGGCGCTACAACCGTTGGCATCGAGCATGCGGCGAGCGACCGTGGCACCTGTGTCGCCGTCCGAGCGAACCTTGGACCAGGTCCTGTACGTCGAGTTGATATAGCTCTGCGCGGCAAGGCCGAGCACCGTACAAACAAGAACAACCAGCAGGTACAGCGGGTCGATGCCAAAGCCGTATCCATAGTAATAGGGCATGCGAATTCCTCCGAATCGAGTTACACGTTGGAGGCATTCTACCCACTCAAGCGGCTAGGCTTCCTTATAGCAATTCAATTTTGCCATCTTTGACCGTCAACCCCATATTGCCGGAAAGCAGATCGTCCAGACGCGAACCCACAAGCTCAAAACGCCAGCCTTCGCGCAGGGGGCTCTGCTCGGGGTGCTCAATATAGTCGGCCAGGTCATCGCGCGAGGCAATGACCGAGGTCGCCACGCCCGAGCGCTCGGCAACCAGGCGAATGAGCGCATACATCAGGTCCGTCACGCTCTCCAACTCCGGCGAAATCTGACGGTGCCCGCGCACCATGAGCGGCAGGCGATCGTGCGGGCAGCTCGCGCCGCGCTTGATGGCCATGAGCGCGCCGTCCACATCGCGTTCCCCCAGCTGATCGGTGCCGCGGATGCTGCGGAACTCCTCAACGCGCACAGGATTGCGTTTGACGAGCGCCAGCAGCGTATCGTCGGACATGACCCACTTGCGAGGGATGTTGCGGCGCTCGGCGCGGTCCTCGCGCCAAGCGGCAAGCTCGCGCGCGATGCCCAACTGGTGACGGCTACACGAGTTGATGCGCTTGACCTTGCGGAACGCCTCATGGCGGTCGGCGCGGTAGTGCGACTCGTCGGCCAGCGGACGCAACTCGTCGAGCACCCAGTCCACCCGGCCCAGCTCGCGCAGGCGACTCATCATCTCGGTATAGGCGACAATCAGGTACTTGACGTCATCGATCGCGTACTCGACCTGCTTATCAGTCAGCGGGCGGCGCGACCAGTCGGTCAGCGACTCGGTCTTGGGCAATGAGACGCCGCAAAACGTTTGCACGAGCGCGCCGTAGGAAATCTGCTGGCGCTCGCCCAAAAAGGCGGCGGCCACCTGCGTGTCAAAAATGGGGCGCGGCAGCACGCCCACGGTGTGGAGCATGACCTCCATATCCTGCGAGCAGGCGTGGAAGACCTTGGTTACGCTCTCGTCGGCCATAAGCTCGGCCAGCGGCGACAGGTCGTCGATCACCAGAGGATCGACCGCGACACTCTCGGCAGGGGTGGCAATCTGAACCAGGCACAGACGCGGATGGAACGTGCGCTCGCGCAAAAACTCGGTATCGACGGCAATCGCGTCGAACTCGCGAGCGCGCTGGCAAAAGTCGAGCAGAGCCTGATGTGTGGAAATGTACATATCAACCCATCGAATAAGGTTAGGCCCGAAAAACACGGGTAGGATATCGGCATTGCCTTACAACTATACTCGGTTAGTCACAGAACGGGAACGTAAGTATGCGCTGCCTTATCATCCACAACCCGGCATCGGGCCCTAGCTCAGATGAAATCTACGCATTCACGCACGCCCTCGCGCAGGGCGGCGACGAGGTCGTGATGCGCTTTATCGGCGATGGCATGGAACCCGAGGATGCCGTGGCGGACGTGCGCGAGTTTGATCGCGTGGTCGTTTCGGGCGGCGATGGCACCGTCTCCAACGTGCTCGACCAGATGCGCGGGTGCGGTGTCCCCACGCTCGTCTTCCCCTCCGGCACAGCCTGCTTGTTCTTTAACAACATCGGTAATGCCCCCGAGGCAGCGGCGCTTGCCAAGGCTTGCCGCGCCGGTCGCACGGTCAAAGTAGACATGGGCGAGCTCTTTTGGCTCGACGAGGACGGCAACGAGAAGCGCCACGGCTTCATCATCATCGCCGGCTCGGGCTTTGACGCCGAGATCATGATGAAGGCGGCCCCCACCAAAAACGACATCGGCGAGATCGCCTACTTCCTCTCTGCGCTCGCCACGCCCAACCCTACGGTAGCGCACTTTACGATTGAGCATGACGGCATTGTCGAGGAGCTCGACGGCATTTGCTGCATGGCCGGCAACACCTCGGTCATCCAAAACGACATCAACCTGTTCCCCGACTGCCGCATGAACGATGGCATGGTCGACATTGCGGTCATCGAACCCGTGCGCACCGTGCAGCTGCTGCCTACTGTGATCACCGCTGCGCTTGACCCCGCCGGCAAGGTACTCGGGCGCCCGCAGTTCAAGATCATCCAGACCAAGGAAGCCAAGATCACCTGCACCCCGTCGCTGGGCATGCAGTTCGATGGCGAGATCATCTCCAGCAACTCGGGCGTCTTTGGTGCCCGCGCACTTCCGCAATGCCTCGACCTCATCGTCGACGAATTCTCACCGCTCGGAAAATAGGAGGACCCCATGAACGACAATCCCCTGCTCGGCTTTATCGTCATCGTTTTGGCCATGCTCGTCGGCTATGCGATCAACGTGATCCACCGCCGGAAGAAGTAATTCCACATTGGTATGATATTCATCCAATTATCGTCTCCCCCGTTGTTTATGCATTTGCCAAACAGCGGGGGATTTTCATTTCGAGCATTCCAGCTACTTTATTCGGCTACAGTAATTACAGGGCGTCTTTATTAAAGTAAAGCTACAAACTGAGTATAATTAACCGCTCATCGCATATTTCATTACGCTTATCGAGTAAGTTTCTTTCATAGATGAATATTGTTTCCAGTTCGTTACGCTAATGAGGTGTCTTTATTGGCTGAAGCCCTCTGGCGACAGAGGGCTTTCGCACGCTGGGAGGGAAAATGAGGAAAACTCGCCCCGTCAACGCGCTCAAGAAGCTAGGCATAGGCCTCGCCTTTGGAGCTGCGACCATCATGTCCATGCCGACATCTGCGCTCGCCTGCACGCAGATGTACATGGGCAAAAACCTTACGGCCGACGGCAACACGTACTACGGCCGCGCCGAGGACTTTGGCAAGCGCTATCTTAAGCACTACGGCATCGAACCTGCCCACGAACCTGGCTTTAAGTACAGCTCGATTGAATCTGCTTTTGAATACACTTCGAACAAGCCTACCTATCGCTACAGCTATGTACGCGACCACCCCTCCAACTGGATGGGTCGCACCGACGCCTACTCCGAGGCCGGCATCAACGAGAAGGGCGTCTCCTGCTCCGCCACGCTAAGCACCTCCTATAACGAGGAGGCCGCTGCAGCAGACCCCATCGATGAGGAAGTGGGTCTGGGCGAGTACAGTTACGGCAGCATCATCCTGGGCGAGAGCGCCACGGCCCGCGAGGGCGTCGAGCTTCTCGGCAGCCTGATCGATGATCAAGGCGTCTGCACCAACGACCAGATCATCATCGCCGACAACAACGAGACCTGGCTGTTCGCCACACTTTCCGCCCATCAGTGGATCGCCATGAAGCTCGCTGACGACGTCGCGTCGCTCAACCCTAATATCGGGAGCCTCAACTACGATGTCGACCTCAATGACACCGAGAATTGCCTCCACTCTGAAAAGATCCAATCCATGCCCGAAGAAAAGGGTTTCGCCAAATACTCCGCTGACGGCAAATTCGATGTCGCCCAAACGTATGGCGAAAGCCTCGCCGATTCCGGCGTAAACCAGTGGTCCCGCTATGTGCAAGGCCGCGATTATTTTGGTAGTCAGCTGACCGAAGGCACAGATTACGACATTATCACAGTAAAGAAGGAAGGAAAACCTGACCAAAAGGGAGCCATGGTCAGCGAGATCCAGCCCTTGTTCTTCAAGCCTGGCAAGTCTGGCTGGAGCACCTTTGAGCTGATTCGTGCCTTTGGCAACCGCGGCGAAAATGTCCCCGGCCTTAACGCCAACACCGACGGCGTCTACGCCATCGGCACCGAGCGCAACACCGAGATCAACCTCTTCCAGATTCGTCGTGGCCTTGACCCCCAGGTCGCTACCATTCAGTGGGAAATGCTCTCCCGCGCCGCGTACTCCGTCGCCATCCCGTTGTACTCCGCCCTGATAACTGAGGTCAGCCCGTACTTCAGCGATCAGACCGTCTCCTTCGATCACTGCAAACAGACTGACGTCGTGTACAACGAGGAGCCCGAGAACTCAATCAACTACGTCCTCATGGACATCAGCTCGCTCTGCTTTGAGAACCCTGACACCCTTGGTATCAGCGTCCGTGCCTACCTCGATGCGCTCCAGAACGAGCTCATCGAGCAGAACAAGGAAGTTGACGCTGCCATGCTGGCCGAGACGACCACCGAGGGCCGCACTGCCCTGGCCAACAAGGCCGGCAAGGCTGCTACCGAGAACACCTACGTCAAGTGCAAGGCCCTGCTCCAGGAGATGCGCGCCTATCAGAAGGCCGAAAACTTCGACCAGCCCTTCACCCCGAGCGACCTGAACACCGAGACCAACGGCCTCAAGGTGTCCATCACCTACGCCAAGGACGCTCTTGCCACCGACCCGGTAACCCCGGATCAGCCTGGCACTCCCGAGCAGCCCGGTACCCCCGAGCAGCCCGCTAAGCCCGAGAAGCCCACCACCAAGCCCGAGAAGCCTGGCAAGTCGGACACCACGACTACGGTAACCACCAACAAGACGAACACCAAGGGCGGCCTGCCCACCACCGGTGATCGTTTTGATGGCCGCGTGGTGGCTGCATTCGCCATCGCTGGCGTTGCCGTCATCTCCGCGGGCGGTTACTTCCTCTACCGTCGCAATAAGGAGTAACGTCTTAGCTGAGCGGGCAAGGCAGCAATGGCAGCCTCGCCCGCTCAGCCCGCTCTTTTGACCGGCGGGAAACCCGCCTGAAATCTTTTTAAAAAAGATTTCCCCGCACACACTTCGCTGTGCTATAGTGCAGCGCAACAGCTACTAGGTGCGACCGCGCCACGGCATCACGAAAGGAGCCACCAACATGAAGAACACGATGAACTCTCTCAACAACTGGTGGTGGCGTGATGCGAATACGATCGGTCGACAGTGAGTCCCTCACGCCTGTTTTTGCGCTCTAGGTGATTGGAAGGCCTCCGGTTTCGACCGGGGGCCTTTTTTCTATCTCGAGCCCGATCGCATTCGCATCACGCGCCTCCGCTTTTCTCTTGCACTCCCATTCCGAAAGGATTTTCACCATGTCTCAGAACACCACCGCCGCCCAGCCCCGCACCGTCCAGACCGCCGACCGCGGCAAACTCGATGTCCGCGCCCTCGTCCTGCTCGCCATCCTGCTCGCCGCCGGCTTCATCCTCAACTTCACCGTCGGCAAGGCAATCTCGGGCATCTCGGGCGGCATGATCAGCCCCGAGTTCATCATCTCGGCCTTCTGCCTCACCATCCTGGTCGTTCGCCCCAACATCGGCCAGGCGCTCGTCATTGGCCTCATCTCGGCTGCCGTGATCCAGATCACCACTACTTCGCCGTTCGTCGATTTTGCCGCTGAGGGCATCGCCGCCATGCTCATGGCCGGCATCGTCAACGCCGCCGGCAAGAACGGTCAGGTCAAGCCCGCGATTGCCATTGTCGCAACTTTCCTGACCACCTTTGTCTCCGGTGTCATCTTCATGGTCATCAAGATGGCCATGCTCGGCGTGGTCGGCGAGCTCGCCGCCGCCATGTTGCCCGTCGTCGCCATGACCGCCGTCTTTAACGCCATTCTGGTCGGCGCCCTCTACTTGCCCATCCAGAAGGCCCTGAAGCTCAACTAACCCGCTCGGCTTTATGAGCCACCCCATCTTGGCGCTCATTCGTCGCTCGCGTACCCAAGTACGCTTCGCTCCTCTTTCGCGCCAACCTGGGGCCCCTCGTAAAGCCGTCTCCGCACTCCACCAACAAAGACTGTCCCAAACAACGAGCTCTTGGGGACGTTCTTAAACGACTAGTCATTTAAGAACGTCCCCAATGACTATGAAAGGTATCCATGGAAACGATCATCAACGTCGACGATGTCTCGTTCTCCTATGGCACGCAGACCGAGCAGGCGCTCAGTCACATCTCGCTCAGCGTGAACAAGGGAGATTTCATCGGCATCATCGGACCTTCGGGCGCCGGCAAGTCCACACTTGCCGCCTGCCTGTCGGGAGCCGTACCCCACCATTACACCGGCACGTTTTTTGGCGCCGTCACTGTCGACGGCAGCGACACCTGTGAAGTTTCGCTCACCGATGTGTCGCAGATCGTCGGCAGCGTGTTGCAGGACATCGACACGCAAATGGTCGCCTCGGTCGTCGAGGACGAGATGCTTTTTGGCCTGGAAAACTTTGGCGTTCCCCACGACCAGATCGAGCAACGTGTGAGCGAGACGCTCGAGACCGTCGGCATCAGCGACCTGCGCGACCGCGAGATCGCCACGCTTTCGGGCGGCCAAAAACAAAAGGTTGCCATCGCCGCCATCCTCGCCATGCGTCCGCGTGTGCTCGTGCTCGACGAACCCACCGCGGCGCTCGACCCCGCCAGTTCCACGCTGGTCTTCGAGACCCTGCGTGAGGCCAACCGTGCACTCGGCATCACCATCGTCGTCGTTGAGCAAAAGGTCGCCCTGCTTTCGGAGTATTGCAGCCGCGTGCTCGTGCTCAATCATGGCGAAATCGCGCTACAGGGCGAGCCGCACGAGGTCTTCGCGCACGCCGATGAGCTCCGCACCATCGGCGTCGATTGCCCGCGTGTCACGCGCATTTTCAACAGCCTCGAGGCCGATGGCCTGGCCAGCGGCACTCCCTGTTTGGATGTTGATGAGGCCGAGCGCCTGATTACGGGCATCGTCGACCCCGCACACGCAAGCAGCGACAATCAGGCACCCGCCGGCTCACCGCACGCACCGTCGTTGCGCCCGCACGCCAAGGACGCCGAGCCCGTGCTCGCCTTCGATCATGTTGAGTTTGCCTATCCCAATGGCGGCGCCGCCGTCCACGACCTCAACCTGACCCTCTATCCCGGCGAGCTCGTGGGCATCGTCGGCCAAAACGGCGCCGGCAAGACCACGCTCACCAAGCTGCTCACAGGCCTGCTTAAGCCCGCCTCGGGCAGCGTGCGCGTCACGGGACTGGATACCGCGGCCGTTCCCACGAGCCGCATCGCCCGCGAAGTCGCAACCCTCTTCCAAAACCCCGACCGCCAGATCTGCAAGGACACCGTGCTCGACGAGGTCGCCTTTGGCCTGGAGCTTGCCGGCATCGACCGTGCCGAGGCTCTGCGTCGCGCCCAGCTCGTCATCGACCGCTTTGGCTTGCCGGCCGACGAGGCGCCTTTCTCGCTTTCGCGCGGCCAGCGACAAATGGTGGCACTCGCCTCTGTCGTGGTCGTAGAGCCCAAGATCGTCGTGCTCGACGAGCCCACGAGCGGCCTTGATTACCGCGAGTGCATGACCGTCATGGAAACGGTGCGCACCATGGCCGAGCGCGGTTGCGCCGTTATCATGGTCTGCCACGATATGGAAGTCGTTTCGGATTTTGCCGAGCGCATTGTGGTAATGGCCGACGGTCGCATCCTCGACCGCGGCCGCACGCACGAGCTATTCTCGAACATCGATCTCATGCGGCGTGCCTACGTGGAGCCTCCCCAGGTTATTGAACTCTCGCGCCGTCTGGCATCTTCCGTCTCGCCCGCTTTTGCGCAGGTGAGCGAGGTCACCGATATCGTTCGCATTACCGAGGAGATGGTCTGCCGTGGTTAACGTCATCGACTACATGCCGGGCGACACACTGCTGCACCGCCTGAACCCCGTCATCAAACTGGGCCTCGCCGCAGCCATCATCATCGGCATCTTCTTGTCCGACACCTATGTGGCATTGTTGGGCTTTTTGGCGCTCACGCTCGCGCTGGGAGCCTACGCCGGCGTCGTCGACCGCCTGCTCGCGCTGCTCAAGCTACTGATTCCACTCGCGCTCATCATGCTGGTGCTGCAGCTGGCTTTTATGCGCGATGGCAACGTGGTATGGAGCTTTGTCACCGATGAAGGCCTCATCACCGGCTCCAAGGCCTGCCTGCGCCTGCTAGGCGTGGCTCTGCCACTCATCCTCATGCTCATGGTGACCAAGCTCAACGACCTTGCCAACGCTTGCGTCGAGGTGCTGCACGTGCCGTATCGCTATGCCTTCACCTTTACCACGGCGCTGCGCTTTGTTCCGGTGTTTGGTCAGGAGATGAACGCCATCATGGAGGCGCAGACCGCACGCGGCGTCGAGTACGACACCAAGAACCCCATCAAGAAGCTTAAGCTCATGCTGCCACTGTGCGTGCCACTGCTCATCTCGAGCGTGGGCAAGACCGATGCCACAGCCTTGGCGGCAGAACAGCGCGGCTTCTGTCTGCGCACGCGCGCCAGCTCGTACAAGCGCTACCCCATCAAGGGCCTGGACATTGCCGTGCTCATCGTCAGTATCGCCCTCATCGCCATCGGCTTCCTGTTCTAGTTCACCACCGACAGCAACCGCCCAACGCAAAAGGCCTCGGCTCGCACCAAAACGAGCCGAGGCCTTTACTGTTTCACCAGATAAAACCTACCAAAATAAACCTGTCCCTTTTTGGCAGGTCGGAAGCTAGAG
Source organism: Collinsella sp. AM42-18AC (assembly GCF_003467965.1). NCBI lineage: Bacteria > Bacillati > Actinomycetota > Coriobacteriia > Coriobacteriales > Coriobacteriaceae > Collinsella > Collinsella sp. AM42-18AC. Next base: position 16,463 of record NZ_QSFY01000009.1, read on the forward strand.
GCGGTAGGGGGCGCCGCTGCGGATGATGGATTCGCGCACCAGGACATCCATGGCGTCGAGGGTAATCTCGGGCATCTCTCGGTACTTCTGCAGCACCGATAGCTCGGTGCAGGCCAGAATGACGCGGTCGCAGCCGCTACGGGCGAACTCCCACATCACGCGGTCGAACTTATCCATATCGGGCTCACGTCCGGCCTTCACATCATCGTAGATAAGCGACATCACATCGTTCTGACGTTTCTCGCTGGGATAGACGACCTCAACACCCGCAGCCTTACATTCGCGGCCGTAGACGCCCGCGCCCACGGTTCCGTCGGTGCCCATGATGCCAATCTTGTGCACCGGCTCGGCCGGCATACTCAGGTTGGGGTCGAACTCGCACTCCCCCATCACCGCACCGGCCAGAGCATAGCGCACCGACTCACGCGGCATGTGAATAATCGGCACCTTCGTAAACGACTGGATCTGGTCGTAGAAGTAGTGCGACGTGTTGCAGGGAATGGCAATGTGCGCACAGCCCAGCGACTCGAGTGCCTGGGCACACTCTTTCATGGTCGCCAGCAGCTTGGCATGCTCGCCGGTCTTAATGGCAAGCGTGCGGTCGGGCATGGTCGACTTGGAGAGCACCACCATGTCGATATGTTCCTGATCGCAGGCAGCAGCCGTATGGCGCACCACCTGGTCGTAGTAATACGACGTGGCCTCGGCGCCCATGCCGCCGATAACTCCCAGCTTTTCCATCGCCGCCTCCTTGGTGACGCTTGCGCAATTGCGCGTATCATACCCGCGCCCGCCCGATGTAAACCGGACGGGCGCCGCACTCATCTACTTGTAATACGTCTTGAACAGCTTAAAGTGGCGCAGCTTGGTGTGCCACATGCGCAGCCAGCGGTTAAAGACAAAGTCGCCCTTCATAAACGAAGGGTCGGCGCCCTTGCCTTCCTTGTCCAGGCGATGCACCTTAGCGCGCAGCTCGGGATCCTTGACGTACTTGTCGACGACGCCCATGGGAACGACCATCCACAGCGCCTCGTCCTGCGCCGTCACAAACTCCGGCTCAAACGGGCGGTTGAACACATACTCGTCCACCACATACTTGGCAACGTTAAAGCCGCTGTTAGTGACGTAGTAGTTGCTGCGACCTTGGCGCGTGTTGAAATCGAAGAACTTAAACGAGCCGTCGCGCTCGTCGTACTTAACGTCAAAGTTGGAATAGCCCACAAAGTGAAGGTCCTCGAGCAACTTGCGCACGCCGCCCATGAGCTCGTCATTGGGCTCGGTGATGATACAGGCGTGGTTGCCGACACCGTGAGGCTGATGCTCCTCGAGCAGCACGTGACCCAGGCACATCATGCGCACCTTGCCGTTGCGGTCGGAATAACTGGTGAGCACGCGCATGTACTCGTCATTGCCGGGCACGCGATCCTGCAAGATCAGGTCGTCGGTGTAGCCGCTGGCATACGAGTCGCGAATGACCTGTTCCAGCTCGGCACGGTCGGCAATCTCATAGGCCTTTTTCTGGCCCTCGAACTCGTGCTGCCACCACATGATGCCGTCAGAAGGCTTCAGAATCATCGGGTAGGGAAAATCGATCTGGTCGAGCACTTCGGCAGGTGCCTCGCCTTGGGCGTTCAGCATCGCCATGGTGAAGGTAAAGGTATGCGGATAGGGCACGCCATGCTTCTCGCACAGCTCGTAGAAGATCTCCTTCTTCTGACACTGCTCAAGCATGCTGTAGGGAGCGTAAGGCGCGACGATGTTATCCGCCAACTCATGGGCATCCTTGGCCTGAGCCACGAGGGCAACATAGTTATCGCCACAGCCCACAAGAACAATCGTCTTATCGGCATGCGCTTGGGCAATGCCGTTGACGGTCCTGAGCATCACGGGCATGGTATCGATATCCACGTTGGGCGTGTAGTCGATAATCTGGCTGCGGTACGCGGGACCCGTCTGGTACTTGCCAAAGACCAGGCTCTTGACCTGGTACTCCTCGTAGAAGGCGCGCGCCACCGAATAGGCGTTGATGTCGCCACCGAGCAGCACGGGAATAAACTCGCGCTCTGTAAACTGCAATGCCATGGAAACTTCCTATCATGAACTGCCCACACAACGGGCGGTCTTTGCGCAACTGATTTATTCTAGCGTGCCAAACCGCCGGCGCCCAAAGCTCCACCGTATCTATGGCAATCGACGTAATCGTCCAGCACGAAGGCCAGCACGAAGACGGCGCTCACCGTTGTATGACAACGGGCAATGAACCTACCATTGTTGTAGGATTCAACATGTTGCCCGCCCCGTCGAAAGGTGCACCGTGCCCCAGGCTCATCCGATCAACAACCCCATCATTGACGCCGCCAAGCGCGAACTTGCGGATCGTGCCCAGACGGCAGCTCCCCTACGCACCGCAAACGATGCTTACAACGGGCCTGCCCGTATCGTCTCAATCAACACGTCGGAGCACAAAGGCACTCGCAAGTCGCCCGTCGCCGATGGACGCGACACCGTCATCGAGCAATTTGGCCTCGCTACCGATGCGCACGCCGGACATTGGCACCGCCAGGTCTCTTTTTTAGCCGCGGAGTCCATCCAGACGGCGCAGGCACGCGGGCTCGACGTACACGAGGGTGACTTTGGAGAGAACTTCACCACGCAAGGCATCAATCTACCCTCGCTCCCCCTGGGAACGCAGCTCAAGATTGGCAACGATGCCCTGGTCGAAATCAGTCAGATCGGTAAGGTCTGCCACACCCGCTGTGCCATCTACTATCTCGCCGGCGACTGTATCTTTCCCCACGAGGGCGTTTTCGGCGTGGTACTAAAGGGCGGAGAGGTCCATACCGGCGACGAAATCCAGGTGGTCAAACTCGGCGACGGCACCTGTTCGTTCACCCCTGCCAAGGCCCTCGAAGAGATTGAGCTGGCTCGTCAAGAGGGCACGCTGTAGTTGTAAAACCCCACGTTGAGATAGCTTTTACAGCCCAAAACTCCTCTCAAACAGGGTTCCGTAACGTTAAAGTTGAACTCTATGGTTTCTCAACAATTCATCATAACTGCAGGTCAAAGCCAAGCCTCAAGTTCAACTTGACCTTTTGGAACCTTTAAGGTTCAAGTTGAGGTCGAAAGCAGTAGTAGAATACCGTTCGAACCATAACCTACGATTGATTGCAGAGGGACTGGATGCAGCATTCGAATCATCGCACCGCAGCGCTCATTGCGTCGAAGCCGGCTCGTATCATCACGAGCGCCGCGCTCGCCGTTGCGCTGACGGCCACGCCGATGCTCTCCCCCGTTGCGGCGTATGCCGCCTCGCAGGCAACGCAGGACCAGCTTTCCGCAGCCCAGCAGAAGATCGAAGCCGCCACGAGCGCCTACAACGACGCCCGCACCAAACTCGATGACCTGCAAAAGCAGATTGACTCCAATGAGGCGAGCATCGAGGAAATCGAGGCTAAGCTTCCCGAGCAGCAGGCCAAGGCAAGCTCCGCCATGCGCGATCTGTACAAGTATCAGAAGGGTACCAATCCCATCGTGAGCTTCCTGGTCAATGCGCAGAGCCTGGGTGAGTTCATCACGACCTGCAAATACACCAACCAGATCACGAGCTCGAGCGTCGACGAGATCGAACAGCTCAATAACATGCAAACCGAACTCGAGCAAAACAAGGCTGAGCTCCAGCAGGCCAAGTCTCAGCTTGAGGCAGAGCAGAAAAACGCCGAGGATGCGTTGGCTCAGGCCCAGCAGCTCCGCAGCGAGGCACAGGCAAAAGCCGAGCAGGAAAATGCCGCCGAGCTTGCCAAGCTTGAGGCCGATAAGGCCGCTGCCGCCGAGAAGCTCTCGGGCGAGGGCGTAAGCGGCAGCAATTCCAGCAGCCAGGCCACCAACACCAACACCACCATCGACACCACGGTGAACAACGCCAATACCGGTAACTCCGATTACGATTCGTTCATTAATGAGTGGACGAGCCGCATCGACAATTATCTCGCCGGCTCCCCCATGGCAGGCCAGGGCTATAACTTTGCCGTCGCCGCTTGGAATACCGGTGTCGACCCCCGTTGGTCCCCCGCCATCGCCTGCATCGAGAGCACCAAGGGTGCTTATTGCGCCAATTCTTACAACGCCTGGGGCTGGAGTGCCCGTGGCGGCGGTTGGCGCAGCTTTGGCAGCTGGAGCGAGGGCATCTCCGCTCACGTTGCCTATCTGGGCGCCAACTACGGCTCCACCCTTACCCCGGCAGCGGCCAAAAAGTACTGCCCGCCCACGTGGCAGGACTGGTACAACAAAGTCGCCGCTCAGATGAACCGCATCTAGGTGCAACTGCAAAGGGCCCCAATGGGGCCCTTTTCTTTTAGGTAGCGGAGGTATCGACGACGCCGGTCGCATTGGCAACCGCGACTATGACGATCATGCATAGGAGCAGCACACCCAATGCCTTGAGCCAGAGTTTCGCGAGTTTCTTGCCGCGATAGCTGTCGAGCAGTGCGAATCGCCAACGAAGACGGCGCTTATCGAGCAGCGCAAAATGCATAAGCACCATAAGGCCATCGACAAAGAAAAAATACTCGATTATGAGAAGCCACGTCGGGTAGCTTTGGTTTGCTCCCGTGGGGTGAAAGACGGCAAAGTGACTTCCGGCAAAAAACACAAGCAGCGAGAAGCAGACGAGCGTATTCCAAATGCGCCCCAGAGACTCCGGAACGCGAGAGAGCAGACCGCATGCAGCGGAGGCGGCAGGCCTAAGAAGCCCTGCGGGGTTCTGGAGCCCTTGGGGCGTCAACACCGTCTCCGAGGCCGGAGTACGGACAGGCGCAGGCGCAGGAGGCCGCACGGGGCGACTTAGACCGTATGCCGCGCGCGTCGCCCGTCCCAACACTTCCGCGCTCGCAAAACGCTTGGCCGGGTCGAGCGCCATCGACATGCAGACGGCATCGGCAAGTGGAGTGGGAATGCCGTGCGCCTCGCATTGCTCGCGCATGTCGAGCCCTGGTTTAGGGTCGACTCCCGTCAAGCAGAAGAATAACAGGGCGCCAAGTGCGTAGACGTCGCTTCGCACGCTCGTCTGCCCAAACCCATACTGCTCGGGCGGCGCATAGGGTCGCGTGCCAAACTTGACGGTATCGGCATCGGCGCCGTCGCGCCATACGCGCGCGATCCCCAAGTCGATAATCACCAGCGATGAAAACGTCAGGCCGTCATCAAGCGTATAGTTGGCACCTGTCACGATGATATTCGACGGCTTGAGGTCGCGATGGATCACCGGCGCCGACGTCTCCCCCGCCATTGCAAAACCGGCGTGGAGCTCGCCCACGGCATCGCATAGGGCAGGATACATTTCGCGCGCATAATCGGGGGTAGCCCCCAGACGGTCCACCAGCGCCCCGAGCGTCTCCCCTTCGATGTATTCCATAACCACGTTGAGCTCGTCGCCCACACGACGACAATCGACGATTCTGGGCAGGTGCTCAAAACGCCTGCCTGCCCGCTGGGCGGCAAACAGACGCTCGTATGCCCCGCCGATTTGAGCCGAAGCATCGATGCGTTTACGGACAAAGGGGCCGAGCGAACCACCGCCGGTTCCTTCAAAGTACACGAGCTCGGTTGTTTCAACGGACGAGCGCTTAAGTACACGCTCCACGCGATAGCTGTCGTCGCGACCGAGCGACGCCAGGTGCTCGGCAAGCGCTGCGGTCAGCTCGTCATCGGAATATGCTGTGGTCTGAGTATCCATAGCCTCCATCATAGCGCAGAGCGCAGACACCCCATGGCATCCGCGCCCCGTTCGCTTGCATCGTTGTTCGGCAGCCCCACCGGCTCAGATATCAGCCGCTAACTCACCGTCTCCTCACCAAAGCGATACAGCTCCTCGTTAACCTTTTGGAGGCTACACCCGCGATCGATGCAAAAGATGATAATCGCATCACGGCGATCCTTGCAGTTAAGGACGCTTACCCCGGCAGCCGTCAGCGCACGGTTGGTCTCCCTGAGCGTTAGCGCCATCGCAAAGGCAATCTGCAGCACCTTATTGCGACTCGGGTGACGCGCACCGGTAAAGATCTGATAGCCAAAGGTCTCATTGAGATCGGCCATACGAACCACGCGCGAGCGCTCCAAGCCCTTTTCCTGCAGCAGCTGCTTCAGGTAGTCCGAAAGCGACGGGGCGGCAAAGTCGTGCTCCCTGATATAGCCATCGATGTTCGGCGCATCGAGAAGCTCATTGAGCAACTCCTCGGTCAGCTTTTTATCGGGCATACGACTTCACCTCCCCCAGTGCATGCAACATGCTAGAAACCGCTTACGTCCGAACGCTCCCAGCTAGCAACCTGGTCGGGAGACACCGTACCCAGCGCCTCGAACTTCCAGGAGCCGCCCGCCTTCAGATGATTGGTGTTTGCAAGAGCCGTTCCAACCTGGTTGCCATCGGCATCATACAGAACATACTCAATCTGAATGTAGCTCTTTTCCTTGTCCGTGTTATTGGTCAGCGTGCCCGTGATCTTATAGGCAAACTGATTGGAGGTGTCTTCAGCCTCATCAGCAATGGTATACGTTTCTTGCGGTTCTTTTTGCTCCTCAGCCTGCTGTGTCGCCTCGACAGGTTTTGCCGAATCGCTCGCAGACGAATCGGTTGAATTGCCACCCATAGAGCCCACGGCACCGACGATAACCAGCACCACGATGACGCCTAGGACAATCTTGCCGATCGGCTTCTTTCCCTCTTTTGCCATTATTCATCCTTCCTACGATCCGGCTACCGCGCCGGCACACAGCACATCGTAGAAAGGATTGAACTTGAATTCATTAGCTGAGAGCTAAGGCTGCGGTAAACGGCCAATGCAGTTATCCAAACGCCGAGCAAACGCACTTTGCGCGACCGTCTGCTGGCAGCGCATCAACCCACCGTGACGGATTCCCCAGTAAAGGTGCTCACAAGCAACAGGATAAAGAAGGCCAAATAGCTGATGCTCAGCAGGTAGGCGATGACCAAAAAGACAATCCATCCTACATTGGTCTTACCGTCGGCGCGGCGCTGTTCACGACTGCGATAAAGCCAAATCGTCACGCCGATGGCAGTGATAAACAGTACGAGTGCCGCCGCAGCCAGCCCAGCAAGTGCAAACATCACGCCTATACTCACAGCAATAACCGGGAGCAGCAGCAAGCCGCACCCGCAACCGCCCGGACTATATACAGCAGACTGTCGGCGTCGCCTCATCGCCACCCCCCCCCATCATCTTTGAGCACTACAGTGCGATGGCCTGCTGAACAGGAACGATCTTATCGAGTTCCGGTTCAATCCGCCTTTTCTCGGCCTCAAGGTCAAACGCCACCTGAGCGCGCAGCCAATAACCATCCGTCAGGCCAAAATAACGGCAAAGACGGAGGTCGGTGTCGGCCGTCACGCGACGTTTTCCCAAGACAATCTGCCCGATACGCTGAGCCGGAATCCCGGTCTCTTTCGCAAGGCGATATTGAGAAATGCCCATGGGAACAAGAAACTCCTCTTTGAGAAGCTCACCAGGAGTCACCGGCGACAACAAATCGGCCGAAGTCTCATCACTTGTGATAATCGACGATTTCGACATTCCAAGCCATCTCCTGTCTCCACTCAAAGCAGACCCGATAGCGCTCGTTAACACGGATGCTATATTGACCGGCACGATCGCCCTTCAAAGCTTCCAGGCGGTTGCCCGGTGGAACGCGAAGATCATCAAGCGAAGCACAAACCTGCAGTTGGCGAATCTTCCTCAACGCAACACGCTCAAAGGGCACGAACCTCCTGACCCGCACACCCATGGCAAAGCGTTCGGTATCCTCATCTTTATACGATGCAATCATAGTATCGCCTTACGTTAGTAACGTCAAACGTTTCTATAGACTTACATCTCTATTATATCGTACGTTTGTTCGTATTTTCTAGAACAAATAGTCCTTCACGCCTTAGTCAAGCAAAAGCAATCGTTTGTAGACATCGAGGCCTTTGAGTAGGATTTCCTCGTCGAAGAGCATGGTATCGGTATGCAGAGCGCTCGTGGCATAGGCGGGGCAGTCATCCGAATCGCTCGGGTTTTCTTGTCCCTCTGGCACGCCCGTGCCCAGCAAGAAGAACACGCCCGGCAGATGGCGCTGATAGAAAGCAAAGTCCTCGGCAATTAGCAGCGGCTCGTCCACAAGTTGCAGCTCGGACAAGGCAGGCGCAATGTGGGCGAACAGCTCGGGGTCGTTATCGACTGGCGGATAGCCCTCGGCAAAATCGAGGTCATATGTACAGCCCGTTGCGGCACAGGCATCGTCCAGCACGCGACGCACGCCCTCGCGCGCGCGGTCGAACATGTCGTCCGTAAACACACGTAGGCTGCCAGCAACATGGGCCTCCCCCGCCACCGCATTGCAGACGGTGCCGGCCCGCAGCAGGCCGAACTTACCAATGCAGGGCTCGTCGGCACCCAACTCGTCCATGAGCTCGCGCTCGGAAACCAAGAACTTGGCAGCCGCCAGCGCCGTATCGTGCGACTCCTCGACCGGAACGCCATAGGTCTTAGCGATATGGATGCTCGTCCCGTGAATATGAATGTGTGTCTCGCTTGAGCGCGCCAGCAGCGGACCGGAGCAGCTCGCCAACGTGCCGGCGGGCAGATCGGGCCACACGTGGAAGCCGAAGATGCGATCCGCCCCGTAACGCTCGAACACGCCGCTCTCGCACACCGTCTTGGCACCACCGGTCGTTTCCTCGGCCGGCTGAAACACAAAGAGCACATTGCGCTTAATGGCGCCCGGCCGCTCACGGATCGTACGGTCGACAAAGGTTGCCACCGCGAGAGCCATGGCCATGTGACCGTCGTGACCGCACGCATGCATCTTACCGGGATGCGTCGAGGCAAAGGCCGCGCCCGATGCCTCCGCGATGGGCAGGGCGTCCATGTCGGCGCGAATCGCCGTGGCATGCGCGGCGCCCGTACCGGCATCGAAGAAAGCGCAGACGCAGCTGGGACACGGATGGGTCACCTCGCAGGCGAGCGGAGCGAGCACGCCCTCGATATAGGCGATGGTTTGCGGAAGATCGAAGTCGAGCTCCGGAATGCGGTGCAAGTCGCGACGATAACGACGGAGTTCTTGGAGCTCGGTCATAGGGATTCCTTTCATGGGACGACTCGGTTGACACCTATTGTGACGCAGGATTGTGGCACCCTTGTTTCTAGCATGATGCTGCATTTTTTAAACGTTATATACGAATACTCTTGTTTGGTAAAGTGCAACGTGGTAGGGTCTTTACCACTTGATAGAGGCGCGGGCACGAAGATCCGCGGGCGAGTCGGCAGACTTTGACCCCGTGGGGAGGCGAAACCCGCCGAACTGGGTTTTTCGGGCACGAACAGCCTGGTGGGCCTGCGGGAAACACCCGCAGGACTGTCTGCAGCAATGCGGGAGCGCTATCCGGACATTGGGTCCACGCTATGCGGATTCGATGCGCAGATGGCGCCGTCTGGATAGCGAGGTTTACGGGACATGGCATTGACCCCCAACGAGGCGTATGCGGCCAAGCAGCCGTTTGTGGACAAGGAGACGCTCGAGCATATCGTCGAGCAGTTCCCCACGCCGTTTCATCTATACGACGAGGCGGGCATCCGCCGCAACATGCAAGAAGTGCGCGACGCCTTTGCATGGAACCCGGGCTTTAAGGAATACTTTGCCGTCAAGGCCAACCCCAACCCGGCGCTCATCTCCATTCTCAACGAATACGGCTGCGGCTGCGATTGCTCGAGCTATACCGAGCTCATGATCGCCCGCTCACTGGGTATCACGGGACACGACATCATGTTCTCGTCCAACGACACGCCGGCTGCCGACTTTGAGCTCGCCGACAAGCTGGGAGCCATCGTCAACTTTGATGACATCAGCCACATTGAGTTCTTTGAGCGCGTTGCGGGGTCAATCCCCAAGACGGTCAGCTGCCGCTTTAATCCGGGTGGCCTGTTCCAGCTCTCCAATGGCATCATGGATAACCCCGGCGACTCCAAATACGGTATGACCACCGAGCAACTCTTCGAGGCCTTCCGCATGCTCAAGGCCAAGGGTGCCGAGGACTTTGGTATCCACGCATTCCTTGCCAGCAACACCGTCACCAACGACTACTACCCCAAGCTTGCGCGCATCCTCTTTGAGCTTGCCGTGCGCCTGGAGCGCGAGACCGGCGCACACGTCGCCTTCATCAATCTGTCCGGCGGCGTCGGCATCCCCTATCTGCCCGAACAGCAGGCCAACGACATTCACGCCATCGGCGAGGGGGTACACACGGCATACGACGAGATCCTGGTTCCTGCCGGCATGGGCGATGTGGCCATCTGCACCGAGATGGGACGCTTTATGATGGGCCCCTACGGCTGCCTGGTCACCAAGGCCATCCACGAGAAGCAGATCTACAAGGACTATATCGGTGTCGACGCAAGCGCCGTCGATCTGATTCGCCCTGCCATGTATGGCGCCTACCACCACATTACGGTGATGGGCCAGCCGGGTGGCGCCGACAAGACCGTAGCACCGGTCACAAACACGTACGACATTACGGGCAATCTGTGCGAGAACAACGATAAGTTCGCTATCGACCGCGAGCTGCCGCAGATCGACATGGGTGATGTACTCGTGATCCACGATACCGGCGCACATGGCTACTCCATGGGCTACAACTACAACGGCCGCCTGCGCTCCGCCGAGGTTCTGCTGCGCCCCGATGGCTCGGCCGACCTCATCCGACGCGCCGAGCGCCCGGGCGATTATTTTGCCACGCTCGACGTGTTGCCGTGCGGCCGTGAGCTACTGGCCAAATCGCGTGCCGAAAGCGCCCGCCGTCGCGCCCAGGACGAACGCCTGGCCGTCGCCGCTCAGTGGAACAAACGCATCCAGATCGCGGAAGCGAAGGAGAAGAACATGGACATCCGTAATCTCGAGGGCTCAATCGTCGCCCTCGTCACTCCGTTTAAAAAGGACGGTAGCGTCGACTTTGACGCGCTCGAGCGCCTTATCGATTTCCACCTGCAAAACGGTACCGACGCCATCCTCACCCTGGGCACCACCGGCGAGAGTGCCACGATGACCGATGACGAGGACAACTCCGTTGTCGCCGCCGTGGTCAAGCAGGTTGCAGGACGCGCCCCCGTCATCGCCGGCTCGGGCTCCAACTCCACGCAGACGATGCTCACCAAGTCACTTACCTACCAGGGCCTGGGCGCCGATGGTCTGCTGCTCATTACCCCCTACTACAACAAGTCTAACGAAGAGGGCATCTACCAGCACTTTAAGACCGTGGCCGACGCCGTGGACATCCCCTGCATTCTGTACAACATCCCCGGCCGTTGCGGTTGTGGCATCAGCGAGCGCAATGTGGAGCGCCTGGCCGCGCACCCCAACATCATGGGCATCAAGGAGGCCTCGGGCAACGTTGCCTACGCGGCCAAGATCGCCCACCTACTGTCCGATGACTTCCGCATGTACTCGGGCGAGGATGCACTCACCGTGCCTCTCATGAGCCTGGGCGCCTCGGGCACCATCAGCGTGTGGGCCGATGTTCAGCCGCAGCTCGTGCACGACATGTGCCGTGCCTATCTGGACGGTGACGTGGAGCGCGCCCGCGACATCCAGATTGCCGGTCAGCCACTCATCAACGCCCTCTTTAGCGAGGTCAACCCCATCCCCGTTAAGGAGGCGCTCGCTCAGATGGGTATGATCGAGGCAAACTACCGCATGCCGCTATGCCCCATGGCAGACAACACGCGAGCTGCACTTACCGATGCTCTGAAGGGAGCTGGTCTGCTTGATTAAGACCGTCATTATGGGAACGGGCCGTATGGGCTCGCTCATCCGCACCACCGCCGAGGGCGTTGTCGACGCCGCCGGTCAGCCCGTTTTTGATATCGTCGCCCAGATCGGCTTCGACTTGTCCGAGCTCGAGAGCGCACCGGCCGCCGACGTCATCATCGACTTCTCGAACGTCGTGACCTTCGATGCCGTCGTCGCCTATGTCGAGCGTACAGGCGCGGCACTCGTTTCCGGCACCACGGGTTATTCGCCTGAGCAGATGGACCGCCTGCGCGAGCTGGGCCAGAATGCCCGTGTCATGCATTCGGGCAACTACTCTATCGGCATCGCTGCCCTGCGCCATCTGGTTGCCCAGGCCACGCGCGAACTGCCCGGCTTTGACTGCGAGATTGTCGAGACGCACCACAACCAAAAGGTCGACGCTCCCAGCGGCACCGCTAAGCTGCTACTCGACGCTGTAGTCGAGGCTGAGCCCGAGGCAGGTTACCACCCTGTCTACGGTCGCGAGGGCATGTGCGGCGCTCGCGATCCCAAGGAAATCGGCATGCACTCGCTGCGCGGCGGCACCGTCGCCGGCGTGCACGAGGTGAGCTTCTTTGGCCAGGACGAGGAAGTCACGCTCACGCATCGCGCCACGAGCCGTCAGATCTTCGTCAACGGCGCTCTGACAGCCGCGCAGAAGCTCGTCACCCGCGAGCACGGCTTCTATACGTTCGACCAGGTCATGTTCGCCTAACCAGTTATCTACCGTACCCACGCAAAGGAGAAACAGCATATGAGTAACGCAGCCGAGATGGATGCCCAGGAGATTATCAATTACATCGCTACCGCACCCAAGAAAACGCCCGTCAAACTGTACGTGCGCGAAAAGCCGGGCATGAAGGTCCAGTGGGGCGATGCGCACGTCTACGGCGGCCGTCGTGGCAAGACCGTCTTTGGCGACTGGGATGAGCTCAAGGCCATCCTGGACGCCAATGCCGATTCCATCGACTACTACGACGTCGAGAATGACTGCCGCAACTCCGCCGTCCCTATGCTCGACCTTAAGGGCATCAATGCCCGCATCGAGCCGGGCGCGATCATCCGCGACCGCGTCGAGATCGGCGACCGTGCCGTCATCATGATGGGTGCCATCATCAATATCGGCTCCGTCATCGGTGAGGGCTCCATGATCGACATGGGCGCCGTGCTGGGCGGCCGCGCCACCGTGGGCAAGAACTGCCACATCGGCGCTGGAACCGTGTTGGCAGGTGTCGTTGAACCCGCAAGCGCCACGCCCGTCATCATCGAGGACGATGTCATGATCGGCGCCAACGCCGTGGTCCTGGAGGGCGTGCGCGTGGGTAAGGGCGCTGTCGTTGCCGCCGGCGCCGTGTGCGTCGAGGACGTCCCCGCCGGTGCCGTCGTGGCCGGTGTCCCCGCCCGCGTCATCAAGATGCGCGACGAGAAGACCGACAGCAAGACCGGCCTGGAAGAGGGCTTACGTCAACTTTAATAGTTACGCGGTTATGACAAAAAGGCCGAAGTCCCAAAGGGCTTCGGCCTTTTCGTTACGGTCAATCTGCTCGATCCCTTATCGATTCTCGATGCTGCCGATATTCTTGAGCTCGATGGAGATGAGGCCGTTGGGTTCGTTGACGAACTCGATGTACTCGGAGTTCGAACCCATCTCGGCCGGGAAGCTGATCTCGATGCCCGTGTCGGTACGAATCTTGTGATTGCGCACCGCCGCGCGCTCGACTTGCTTGCGTTCCACGGGCACGCGCTCGGGCACCTTCTCCTCGGTCAGTGCCGCGCGCACGCTTTCCTTGATGACCGGCTCGTCCTCAAAGACCTCATCGACGATATCCCAAGGCGGCAGCTCTTCGTCATCCTCAACCTTCTCGGCAACGGCAGCCTTAACCTTAGCGAGCGCTACGGCCGTATTGGCACCGTGCTCCTCGGCGACCTCCTCGACCACGCGCGTCACGGTGTCGATGACCTCCTTGCCCGACACGCCCGTATCGCACTGCAGCAGACCGTCGGGAATGAGCATGCGGTCCTCACCGGCAATCTTGCGCTTCTTGTCCACATAGCCGATCTCCATGGTGCTCGCGCGCACGATGGCATAGCTTGGCACCTTTTGGGAAGGATTCGGCAGGATAGCATAGTGGCGCGCGATGTCGTTGCGTACCTCGCCCTCCTCGCGGGCCACCTCGTGCATAAAGGCCTGTTTGGAGCCCAGCAGCATCACAGCAAACCAGCGGGCATCCTCATCGTCGTCAAAGTCGGCCACGAGCACGTCGGTGGACTCGGCTTTCTCGGCTTTGGTGAGCTCGGAGGAGATAAACTCCGCAATCTGCTGCGACAGGTCCACGAACTCGCGCTCGCCAAAGAAATAACCCTTGAGCTCGCCGCCAAACGCAGAGTTCTCGGCAAACGTGGCGCGCTTATTGTCGGCCGAGGTTCGTGCGCGGCGCAGATGCGTGGTCACAAAGTTGCGCACGGTACGGCTCTCGATATCGAGCTCGCGCTGGCTCATGACGTTGACGGCAGAGTCAAAGTCCAGGATATGCAGAATCGCGTGATTGATTTTCATATACGGCATTCCGTTCTAGATCGATTTCGGCACGAACCAGTATAGCGGTCGAGCCCGCCCCATGCGCATCGAAGCTTGGTGCTCGGGGACAGGTTGCTTTGCACCAATGGTTAGCGCAGGAGCTCGGACTGCCAAGCCTCAAGCTGTTCTGCCAAACTCTTGCCGGCAGCGGGCATGTCGATCTGGGGTCGTTTGGGCAGCAGCGCGCATTTAAGGATTGCCACGATGGTCTGCGAGACAAAGCGTCGCGTATCCTCGTCAAAGCCTTGCGCAGCCTGGAGCATCACGGGCAGGCTCTCGCACAGATTCCCGGCGATATCCGCAAACCGCTCAGCACCCGTAGCCTCAAACACGGAGAACAACGCATCTACAAAACGCTCGCGCTCGCTAGGTGACACTGCAAGCAGCATCTCGCGAATGGAGTCATCAACGTATCGAGCACCGGCGGACAGGCGCTCACAGTACACGAAGTCGTGACCATCAACCACCCAGCTAAAGGGATTGTGCTGCAGCAGGCTGAACTCGGTGCTCTCAACGATGGCATAGTCCTCCTGTGTCTCGAACATCATGCCAAAGATCGACGACCGAGGTAGCGTCTTGTCGATTCGACCGGAAAGATCGGCAAAGGCGTTGCCGTTCAGAAACTCCTCGACGAAGCCCGGACCATCATGGGAATACACCCGTTCGATTCGCTCACGGGCGACATCGGAGCACATCGCCGCACCGTACACCGCAAGGTTTCCACCCTTGGAATGACCTCCGCACAAAAGCGGCCCGTCAATCGCATCCGCTGCCTCGTCCACATAGCGCGCCGCAGATTCCTGGGAGGGCACGGGACACCGGAACGCCATGTTGAAGTCCTCTTTCCAGCCCACAATCGTGCTGTCGGTCCCCCGGAAGGAAAGATAGCTAAACCCCGCCGGAAACCGGAACGCCATGGCTGCAAACTGCTCTGTCGCCACCACATCGCTCACGGCACGATAGCCGCAAACGTGCACGCCACGGTAGCGAGGGCTTGCTGCCACGGCCTCCAACAAGGCCCTGCTCCCCTCTGGATCCCACAGGTCGCCAATCATGTCCCGGTAGCACTCGGCACGAAGCAGCTCGCGTACGTCTAGGCCCTGCCAGTTCGTCAGCTCCGCCATAACACCCGGCAAACGCAAATAGGACAACCACGCAAAGACCAGGCTATCCACCGCGCAGAACGGCCGTTCCTCAAACGGGTCAAACGCCGTCTGGGCATAGGTCAAAAAATTAGGCGAATCCGACATGGCCCTCCCATCAACTATGGTGCATTGGGGTCAGGTTACTTTGCACCAAAAAGGCGCCCGGGCCGTGTGGGCTCGGACGCCTCCATTGTAGCGTTTCGCTCTAGCGAGCTTGATTTAGCAGGAGAAGTCGACGCTGTCGATGATGTCCTTGAGGGCCTTGGCGGAGGCGGTAAGCTCATGCTGCTCGTCATCGTTCAGCGGCACGGGGACGCGGCAGACAACGCCGTCGCGGCCAACAACGGTCGGCATGGAGATGGCAAGATCGGACAGGCCATACTCGCCCACCATGAGCGAGGAGACGGGCAGAACGGTCTGCTCATCGCGCATGACGGCGGTGCAGATGCGCTTGACGGCCATGGCGACACCATAGTAGGTGGCATGCTTCTTCTCGATGATGGTGTAGGCGGAGTTCTTGACGTCCTCGGCGATACGCTTCTCGGCAGCCTCATGCTCCAGATGACCGTGAAGCTCGCAGAAGGTGTTCAGCGGAACGCCGGCAACCTGAGCGCTGGACCAAGCGACAAACTCGGAGTCACCGTGCTCACCCATGACATAGGCCTGGACATCGCGCGGGTCAACCTCGACGTGGGCACCAAGCATCTGCTGCAGACGGCCGGTGTCGAGCACGGTACCGGAGCCGATGACATGGCCCTCGGGCAGGCCGGACATCTTGATGGCGGCGTAGGTCAGAACATCGACCGGGTTGGAGACGATGAGCAGAATGCCGTCGAAGCCGGACTTCTTAATCTCGGGGATAATGGACTTAAAGATGCTGACGTTCTTGTTGACCAGGTCCAGGCGAGTCTCACCGGGCTTCTGGGCAGCGCCAGCGGTGACGACGATCATGGCGGCGTCGGCGACATCGGAATAATCGCCGGCGTAGATCTTCATCGGCTCGGCAAACGTCATGCCGTGCGCGATATCCAGGGCCTCACCCTCGGCGCGGTTCTTGTCCACGTCGATGAGGACCATCTCGGAGAACAGGCCACTCTGCATCAGCGCGAACGCCGAAGACGAACCAACGAAACCGCAGCCGACAATAGCGACCTTCTTCTCGTTAACCATTAGAAACTCCCATCTCTCTCCACAAGCAAGCCGCCCGGGAACGACCCGAGCGGCTTGCCGTAATCCCAATACATCCAATCGGGACTTTGATTATGCTCCTATTCGCAGCCAAAAATCGACCGTTTACCGAAATTGTTTGCAGAAATCGTAAAATAACTGCACGAAATCGGTTTCGAGCTATTGACGAGCCGAAATACCTTTCTAATACAGGCCCGCCTCGCGAATGGCCTCGACAGCCAAAGCAATCTGGTCGGGCGGCAAGACCAGCGCCATGCGCACGTGCCCCTCGCCCGAAGGACCAAAGCTCGCGCCCGGCGTCACCACAACGCCGGCCTTCTCCATGAGCTCCTCGCAAAACGCCATGGAATCGGTGCGACCACCGGGAAGCTTGGCCCACACGAACATGGAGCCATGCGCGTTGGGACGCTCCCAGCCCAGGTTCTCAAGACCGTCGCACAGGGCATCGCGGCGCTCCTGGTACTTCAGACGCTGCGCCTCGACCTCATCGCGCGGACCGTTCAGGCAGGCGATAGCAGCCTTCTGGATCGGGAAGAACATGCCAAAGTCGATCTGGCCGCGCAGCTTGGCAAAGGCAGAGACCACATCCTCGCGGCCGACCAAAAAGCCGATACGCGCACCGGTGACGTTAAACGACTTGGAGAGCGAGAAGAATTCCACGCCCACCTCGAGCGCACCGGGATACTGCAAGAAGCTGCCGCCCGGCTCGCCGTCGAACACGATGTCGGAGTACGCGTTGTCATGGACGATGAGCAGGTCGTGCTCGCGGGCGAAAGCGATGATCTCCTCGTAGACCTCGGGCGTGCCCACCGAGCCGACCGGGTTTGCGGGCAGCGACACGATCATGTACTTGGCACGATCGGCCACCTCGGGGTCGATACCCGCCACATAGGGCAGGTAATTATGCTCGGCAACCAACGGATAGTACTCGAGCTTGGCATCGGCGATCTTGGCACCCGCCTCAAAGACCGGGTAGCACGGATCGGGAACCAGAATGGTGTCGCCCGGATCGAGCAGGGCCAGACCCAAATGGCCCACGCCCTCCTGCGTGCCGTTGCACGACTGCACCATGGGCGGCGTAATACCCGAAACGCCAAAGCGGCGCTCATAGTAATCGCACACGGCTTGCTTGAGTTCGGGCAGGTCGCGCAGGGCATACTTCCACATCTCGGGATCTTGGGCTGCTTGCGTGAGCGCCTCGACCACGTGGTCGTACGGCTTAAAGTCGGGCGTGCCCACGCTCATGTTGTAAATGGTCTTGCCCTGAGCCTTCAGCGCGAGAAGCTTGTTGTTGAGCGAGGCGAAGACCTCCGCGCCAAAGCGGTCGAGACGCTGCGATGCCTGCATGGTGCCACCTTTCGATATGAAAAACGCGGCGCTCCGACAAGAGCGCCGCGCGATACGGGCCATCAGATTGCAAAAGTGTAACGCTTACAAACCCCGCATTGGTTCAATTTAGCCAACCTTAGTCAATTACATTGAGCGCGTCGATCTGGGCGAGCCACAGGCGCGAGCTGGCGTCACTCGGCATGCGCCAATCGCCGCGCGGGCTGAGCGTGACCGAGCCCACCTTGGGGCCATCGGGCAGGCAGCTGCGCTTAAACTGCTGGGCAAAGAAGCGACGGTAGAACGTGCGTAGCCACGTGTGAATGGTCTTGACGTCGTAGACGCCCTCGAAGCTCTTGAGCGCCATGCGGTAGATCTTGCTCGGCTCAAAGCCAAAACGCAGCAGGTAGTAGAGGAAGTAATCGTGCAGCTCGTACGGGCCCACCAAATCCTCGGTCTTCTGCGCAATCTCGCCGTCGCCCGTGGGCGGCAGAAGCTCGGGGGACACCGGCGTATCGAGGATATCGAGCAAGACCTCGGCAATACGCCCGCCAAAGACATCAGCCGCATAGCGCACCAGATGGCGCACAAGCGTCTTGGGCACGCTCGCGTTGACGGCGTACATGCTCATGTGGTCGCCGTTATAGGTAGCCCAGCCGAGCGCCAGCTCCGACAGGTCGCCCGTGCCGATGACAAAACCACCAGCCTGGTTGGCCAGATCCATCAGAATCTGCGTGCGCTCGCGGGCCTGACTGTTCTCGTAGGTCACGTCCTGCACAGCAGGGTCATGCTCGATATCCTTAAAGTGCTGCTCCACGGCCGCGTGAATCGAAACCTCGTGGAAGCTCACACCCAGGTCGCGGGCAAGCGACTCGGCATTCGACTTGGTGCGATGCGTCGTGCCAAAGCCGGGCATGGACACGGCAGTGATGCCCGTGCGCGGCAGCCCCAGTGCATCGAAGGCACGCACGGTCACAAGCAGCGCCAACGTGGAGTCCAGGCCGCCTGAAAGACCGATGACAGCCGCCTTGGTACCCGTATGGGCAAGACGGGTCTTGAGGCCCGCGGTCTGCAGGTCGAGGATGGTCTCGCAACGCTCGGCCAGGTCACCATGGTCGGCCGGAACAAAGGGCGCGCGGGGGAAAACGCGGTCGATGTCGCAGGCGTCGCGCAGGACGGGAGCCTCGGAGAGCGTGCCCTCAAAAGAAAACTCAACGGTCGTGGCCTCCGGCGCATCGTCCGCGCGCGCCCACGTCGTCGCGCGGCGGCGCTCGGCAACCAGGCGGTCAAGATCAACATCGGCGATGGCCATGTCGCAGGTAAGCAGCTTGGTCGCGGCGAGCTTGGAGCCGTTTTCGTAGATAAGGTTCTCGCCCGCAAAGACCATATCGGTCGTGGACTCGCCCTCGCTCGCGTCCGCGTAGGCATAGGCACAGTACAGGCGCGCGCTTTGGTTAGAGATAAGGCTGCGGCGGTAATCTGCCTTACCGATGATTTCGTCAGAGGCCGACGGGTTGAGAATCACCGTCGCACCGGCAAGCGCCATCTCGGTCGAAGGGGGCGCCGGCACCCACAGGTCCTCACAGACCTCAACGCCCAGCACCAGGTCCTCGGCGTCCTCATCACAGCAACGGTAGACAAGCCCCGAACCCAGCGGGACCGGACCCTGACCGGCAAATTCAACCCACACGGGATCCGCAGGCGCCGGAGCAAACCAACGGCGCTCATAGAACTCGCCATAGTTGGGCAGATACTTCTTGGCCGTGAGACCCAAAAGCTCGCCCGCGCAGCACACGGCGGCGCAGTTGTAGATATTCTCGGCAACTGTAACGGGAAGACCGACAGTAAAGACAATCGGCAGCTCACGAGTCTCGTCGAGGATATGCACCAGAGCAGCCTCGCAGGCATGAAGCAGCGTGCGGTTATGGAACAAATCGGCCGCGGTATAGCCGCACAGGTTAAGCTCGGGCAGCACCAACGCACGAACGCCGCGCTCAGCAGCCTCGCGAACAGCCGCCAGCGCAACCTCGGCATTGCCCTCGACATCGGCCACGCGAATCCGCGGCGACGCCGCCGCCACACGCAAAAAGCCATCAGACTGAGAAAGGTGAAGATTCATAAGAATGCTCCCGTGCGTAGACGCCATTCACAACAATTAGCAAGCTCTATTGTAGTTCAACCGCCGGGTGCAACCGCATCCCACCAACTTGGTGAGCTATTGATGAGTTGATGGTATCTGTTAAATGTCACGTACGATTCACATCTGATGGGTACCCTGATGGCTGCATGAAACGAAGCAGATTTACATCGGGAGGGCCCCGTATGACAACCAAGTACACCGATGCGCCGCGCACGCGCGTCATGACACCGGCCGCGCTCAACAACGGCGTTCACGAAAACCATTCCATCGGACAGACCATGGCCATCGCGCCCAAAAAGGGCCTGTTCGATGACATTTCCATTCCTCAGATCATCGCCGGCGCCGCAGCCGCGGCCACAAGCGTGGCGCTTGCCTCCAAGATCGGTATCGCCGGATCGGTAATCGGCGCCGCCGTGAGCTCGGTCATCACCGTTGTGTCCTCGCAGATCTATCGCCACTTTATCTCCGCCAGCGCCGAAGCAATCAAGGGCACGCATGCCGCTGTCGACTACCCTGCCGGCGCCTATGAGCCCGTTGAGTTTGATGCCGAGGAGCACCTGGGCGGCGCCGCGACTACACAGGAGATGCGCCAGATTGCGGGGCGCGCGACCACGGCGCGCGTCGCCCCCAACAGCCTGCGCGCCAAGGCCGCTGCAGAGCGCAGCCAAACGCAAAAGAAGGTCATCATCTTCTCGATCGCTATCGCCATCGTCGCGGTCATCGCCTGCGCCGGCGCCATCCTTATCACCACTGCCGGTGAGGGTCTGGGCGAGCGTCCCGAGCCAATCCTGTCGTCGCGCACGACCGAGAGCGATGCAAATGGCAACACCCAGTCGCAGGATCAGCAGACACAGACGGACGACACGCAAGACAGTTCTGCCTCTGCCAATTCGTCCTCGAACACCCAAAACCAATCGCAGGGCACCGATTCCTCTACGGCCAACAGTGGCACGCCGTCCGGCACGACCGACTCAAGCCAAACGACCGACGATTCTCAGCCGAGCACGGGCGACCAGACGAGCGACACCACGTCGGGAACGGGTACAACAAACAGCAGCAACAGCAATTCGAGTGGCACCACATCGGGCACGGCATCTGACAGCTCAAGCCAAGGCACGACATCGGGCAACTAGGCACTGCATCCCCAGATAGGTAACCTGTACAACGGGCGCGAATCGAAAGCGGTTCGCGCCCGTTTGCCTTGGGCGCCGCCATGGCGAACGCCATGCGATGGTAAGATGCTTTACATGTGTAAAGAGGAGATTTGCCATGAGCAAGACAATAGTTAGGCCCACGCTTTCGCTGGGCAACCACATCTATCTGTATCGCCTACTGCGCGATGCGATTGGATGCGGCAAGCAAACGTTTATGACGCAGGTCGAGGAGGCGCTCGCCGCCGGCGACATGACCGCTTATGACCTGGGCTTCGAATCCACGCGCGAGCTGCTCGAGGAGCTCAACGACTGCATTAAGCTGACCGTCTTTAAGGGCGGCCGCCTGTATGCCACCGTCATCGTCAACGAGGCCTGGGATACCGCCCTTGCCAAGGGCGAAGACAAGCCCAAGGCTGCCAAGGGCGCCAAGCAGTCCTACAAAAAGAAGAAACGCGGTGAGAAGGACCTCAAGGCCGTGCGCCCCAAGCACGTTAAGCGTCCCGAGCCAGAAACCATGGTTGAAGCCGCGCCGGAACCCGAGTCCGAGACAGAGATCGAAGTCGCTATTGAGGTAACGGCAGAAGCCGAAACCGAAATCGCCACCACGACCGATCCCAAAGTCATATCCGAGCAGGAAGCCACTGCGGAGCTCGACGAGGCTCCCAAGTCGACAACCGAAGAAGCCGCTGACCAACCCGAGACGCCTGCGTTCCAAAACAGCGATGTCTTTGGCAACGAGGCCGAGGACGATCGGCCCGAAGAACTCGCAGAACAGGACGCTACCGAATCGGCACCGGAGCCCGAGACGCCGCAGCCCGCCATCTCGCTCACGGTCGTCTATGACCCCGAGAACGCCAATGCCGGCATCACCACCATGGCCTCCACACCGGTCGAGGCAAAGCCGTCTGTCGAGGCGGAGGACGCCCCGTAAGCCGATGCCAAAACCGAGACTGAAGACACATCCGTCTCCGTGGAACCGACAGATTCCGCAGTTAAGCCGGAACCGGCGCCCGAGTCTGCACCCGCCATCGAGTCCGCATCCGCACCTGTCTATGACCAAATTCCCGCACCGGCACCGGCTTCGGTACCCGCAGCGGCCCCAACCTCCGTACCCGCAGTGCCCTCCATCCCCGAGGACTTCCCCGTCGATTTCGCAACCGAGGTCTTCTGCCCCGGCCCGTTGCTACACCAGCTGTCGACTTATCTCCCCTACGGCGCCGACACGCTCGGCATCGTCGGCGAGTACTACTGGATCGCCCGCGAGCGCGGTACCATCGAGGCCGCGCGAAACCGCGCAAGCTTCCCCCTGCGCTACACGCAGGCCGGCGAGCGCCACGAAGTCACCGTGCGCATCCGCCGCAACACCACCGGAGGCCTCGGAGCCACCTGGACCGTCAACAAGGTTGAAGAATCCAACGAATAGCAAAACGCGGCGAACGTCACAAAAACGTTCGCCGCGTTTTTTATTTTCCCAGGTTGAGCATAAGTTCGTGTGACAAAGGGGCTGTCCCTTTGCCACATCAAACTAGTCCCTGGTAAGTTTCCTGTGGATACGATGCGGCTGGGCTGCGTCCTCGCCCAGGCGCTCGATGCGGTTGGCCTGATAGGCCTCGAAGTTACCCTCAAACCAATACCAGTTGCCCGGGTTCTCATCGGTGCCCTCCCACGCCAGGATGTGCGTGGCGACGCGGTCCAGGAACATACGGTCGTGGCTAATGACCACCGAGCAGCCCGGGAACTCGAGCAGCGCCGCCTCGAGCGAGGACAGCGTCTCGACGTCGAGATCGTTCGTGGGCTCGTCGAGGAGCAACAGGTTGCCGCCCTGCTTGAGCGTGAGCGCCAAGTTCAGACGGTTGCGCTCGCCACCGGAGAGTACGCCGGCGCGCTTCTGCTGGTCCTGGCCCTTAAAGCCAAAGCTCGCCACGTACGCGCGGCTCGGAACCTCGGTCTCGCCGACCATCATGTGGTCCAGGCCGTCCGAGACGACCTCCCATAGGTTCTTATCGGGGTCGATGCCGGAACGGTTCTGGTCGACGTAAGAAATCTTGACGGTCTCGCCCACCTCGAGCTCGCCCGAAGTCAGCGGCTCCAAACCCACGATGGTCTTGAAGAGCGTGGTCTTGCCGACACCGTTGGGGCCGATGACGCCCACGATGCCGTTACGCGGCAGGGTGAATGAAAGGTCGTCGATGAGCACGCGGCCATCGAACTCCTTGTGCAGGTGATGGGCCTCGAGCACCTTGTTGCCCAGACGCGGGCCCACAGGGATGCGGATGTCGGTCCAGTCGAGCTTCTGGCTTGCGCGGGCCTCGGCCTCCATCTCCTCGTAGCGAGCCAGACGGGCCTTGTTCTTGGCCTGGCGAGCCTTGGGCGAGCTGCGTACCCACTCGAGCTCGGCCTCCATGCGCTTGGCGAGCTTGGCATCGCGGTTGCCCTGCGCCTCGATACGCGCGGCCTTGGTCTCCAGATACGTGGAGTAGTTGCCCTTGTAGGGATAGAGGTGGCCGCGGTCGACCTCGCAGATCCACTCGGCAACGTTATCCAGGAAGTAGCGATCGTGCGTGACGGCAAGCACCGCGCCCTGGTAGTTGTGCAGGAAGTGCTCGAGCCACAGGATCGACTCAGCGTCCAGGTGGTTCGTGGGCTCGTCGAGCAGCAGAAGGTCGGGAGCCTCGAGCAGCAGCTTGCACAGGGCCACACGGCGGCGCTCGCCGCCGGAAAGCACGTTGACCGGCATGTCGGAATCGGGCAGCTGCAGAGCGTCCATGGCCTGGCCGAGTTTGGAATCGATATCCCAGCCGTCGGCGGCGTCAATCTCGTCCTGGAGCTTGCCCATCTCTGCCATGAGGGCGTCCATGTCGCAGTCCGGGTCACACATCTCCTCGCCGATCTTATTGAAGCGATCGACCTTGGCGATCATGTCGCCAAACGCCATGCGCACGTTCTCGATGACGGTCTTGTCGTCGTCGAGCGGCGGCTCCTGCTGCAGGATACCCACGGTGTAGCCGGGGGTGAGCCTGGCATCGCCGTTGGAGACCTCCTCAATGCCGGCCATGATCTTGAGCAGGGTCGACTTGCCCATGCCGTTGGGGCCCACGACACCGATCTTGGCACCGGGGTAGAAGCTCAGGGTCACGTCGTCAAGGATTACCTTGTCGCCATGGGCCTTGCGAGCCTGATACATCTGGTAGATAAACTCTGCCATTTGCCTGTTTTATCCTTTCTACCTGCTGTTTCCCTATTCTTGTTTCGCTTTAGTGGAAACGAAATGAGGAAATCAGCTCTGAAACTTAACGAAAAAGGGGCATGGTTGCCCACGCCCCTAATACTACCTGGGAAAAGTCCCCCAGAACATACTATGAACTGCGTACGCTAGTTTTCCGCAACCTTAGCGAACGGCTCGCTGCGATTTACGCCACAGCAGATACGAGTAGACGTAGACGGCTCCGACCGAACCAAACGCCAGCACCGCAATCACCGCGGCGACGACTTCACTCGAAAGCACGCTACCCGCCACGCCCATCACAATCAAACCAACACCCAGCACCATAAAGCAGGCGCCGCCAAAACGCTGCGTACGGCGCCAGTTCTCGGGATCGGCAAGCGCCCAAGGCGTCTTGATACCGAGCGTATAGTTCTGCTTCACACGCGGCAAGTAGTTGCCTACGCCGATGAACAGCAAACCGATAGCACCGGAAATCAGCACGTTGACCGAACCGACCGCCGGCACCACGCCCCAGACCGTAAGCTCACCCAACCAGCTTATGGCACACATGAACAAGGTGAAGGCGATTACGAAGCCCTGATAGAACTTGCCCGAGGTTCGATATGCCTCACCTTTGGGATCGATGCGCGGCACCACGAAGAACATTGCGAGAAGCGCCAGAGGCAGCACGCCGAGCGCGGAGGCCATCCAGCTAGGACCCCAACCGTCGACGGCGCCGTTCGCGCCCCAGTGCGTGGGAATCTGCGCCGGCAGGCTCGGCATCACCATAAGGTGCGCCGCGACATTAATAGCGCAGACCACAACAAGCATGGCCCATACACGCGGCGATACCCCCGTGGTATGAATGCCCTTGTTTTCGTTATTCATCCTTATCACCTTCCGTGTTTGTAAAGCCCATAAACCAACCGATCAAGTCCTGCATGACGGTGGTGTTTAAGCTGTAAACGATGTTTTGGCCATGACGTTCGTCGGTCACCAACCCGGCGTTTTTGAGCGTCGCCAAGTGATGGCTCAATGACGGCTTGCTAATGTCAAAATGCTCGGCAAGCTCCCCGGCCGTACAATTGCCCTCGCGCAGCAGTTCCAAAATGTGACGTCGTGTAGGATCGGCCAGCGCTTTAAAACCCTCTCCCGGCATAGGACCTCCTCTCACTATCTCTCACGACGCGCACACTATACTCGTTATTTAGATGTTTGTCTAATTATCTAATTTGATACTAAGTATAGAACATGCGTTCGTTTTTAGATACAATGAGCCCAGAAGCAGATGGGTCAGCTCCCTCTTACCAAGAAGGAGATGGACTATGAGTATTGACGATGTCCTGACGTTGTTATTGCTTGTAATCGCGGCTGTGGAACTCGGCATCCACATTGGAGGTCGAATGAAATAGCCGCCCCCGCGTAATGCGAAGACGGCCACTTCTCACGCTACAAACGTGTTTTGGAGTTGGCCAACCCGCTGCAACGGGTGCCATCTGCTTCATCTTATGCGAATCCCGATCTCATTTCAACAAGCCCCTAGGGCTCAAATGGAATCGTGATAATCCCTATAATGGCGATAGCCCAAACACGATCCGCTTCCCCATCGGAGGACATCTATGACCGAAACCGCAGCCGCAGCTCCCGTCGAGACACGCGACACCAAGCTCGAGATCATCATGGGCCGTGAGGCGCTCGATAAACTTGCCAACGCCACGGTGCTGGTGCTGGGCTGTGGCGGCGTGGGCTCCAACTGCTGCGAAGCGCTCGCGCGCGGCGGCATCGGTCATTTTGTGATTCTGGACAAGGATATCGTCGCGCCCAGCAATATCAATCGCCAGGCCATCGCCTTTCACAGCACCGTCGGCAAGCGCAAAGTCGATGTTATGGAAGCCCTGATCCACGATATCAATCCCGCCGCCAGCGTTATCAAGCGCACCGAATACCTGCTGAGCGACAACATCGATGATTTCTTCGCGAGCGTTTTGGAGCAGACGGGTGGCAAGCTCGACTACGTCGTCGACGCCATCGACACCATCTCGGCCAAGCTCACTATTGCCAAATATGCTCAGGACCACGACATCCGTTTGGTTAGCTCCATGGGCGGGGCCAACAAGCTCCATCCCGAGTGCCTACGCTTTGCCGACATCTTCGATACGGTACGTGACCCCATGAGCCGCATTATGCGCAAAGAATGTAAGAAGCGCGGAATCAAGAGCCTACATGTACTGTTTAGCTGCGAGGAATCGGTTAAGACACAGCCCCGCGACCCTTCCAACATCCACGAGCGCACCGAGCTGGGAACTGCCAGTTTTATGCCGCCCATCATGGGTCAGATGATTGCCGGCGAGGTTATCCGCCAGATCAGCGGGCGCGGCACCGAACGCGTACGCTCCGATGGCCAGCGCCTAAATTAACGAGACGCGCCGCGATGACACCGCAATTATTTGATGCGCATTGCCATCTTGATCTAATGGTTCACCCGGACGCCGTTGCCGATGAGGCGACGGCACTGGGCCTGGGCCTCTTTGACTGCGGCGTCGATCCGCGCGACTTCGCAAGCGCCAGCAAGCGCGCCTGCAGCCGTTCAAACATCTTTGTTGGAATCGGTCTCCATCCCTGGTGGCTTGCCGACGAGCGATGCGGAATCGCTGAAATCAATCTACTATGCGAAGTCGCTGCGCAAGAGCGATTTATCGGCGAGGTCGGACTCGACTTTTCCGCACGCTTTGCTGGAAGTGAGCCGCTACAAATACAGGCATTTGACCGGCTCTGCGATGCGCTCGTGCAGCATCCTCTTACCGGGCGCGTGATATCAATTCACGCCGTTCGTTCGGCGGGAACCGTACTGAACGTCCTCGAATCGCATGGACTACTCATCCCAAACTCCGACTCCCCCGTTATCAT
Organism: Collinsella sp. AM42-18AC; assembly: GCF_003467965.1. NCBI lineage: Bacteria > Bacillati > Actinomycetota > Coriobacteriia > Coriobacteriales > Coriobacteriaceae > Collinsella > Collinsella sp. AM42-18AC. The sequence goes on from NZ_QSFY01000009.1 coordinate 43,941, forward strand.
CTTCCACTGGTTTAGCGGCACTTCGGACGAACTCGTCCGCGCGCGAAACGCAGGCTGCTATTTTTCCGTGAACGAGCGTATGCTCGCCACCAAGCGTGGTCGCGAATATGCCCGACAGATTCCACTCGACCGTCTACTGCTCGAGACCGATGCGCCGGCCGAGCCAAACACAGAAACAAGTGTGCAATCGCTCATCAGATCGCTCGCAAGGACCTCGATGCACATTGCCTCACTCAAAAACTGTGACGCAAAGCGCATTGAGTCGGTAGTTTTAGCAACTGCGCACTCTGTTTTTGACCTTCGCTAACCCCTGTGGGCAAAAATGCCAAGGGACATGCGAATCGCACAACGCAGTCCCCATTGGCAGGCAGTACAATTCGGCAGCATTACACCAATTCGTGCATGAGATCACGGTTGCGTGCATACAATTCGTCAAAGATATGACGACGCGACGCATATAGCTCGTGGGCAGCCATATCGGGCACGATTGTTTGTGCAACGCCAAGGACTTGGGCGAGTTCATCCCATGATGCATAGGCGCCACCTGCGAGAGCTGCCATGATGGCATCACCGAAGCATGCGCCCACCGTAACCTTGGCAACCGAGACCTCGCGCCCGCATACGTCGGCGATAGCCTGCATCCAAACTGGATTCTTGGTTCCACCTCCGACAAGCATAATGCGCCCAATTGGCAGTCCATGCTCTCGCTCGATAATGTCGACATGGGATGCAACGGTATACGCGACGCCTTCCAAGGCGGCGCGAACCATATGGGCTCGCGTATGCCTTCCGGTCAGGCCAAAGAAGACGCCACGTGCCTCGGGATCGTTGAGCGGAGTACGCTCCCCCGCAAAGTACGGCAGGCACAGGAGCCCATCGGCACCCAGCGCCACATCGGCGGCATCATGCGCCATGACCGAATATGCATCGGGGCCACCGTGGCCCTCGGCCTCCACGGCGTCGCGATACAGTTCTTGGCGCAGCCACGATGTGAGTGCACCCGCCGTATTGGTCCCCGCGCAGATCCCGTAAGTTCCGGGAATGATAAACGTCCCTGGCCACAGGCGGGCATCATCGACCATATGATCAGCTAGGTAGATGAAATACGCCGTGCTCCCCAACTGAACCATCATATCGCCGGGACGAAATACACCCGTCGAAATGGCCTCGGCACCAGAGTCGCCCGTTCCCACTAAGACAGGTGTCCCTGCCGCGAGCCCTGTCGCCTCAGCCGCGCGCTGCGTAATCACCCCGGCAATATCGGTAGCCGACATTACCTCCGCCATCTGGTCAGGCCGGCAGAAACGAGCACATTCCCGAGCATCAACCCTCCAAGTGTAGCGGTCGTATAGGGGAAGAAAATCCTCCGCCAAGTAACGGTCCACCGTAAAACGCCCCGTCAACTTTGCGCATAGAAACGATGATGCCGTCAGGAACTTCGCGGCACGTTCGTGCACCTCGGGCATATTCTCCTTAAACCATAAGATCTTAGGAGCAATATCTGATGAGCAGGGATCGTGCCCGAAAAGTTCGCGTGCGCGACCTGACCCATATTCGGAAAGGAGCTCGTCAATCTGCGGCTTCGAACGTGCATCGACTCCATACAAAATCGCGGGCGCCAGCGCGTTGCACTCGGTATCGACCGGCACACAGTCGCAACCCAATGCGGAAAGGCCCACGCATCCGATCTGCACCGCGTTAACCCCCGATCGCATCACCAGCTCGCGCGACAAGCGGCAAAAATCGCCCCACCAAACTGCCTCAGCATCATGCTGGTACCATCCATCACACGGGTTGTCCGTCTCATGTCCACAAGAGGCTTGGCAAACGATGTTGCATCGATCATCGATTAAAACGCCTTTAGAGGCGCTTGTCCCAATATCAATACCCAGATAGAGCGCCATAGGTGCCTACTCCCCTCGCGCCGTACGAGCGGCAGCCATAAAACGAACCACCCGCTCAACATCAATCGGGGCATCCAGCTTTCCGTCGCGCTTTAAGCACGTGCCGACAAACGCGCCATCGTAGTGAGCAAATACGTCAGCCACGGTATTTTCGCGACAACCGGTGCCGCATACCACGGGCACTTCGCCAACACGCTCGCGGACCTCGTCGGCAAGCTCGCCCGAAGCGCCACGACCGGCAGCCGAACCGCCGATGACCATCGCATCCGGTAGGCAATTAAAGAGAAGTGAATCGGCAATGTCCGCGGTCGTGCGGTCGTTGAGATAAACCTCGCCCTCGCTCGTGATGAAGTGAAAAAGCTTGAGGTCGTCCAAGCGCAGCGCCGCCTTGCGACGCATGGTGTGAGCGAAATCTCGGTTAATCAGCCCGAGATCACCGGCCCAGGCACCGCAAAAATTGCAGCGCGTGAACTGCGCGTCGACGGCAGCGCACAGCTCGATTGTGGCATCACCATCGTAAATTGCCTCAGCTCCCCAAGGAGTCGACAGATCATGGGACAGAGCCCCGATTACATAGCCCATCGATGCAAGGGTTGAGGGAGAAACATGCTGCTCATAGGGCATCGAGAGCTCATTGGTAATCAAAATGCCATCGACACCGCCCTGCTGCAACGCCTCGAGATCCCGCTTGGCGGCTTCCACGACCTGCGATACGCTTCCGCCCGGGTAATACAGCGGATCGCCCGGCAGAGGACGCAGGTGCAGCATTCCGATAACCGGCTTTTCGTTCTTGAACATCGAAGTTAGAAACGACATAACGTGCTCCTTCATAGGGTTATTGCAGGGACGTTACTCCCCCAGCACCTCGACGTACACTTTTCGCTTCTGCGGACCGTCAAACTCCGCAAGATAGATGTTCTGGGCACTTCCGCACACGATGTGGCCATCTTGGACGGGAAAGAAGCAACTGTTTCCACAAATCATGCTCTTGATATGCCCACAGGAGTTGTTACCGGTGGCTCCATAGCTCGGCAGGAAGTGTGCATGCGCATAGGGGGCATCGAGTGGGGCGATGCGATCAAGCGTCTCCATAAGATCCGTCTCCACGCAGGGCAGTCCCTCGTTTACCACGATTCCGCAGGTCGTATGCGACAAAATAATCGCCGCCAAGCCATTGGTCACCGAGCTGCGTTCGATGGCAGCGTGCACGTCCTCGGTAATATCGATGAACTGGTCCGGAGCAGTCGATAGATAGCTCAATGTCTCGAGCGTCACCATGTTCACTCATCCCCTTCAAGAAAACGCAGGGCATTACCCCAGTAGAGCCTTTCTCGCGCATCATCGCGCATGGGCACGGTATCGAGCGCCCGCTTGAGTTTGAATGCACGGAAGCGCGGCGTATTGCTGGCGAACATCACTTGGTGCGATAGCGCGCGCTCATACCACAGCGGCCCCATATCGACCGTGAAAAGACGCTGCATCATCTCCTCGGGCGAATCGATGTAAGTGATAGAGGTGTCCGTGTAGCAGTTGGGATACTTGAGCAGCATCGCCACGGTCTCGCGCACCCAGGGCCAGCCAAAGTGGGTCAAACTAAAACGCACATTTGGATGCGTTGCGATTGTGTGCTCAAATACAAGCGGATTACTGCGCGAGAGCTCTGCGCCCGGCTCCCAAGACATACCGGCATGGAAAACTACCGGCTTGTTATAGCGCTCGCACAGCTCGTAAAGCGGCTCGGCCACGGCATCATCGGGAGCAAAACCCTGCTTTGCCGGATGCAGGCAAAGCCCCTTTGCCCCCAACTCGGTAAAGGCGCGCCCCAATTCGTCTGCGGCACCGCTCACCTGCGGATCTACGCTCGCAAATCCCCACAGACGATCGGGATGCGCGGCAACCAGCATGGCAATCTGGTCATTGGTGCCAAAATGCCCTCCGCATGCCGTGGTTACATCGAGCGGCATGAGCACGCTCTTCTGCACATCGCAGACGTCCATCTCGACTTGAAGCTCATCCCAATCCATGGGGCCCATATGCCCCATACCAAATTCTCGTGACCAAAAACCGAATCCATCAGGCTCATCACCCGGCGTATAGATCTCGCCGTAGAGCATGGGCTGGACCAACATGTCGATAACCATTTCGCACTCCTTTCCAAGCATTTGACCCTAGTACGGCTCAAAAGAGCCGATGACGCGGGACGAAAGCTCGGCGCCCGCCTTCATACACGCCGGAATATCAAGGCCATCAATCACGCCCTTGGTAAACCCGGCGATATACGAGTCACCGGCGCCCACGGTGTTAACGACCTTCTCCGCCGGTACGATCCCGCACTCATAGAAGCGTTCGCCGTCAAAGGCAATGCTTCCCTTCTCGCCAAGCGTGGCAACTGCCACCCGCGGCCCCAACTTCTGTACGTGACGTACCCAATCACGCAGCTCCGGAGTGTCCTCTTCAAACGACATAAACGCATAGTCTACGTAAGGAAAATGAGCCTCGCAGGCATATTCGGGATCCTGGCTGAACACCGAGAAGTCCATAACCACCGTCTTGCCCGCATCATGCCATTCGGGCAGGAGGTCCAAACAATTGCCAAACAGGTCGGTATGAATGATGTCATGCTCTAGGATAAACGCCCGGTCATCTTCATTCGGTCGATATGTCTCCATTACGCCATCGATTGCCTCGAGATGCACGCGATCGACGCCGTCTTTCAATGCCATGAGCATCACCGAGGTGTCGCCATCCTCCACCCGCAGATGTGAGATATCGAACCCCTCAGCGGCCAGCGCCTCTCTCATCTTGTCTCCGTACTCGTCCTTGCCGACAACCGACACGGCGGATACCGAAACTCCCATTCGTGCAAGATGGATACCCCAGTCAATGCCATTACCAGTCGGATAGAACACGCCGATGTTTTGATAGACGTCCGCACAGCAAAAACCAGCCGCGCACGCTTTAATACTCATGGTCTTCTCCAATGTTCAAAAGGGGACCCACCACATGGCGAGCCCCCTTTTCGCGTTTCGCTTATTGTTTTGCATCGGCCGTCCAAAGCCTCATAGCCAGACCGCCGTACGCTTTCTTAAGCTATTCGACGATTGGTGCTCCGTGGCCCCAAGAACCTTCCATGCCGCACACGGTCGAGGCAAACCCGGCAGCAAAGTCGAGCGCACGCTCGATGGCCTCGGCGCCATCTTCACCACGCTTGGCGGAATCGAGATAGCACATCAAAAACGAGGTGAGGAACGAGTCGCCCGCCCCCATGGTGTCCTTCATGTCCGTTACCGGTTTAGCCAGCTGGCGGTAATAACGCTCGCCGTCGTAAGCAATGCAGCCCTCGGCGCCCGCCGTAGCCGACACAAAACGCGGACCCAAGCCCTTCACCCATGCCAGACGCTCGCGAATCTCGTCCTCACTCGCGGCATCCGCCGCACTAAAGAAAGCGAAATCGACGTAGGGCGCAATCTGCTCGTAGTGCTCGTCGGTGGAGTCGTCCGAAAAGTCAAAAGAGACCGTGACGCCCGCAGCCTTCAGCTTGGGCAGCTCGCGCTCGGTAAAGCAATAGTTGCCCGAATGAACCACATCGAACTGCTTCATGTACGAAAGGTCAAAGCGATCGAGGACATAGCGCGCATCGCCACGGATACCGCCCTCGTTGGAGCCAAGGAAGACACGGTCACCGTCAACGACGGTGACGCGAGCCGCTCCGTTCTCGCCAATCATCTGCTCGCACTTGTCAAGCTCGATACCCTCATCCTCGAGGCTTGCAATGACATGCTCGGCAGCGGCGTCATTGCCAAAAATGCCCATGTATGCGGAGCGTGCGGCACCGCATTTCTTGGCATAAACGGCGAAGTTCACCGCATTGCCGCCAGGATACATGGTATGGATATGCTCGTAGCGATCGACGACGTTGTCGCCAAATCCGAGCGCGTTAACGTTAAATGCCATGGCCTTTGTCCCTTCTAGTACTCGACAACACCCATATAGCGACGGAAATCGGGATCGTGATCAAACACCTTGCCGCGTGCAGCACGCAGCTCGCAGTTCATGGCATAGAACAGCACCGGGTCCAGATAGGCACGGACGCTCGCCGGCACGGCTTCCATACCGTACTCCTTGGCATCGAGCACCATCAGCGTATCGGTATGCGTCTTAAGGAACGCCAGGGCGCGCTCGTCCATAGCACGGCACTCGCTGGAGCCCATCTGCAGGAAGTAAAAAACGCCATCCTGAGTAGCCTCGAAGGGGCCATGGAAGTACTCGGCAGAGTGGATGTAGCTGCAGTGCTGCCACTGCATCTCCATAAGAGAGCAGATAGCGAAACCGTAGGTCTGGCTAAAGTTGGGACCGCTGCCCAGAATATAGAAGAACTCGTGCTCCTGGCAAAGCTTGGCAAAGCGATCGCCCAGCTCGGCATTTACCTTCTCGCGTGCCGGGGGAAGAATCTTATCCATCTCGGCGATACCGGCATACATATCGGCAAGATCGGCGTAGCCCTCCTGCTGATCGAGCAGCTCTGCCGCAAGCGACAGCGAAATACCAGCGGGGACCTCGGCCTGCGGCACACCCTCGCCCCACGGGTAGACCCACGTGGTCCACTTGCCGGAGTCGATCTTAGATCCAGCGTTGTCGGTCTGGGCGATCACCGTAGCGCCGGCAGCAAGGGCAATCTCGCAGCCCTCGACGACCTCGGGGGTGTTGCCACTGTGGCTACAAGCGATGACCAGGGACTTCTCGCCCAGACGACGCGGACGCATAATGTCGAATTCACGCGCGGTATAGATATACGAAGTGAAGGTGGTTGCCTCGCGCTGCAGAAGCTCATGAGCCGGGATCAAATCGATCATGGAGCCACCGCAAGCAATCCAGTAGACGCTGTCGAACTTGCCCTTCTCGGCAATTGCCTCTTTGATCAGATCGTGTGCGTTCATATCCAGTTCCTTTCTTGTTTGGTCCGCAATCAATGAGATTGGCTGCGTGGCCGATAGTTGTTTTAGTCAATCAGATATTTCTCGAATGCGGCCATGTTCTTGGCATCTGCCGCCGCCGGGTCATCGTAGTAACGACCGTCCGTGATTTCCTGGCCCAGCATGCCGTCAAAACCATGGGCGTTGAGCGTGGCGACGAAGGCGTCCATATCGTGCTTGCCATCGCCCCACACCAGATGTCCATACGGGTCACCGTCGATAAAGTGCATCTCGTGAATTGCCCCATCACCAAAGGCGGCAAACCAGTCCTCGAGCGTCTCGCCTGCAACGCCCATCGCGGTTGTATCAACCATGGGCTGTAAGTACGGGCTCGCGACCTCGTCAATCATGCGCTTCGCATCGGAAACCGTCGTTACAAGGTTGCTCTCCTCGGGACGCAGGCTTTCCATCGTAAGCACCAGACCGTGCTCACCGGCATACTCCGCCAGAATGGACAAGTGCTCGCGGCTGCGCTTCCAGGCTTCCTCGCGGTCCTCGTCCCAGTCGCCCCAGCCCGAGTTGACGGACATACGGTCGCACCCAAGTACCTCGGCAAGCTCAATGCCGTGCTTAAAGTACGCCAGGCTGCGCTGTTCATGCAGCGGTTTGCGTGCGCAGTACTGCCAAGGATAGACAACATTCTCGGGGCACAGAGTACGATACCTAAGCCCACGGTCTGCAGCCTTTTTCGCCAGGACCTCAGCCTCAAAGTAGCCCGTGTGGTCGAGCGTCACATGCGGCTCCGCACACCACAGCTCAATGGACTCAAAGCCCAAACGCTGCTGCACATCAAGGAAGTAATCGAGCGACCACATGATGTAGTGGATATTCATGCCCGCAATCTGTTCGCGGCGCAGCGTCGGTTTGGATTCAGACATCTTATGCCTCCTTATTTCGATCGAACACGATTTGTCCGTCCGACATCGTCATATCAACCGAAAGATCGCGTGCGTTGCGATAATCGAGGTCGAACACATCCCGATCGAGCACGCAGATATCGGCAAGCTTGCCGACCTCAAGCGTACCCAGCTCGTCTTCGCGCATCAGATCGTACGCGCCCCCGGCAGTCCAAGCACGCAAGAGCTCGACAAGCGTCAGCGCGTTGGCCTCATTCACGGGCAGTCCATCGTCGAAGTATCCACCGCACGCGCTGTAGATTGACTCGCCCAGGCTCGGAATCAGCAGTGGCAAATCCGTACCACAGCACACCGTGCATCCGGAATCTTCCATGCCGCGGCGATTCCAGCTGTGCATAAGTCGCGTCTCGCCAATTTGTCGACGCATCATCGACAGGCAATCCTCGCGCCGGTCCAGCGTCAAAATCTGCGGATAGACCTCGCAAATTCCACCTAGCTTGCCAAACTCGACAAGATCGGTCGGGTCAGAGTTCTCGAGATCGGTAATCGCATGGCGGCGAAGCAACCGTCCATGCTCGTCTCGAGGCAGCGAGGCATAGAGCGCCACGGTGCGACGAACGGCGCCATCGCCCTGGCAATGCAAGGAATATCGGAAGCCGTCAGCATCAATTGCGCGCAGCTCGTTCTCAATCAGATCCCACTCGGGCTCCTCGACAACCGTCTTGCCGGCAGCTCCCGCATCGGCCGTGTCCTCATAGGGGTCAATCATCTCGGCAAGCCCCGCCCATACGCCGCGATCGGTCATACGGTTGAAGCCAGAAAAACGAACGAACGGTCCCCGGAAGCGCTCTCGTGCCTCGCGAGCATACGACAGATTTGCACCGGCACCCACCGGCTGCGACATCATAGAGACGCGAACCGTCAGCTCGCCAGATTCTTCACGGCGAGCCATTTCGTCGGCAAAACCGTAGTAGTCATCAAACGCCATCTCCTTGATGGCGGTAACGCCGCGCTCGTTAAGCATGCTCATGTAGTCCGAATACCCCGCACGTACCTCGGGCAGCGCGAGGAAATCGCTCATCATGCGCCAGATCTTTTCGGCATAGCACGCCTGGGGCGTGAAGCCGTATCGCACACTGGCGGCAGCATTGAGAACGCAGGTCTCCGCACCCGGTGTAAAGCAGACGACAGGGATATCGCCAAAACAATCGTCAAACACAGCCGCCGTATTTGCGTTCTCGGCATCCGATGCCAACGTTTCGGGTAGGTTGTGGCCAAAAGCCGCCGCGCAATCCGGATGATCTTCTTTCCATGCATGCAAGAGCGACACGGCCTCTTTGGCATCAGCGATGCCGGACAGATCAGGCCCCAACGTCCGCAGCGCCCAGCCTGTATAGAAGGTATGCACATCGATCAGGCCAGGCATGACGGTGCGGTCGCCCAGGTCAACTACCTCGTCCGCCTGGGTCAAATACAAAGCTAGCTCACACTTGGTGCCAACAGCCTCAATTCGATTGCCACGGACCGCTACGAAACCTTCAAACGGCAGGTCCCCCGTACCGGTAAAGACGCTCTTAGACGTCAGGACCGTCAAACGATCAGACATCACAACCACCTACGCCGGAAGCATGCCAGAAATTGCCGTTACGATCAGGCCAAAGACGACCATAAAGATGAAGAACTTCCAAATGGTCTTCCACCATTGGCCAAACGTAATCTTAGCCACGCCAAGGCCGGCAACCGTCATGCCCGCCACGGGACTGATGGTGTTGATGGTCTGGTTGGCAAACTGGAGCGCGGTAACGGCCGCCTCGGGATTGAGGCCCATGAGCTCGGTCAGGGGGCCCATAACGGGCATGGTGAGTGCCGCCAGGCCAGAACTCGAGGGAACCAGCAAAGAGAGCAGGCCAAGGACGATATACATAAACGTGGTGTAGACGGCGGCGGGTGCACCGGCGAGCGCAGTAGCGAGCGCCTGGAGGATGGTGTCGATGATCATGCCGCCCTCGGCGATGACCAGAATACCGCGAGCGATACCGATAACGATGGCGGCGTACGCAAAGTCGGCGAGACCTTTAACGAACTCCTCAGCAATCGTCTGCTGGTCAAGACCGCCCAGGATACCGGCAAGCAAGCCCATGCCAAGGAACACGGCGGAAATCTCATTCATGTACCAACCCTGGGTCACAAGACCCCAGACGATAATGCCCATACCGCAAGCAAAATCGATAAGCACGAGCTTCTGACGGGTAGTGAACTCTTCCTCAATGGAGGCATCGGTCACGGAAAACTCGATACGCTTGAGCTTATCGTCCTCGTACGTAATGGACGACTCGGGGTTTTTTTTGACGCGCATGGCGTAGCGCATGGCCCATGCGATACCGACGGCAGTGAAGATGACCCAAGAAACGGCGCGCAGCCACAGTTGCGGATTGCCCTCGATGCCAATGATGCCCTGGGCGATCAAAACATTAAACGGATCGATAGTCGAAGCGCAATATCCCAGGTTAGGACCAAGGAAGCAGATGATGAATGCCGTCATCGAGTCATAACCGATACCCATCATGATGGGAATGAAGATGGCATAGAACGGCAGGGCTTCCTCAGACATACCAAACGTGGTGCCGCAAATGGACAGCAACGTCATCGTGATGGGAATGATGAGGATGTCCTTGTTCTTGAGCTTTTTAATCACACGGCTCATGCCGGCATTCAAAGCGTTGGTCTTGGTGATGATTGCGAACGACCCGCCAATCAATAAGACGAACGCAACGACGTCGGCAGCCTCCTGGATGCCCTTAGTGGGCGCTTGCAGGACCGCGAAGATATCCTGCCCCAGATTGATGGTCTCGCCGGTCTCGGAATCGGTGTAGTTCTTATCGACCTGTTCATAGGTTCCAGCAACGGCGACTTCACGCTCGCCCGCCGCTGTCGAAATCGTCTTGCGCTGATACTGACCAGAGGGAACGATCCAAGTCAAGACCGCAAAGACAACGATCAGCAAGAACATGATCGTATAGACATGCGGTAATTTGAACTTAAAACGTCTGTTTGTCTTCTTCGCCTTCGTATCTGACATAGATACCTCCAAAGAACTCGAGACTGCATCGCATCTCGCTTCAACGTTTGCACAAGGCAAACGTTCTATGACGTTCTATAGGTTACCAGCAGCTTTTCTCGCCATCAAGATAATTTCAAACTGATTGCCGCAACGCGGTTGAACGGTTGCGTTTGCGCCGTGAACGGTATGGAAACGCCCGGTGAGATGATCCACCGGGCGCTTTCATACGCAATGTCCTAGATGTCAAAAACGTAGCGAGACCCAACGATCCGCTGACGACCGATGATAAACGGCCGCCGCTGCTCATCGAAAAAGAAGGCTTCCATATAAAACAAGGGTTCGCCAACGGGAACTGCCAACAACCGAGCGACCTCGGGCGACGCACACGCGATCTCAAGCGTGCATGGGTCGGTAAACGCGGGCGTGCGGCCCGTCCGGTTGCGCACGAACTCAAAAATGGATTGGTTAGATAGAGGTGCCGTTGATAGATAGGCGTTGTCCTCGTAAACATATATGTTGTTCTCGAGCATGACAGGGACGCCATCGGCAGTACGCACGCGCTCAACGCAGATCAAGTCAGTTCCAACGGGAACACCAAAGAACTGTGCTTCGGTGGAATCCGCCGGCAGTATCTTTCTCGAAATGACACGCGCCCCCGGTTCCATTCCGTTAACGCGGCATGCGTCCGAAAAACTCTGGACGTCATCCTTCTGGCGAATCTTGCGCTTGAGCTTGGGGGCATTGACAAACGTGCCTTTCCCCTGTCGCTTCGTTAGATAGCCCTGTTGGACGAGCTCCTCAATAGCGCGTCGCACGGTAACGCGGCCAACTTTATAGCTCTCAGCCAATTCGAATTCGTTGGGTATCCGCGCACCTGCCTTGTAGGCACCGGAGTTGATTTCGTTTTTGATGATATCGATAACCTGTTGGTACAGCGGTATCGCTGCTTTACCGTCAGTTAGCCCTTCAGTCGGTGGCATATACCCTCTCCAAGCACAATTAAGTCTAAAACGGGCTTAAGGGCATTCAACAAGTCCTTAAGCCCGCATTAGCTTAAAGTATGCTAGGTGTCGCACCAAAATGTCGGCTATTTACTCATCAGACCCGAAAAACGCGCAACTACCGCGCTCCTAAGAAAGCGTGAGCAGCTCCGGCAGCTGGTCGATGATCTTGTCCGCGGCATCCTGGCTAAAGCCAAAGCGCTCCTCGCGCTTGGCAATGACCGTCAGGCCGGCACGCTTGCCGGCAGTGATGCCAGGCACCGAATCCTCAACGCAGCAGCAACGGACCGCAGGCAGCCCCAACAGGTCCAGCGCATGCAGGTAGATGTCGGGCTCGGGCTTGCTCTCCTTAAACTGCTCGCCGCTCACCACATACTCAAAGGCATCCGACAGCCCGCATGCATTGAGCACTTCCTCGATGCTATCCATGGGAGACGAGCTGGCAAGCGCCACGCGAACGCCGCGGCGCGGCAGCTCGCGAATCGTATCCACAGCGCCTGGGTTAATCAAAGCCTGGTAGTCACGCGGACGCTTATGCGCCCACTCGTCCCAACGGGCCAATGCTTCCTCGCCAGTGAAGTGCCCTTTACCGGCGCGCTCAAACCAATCGACCAGCATATGCAGGAAGAACTGATATGAGGTACCAACCTGCCCGTTCAACTCCTCTTGGGTCAGATTCAACCCAAGCTCCTTGGCAAACGCGGCGGTCTCGCCCAGGTAGTAATACTCGGTATCGACAATGACGCCGTCCATGTCAAAGATAACGGCGTCGAACGGAAATGCGGACACGGCACCCTCCCTAACAAAAGGGCGCCTGTAAGCAGGCGCCCGAACCATGCATTATCGGCGATTCTAGCCCAGCAGCTTATCCAGCGCCACTGCAATACCGTCTTCGTTGTTGTTGGCGGTCACCATCTGGGCCACGGCCTTGACTTCATCGACAGCGTTACCCATGGCGACGCCGGTACCAGCCCACTCGATCATAGACTTGTCGTTCTGGCCGTCGCCAAACGATACGACCTCGCTGGCATCGATGCCGAGCTTGGGCAGGGCACCCTCGAGCGCACGGGCCTTATCGATACCGGGCGCCGTGTACTCAAAGTACCAGTCGGCCGTAAACATGCCCGAAAGCGTCTGCTTAAAGGGCGCATACATCTCCTCGTAATGCGCCTGCAGGTAGGCCGGATCGCCCGCCGTCAGCAGCTTGTCCACGGGATAAGTGTCCACGACCTCATGCAGGCTCTCGACCTCGCGAATCTTAAGGTCGCACGCATCGCGCTCGTATTTGACGATGTTTTTCTGCGAGCCGTCAGGCAGCGTGATCATGCAATGGTACGAGTCCTCGACGTGCAAATCGCGACCGAGCGAGATGATGGGGATCACGTCAAAATTACGCAGGTGATCAATCAGGCGATGCAATTCGTCGGCAGGCATAGCCTGATCGAACAGCACCTCGTCGGTCTGAGCATCGACGACGTGCGCGCCATTAAAGGCAACTAGCAGACCATCATGGTTCTGAAGGTCGAGCTCCTGCGCCAAGGCATGCAGCCCCCATGCGGGACGACCCGAAGCCAAGATAAGCTTAATGCCCGACTCCTGCGCCGCGAGCAGTTTCTCGCGCGTACGCGGGCTGATGACCTTTTGGTCGTTGGTGAGCGTACCGTCGATATCCATTGCGATGGCTTTGATTGCCATATATGCCTCCCTGACATTGAACAACCTTGTCTGAGCCATCATACAGAACACCCACGGCGGCGTTGTTTGCAACGGGAAAAATGTCATATTGTCCCAAACATGAACGGCGCGCCTTCGACGATTGCGATGCCCGTCGAGGCGCCTCCCGATACATTCCATCCTATCCAAATAGCAAAGGGCCCGCATCCCAACGGATACGGGCCCTTGTCGGCTATGCGTTAGTTTTCGCAGCGAATCCTACTTGCGGTGAGCTCGGTAGAACTCGATGAGCGCCTGGGTCGAAGCGTCCTGTTCGGCCTTGGCGGCGTCGTCGTGGAAGGCCGGGGTGATCTGCTTGGCAAGCTGCTTGCCAAGCTCGACGCCCCACTGGTCGTAGGAGTCGATGCCCCAGACCGTGCCCTCGACAAACGTGATGTGCTCGTACAGGGCGATGAGCTCGCCGAGCGCGAACGGGGTCAGTGTGTCGCCGAAGATCGAGGTCGTCGGACGGTTGCCCTCAAAGCAGCGAGCCGGGACGATCTGCTCGGGCGTGCCCTCGGCGCGCACCTCATCGGCCGTCTTGCCAAAGGCGAGCGCCTTGGTCTGGGCCAGGAAGTTGCCCAGGAACAGCTCGTGCACGTCCTGGCCGTTGTCGGTTGCAGGGTTGGCGGTGTTGGCGAAGGCGATGAAATCGGCCGGGACCACCACGGTGCCCTGGTGCAGCAGCTGGTAGAAGGCGTGCTGACCGTTGGTGCCGGGCTCGCCCCAGAAGATCTCGCCGGTATCGGAGGTCACAGCGCTGCCGTCCCAGCGGACATGCTTGCCGTTGGACTCCATGGTGAGCTGCTGCAGGTAGGCCGGGAAACGGTGCAGATACTGGCAGTACGGAAGCACGGCGTGGCTCTTGGAACCGAAGAAGTTGACGTACCAGACGTTGAACAAACCCATCAGCGCGACGGCATTGTTCTCGAGCGGCGTGTTGCAGAAGTACTCGTCGATGGCGTGGAAGCCCTCAAGGAACTGCTGGAAACGCTCGGGGCCGAGCACGACGATCAGCGACAGGCCCACGGCGGAGTCGACGGAGTAGCGGCCGCCGACCCAGTTCCAGAAACCAAAGGCGTTAGCCGGGTCGATACCGAAAGCCTCGACCTTCTCGAGTGCGGTGGAAACGGCGACGAAGTGCTTTGCCACAGCCTCGGCGTTCTGCTCATCGGAGCCATCGATGGCGCCCTGAGCCTTGAGCTGCTCGAGCATCCAGGTCTTGACCTCGCGGGCGTTGGTGAGGGTCTCAAGCGTGGTGAAGGTCTTGGAGACGATGATCACGAGCGTGGTCTCGGGATCCAAACCCTTGAGCTTCTCGGCCTGGTCGTTGGGGTCGATGTTGGAGATATAGCGGCAATCGATACCGGCGTCGGCGTAGGGACGCAGGGCCTCGTAGGCCATGACCGGGCCCAGGTCGGAGCCGCCGATGCCGATGGACACCAGATGCTCGATCTTCTTGCCGGTAACGCCCTTCCACTCACCGGAGCGCACGCGCTCGGCAAAGGCGTACATGCGGTCGAGGACCTCGTGCACGTCGGCAACGACATCCTGGCCGTCAACGATGAGCTGGCCCTTCTCGCTTGCCGGGCGGCGCAGCGCGGTGTGCAGGACGGCGCGGTCCTCGGTGGTGTTGATGTACTCGCCGGAGAACATGGCGTCGCGGCGCTCCTCGAGCTTCACCTCGCGGGCAAGATCGCACAGCAGCTTGACGGTCTCATCGGTCACCAGGTTCTTGGACAGATCGAAGTGCAGGTCACCGGCGTCAAAGCTCAGCTTGTTCACGCGCTCGGCATCGGCAGCGAACCAGGCCTTGAGGTCGATACCTTCGGCCTCGAGCTTCTCCTGATGAGCCTCGAGCGCCTTCCAAGCGGCAGTCGACGTAGCATCGATAGGTGCGGCAACAGTTGCCATAGAGTCCTCCTCAGCATACGAGCGCATACCTCCATGCGCCCGGATAATCAGATGCCCCTATTCTAACGCAGGTCAAGACTACAATCAGCGAGCGTTATCAATCCGCCCCTAAACGGCGACCGACCAAAAACGGACAGGTTTACTTTGACAGGTCAAACGCTTTACCTACCAAAATAAACCTGTCCCTTCCTGGCAGGTATTATGCCGCGGCGCACACGCTACCAAGCAGCTCGCGCAAGGGAGACCCGATGCCCTCCAGCAGCTCGGGCGCGATGATGGCAAAAACGGGAGCCTCGCCGGCTCCCACCGTAGCGGGCACCTTGCCCTCCGAGACAATGCATCCATAGGGGACAAAACCGTCCTCACCGGCATCGAGCGCCGCCATGCGGCGGGCGAGCTCGCGCGCAAAGCCGGCTGTATCGGCATCACCGATCGCCAGGACAAAGTCCACGCCCTCGTCGGTCGCCAGGGCCACGGCCTCGTTGACCAGCTCGCCTCCCCCATCGCCTCCAACCGAGCCACAGCGAAAGAGCACGCGCTCGAGCAGGGCCCGGTCGAGCGAGCCGAGCGCCGCCGAAACGAGCTCATCACGCGTGTGCTTGTCACCACCCAGCACAACCAGCGCCTTGGTGCCACCGTAGTGAGCGACCAATCGTCCGCACCAGCGAGCCACGTCTCCATCCGCAACAAGGCGCGTCGGCATACCAAACCCATAATTGACCATCTTTCCCACAACCCTTCCGTGCGTATAGGCGGTATCAATCGTTAGACCCATGCTACGAAGCGAGGTTTTCCGAGCTGTTTCGCACTCTTTAGAGCTGCGTTAAAACCCGATGCAGCCGCACGACCATACCTACCAAAACAAACCAGTCCCTTTTTGGCAGGTTTTGACGGTGTCCGCGCAAGCGGGTATTATCGAACAGGTATTCGATAAGAACATGTGTTTGATGGGAGGGATCACGTGGAGCACGAGCAGCATACCTATATCTGCATCGACCTTAAGACGTTCTACGCCAGCGTCGAGTGTGTCGACCGCGGGCTCGACCCACTCACCACGTGCTTGGTCGTTGCCGACGAATCGCGCGGACGCACGACTATCTGCCTCGCCATCACGCAGGCCATGAAGGACCTCGGGATACACAATCGCTGCCGCCTATTTGAGATTCCCGATGGCATCGACTACATCACGGCCGTACCGCGCATGCAGCATTACATGGAGGTGTCGGCGAAAATCTACGGTATCTATCTGGAATACGTCAGCCCCCAGGACGTGCACGTCTACTCCATCGATGAGTGCTTTATCGACGTGACGCCCTATCTGGACCTCTATCACACAGATGCGGAAGGGTTCGCCTGCACGCTGCGCGACGAGGTCCTCGCGCGCACCGGCATCACGGCGACGGTCGGCATCGGCCCCAACCTATTCCAGGCCAAGGTAGCGCTCGACATTACCGCCAAGCACGTACCCAGCCGCATCGGCATACTCGACGACGAGACCTTTCGCAAGGAGATCTGGCCCCATCGTCCCATCACCGATATCTGGGGCATCGGTCCCGGCATGGCAGCCCGCCTCGAGAAATACGGCGTCTACGATCTGATGGGCGTCGCGGCGCTCGACGAAAACCTGCTTTACGACGAGCTCGGCGTCAATGCCGAATATCTCATCGACCATGCCTTCGGGCGCGAGCCGACAACCATCGCCGATATCCAAGTCTATCGCCCGCAAGCAACTTCGACCACCACAGGACAGGTGCTCTCGAAGGGTTATGCCTACGAACAGGCCTATACCGTCTTGCGCGAGATGGTCGACAACGCCGTTTTAGACTTGGTCGATAAGCACGTGGTCTGCGACAGCATCTCGCTCTTTGTGGGCTACGCGAGCGAACGCGCCGACATACGCCGCCTCGACGCCAGCGGTACAGCGCAGTATGTGGACGGATGCGGGCACCTGCGCTCGAGCACATCGAGTATCGAACCCACCGCAACCGCCGGCCCCGAGCTCGCGCCCCGTGCGCCCAAGCCCGTCCAGCGCGATGACGAACGGCGTCGCCTGGTGCGCGAAGCGCAGGCAATCGATGGCATCTTTGTGGGAGAGCATGGCGGCAAACCGCGCGGTGGCTATGCCGCACTCTTTGCGCACTCTAACGCCTCGCGAAAGCTGCCCGAGCGCACCAATTCGTTTAAGAAGATCATGGGCTATTTCGATGAGCTCTGGGCGCAGACTGTCGATCCCAAACGACCGGTCAAGCGCATCAGCCTGGGATTTGGCAACCTCATGCCCGAGGAATTTGCCACCATCGATCTGTTCAGCGATATCGAGGCCGATGAGCGCGAGCGCGAGCTGGCCCGTGCCGTGCTGGCTGTAAAAGGCAAATACGGCAAGAACGCGCTGGTTAAGGGACTGAGCTTTACCGCCGGCGCCACCGCACGCGAACGCAACGATCAGGTAGGAGGGCACCGTGCCTAAGCCCCAACAGCAGCCGATGCGGCCACCGACACCTTTTGAACGCCTAGCGGACCCCGAGGGAAGACGTCGCTCCGCCGACCCCAAGCTCACCGCTAACGGCGCCGTCCGTGCCGGCCGTGCCGCGCAGTTTATGCCCTTTGCCGCCCTCACGGGATATTACGAACTCGTGCGCAAGCAAGAGATCACCGCCGAACCAAAATGTGAACTCACGGAAGAAAAAGCCCTCGAGCTTTCGAAAAAGCTCGAGGGCCTCAAACGTGGCGACCTAGTCCGCGTCACCTATTACGATACGTACGGCTATCGCTCCCGCACCGGCATCCTCGACGAGGTACTCCCTGCCTTCAAGCTCCTCAAGCTCAAAGACATCGCCATCGATTTCGATGACATTCTTGACATCGAACTGCGCGGACGAGCCTAGACAAGGAAGTGCATCCAAGGCGGCGCTTACAGCGTCATGACGTAGTAACCCGCATCCTTCACGGCCGCCACGAGAGCACCGCGATCGATTGGCCGCTTGGAGCGCACGCGCGCCGTGTGGTCCGCGTACGTTACCGTTGCCCACACACCATTCAGCGCATTGAGGGCATTGGCCACATTCTGAGCGCAGCCATCGCAGCTCATGCCGCCGATGAGCAGCTCATCGCTATAGGGGTAGTGGGACGGATCGGTATCCGCAACCACTACCTTCTTGGCCTTCTTACCGCTCGTGCCATCGCTGCAGCAGCTCTTTCCGTGTGTCGAAGCGACAATACGCCGCAGGCCAAAGAACATGCCGACGACAATCGCGGCAAGCACGATGATATTTGCAGGGTTTAGCAAGTCTTCCATGCGATCCCCTTTCTCCAAACTCTTATACCTATACCCCCATGGGGTGTTCCCATCTTACTCCAAACTCGTGTCGGTTCGGTCAATTAGTTTCCCGCTTCAAACTTTTTTGTTGACCTTGGCTTACTTTCGTGTATAAGTTTTCCTAGGCTAACAACTGAGGACCCGAAAGGAGCATCGTGACTCGAACCATTGACATCCCAACATACCAAACGGCTGTCGTGCGCAACTGCTCCCCTACGCTCGCAGGTATCAAGCCGGCCTCGCTCTTTACCTATCCCGGCGTTTACGCCAACCAAGGCGGAAAACCCGGCGCCGCCCATATCGAAGAGCGACGCTCTCGCCTGCTCGCGGTCATTGCCCAATGCAACCGCGAGCTCCAGCCACTCGGGATCCATATGAGCGTTTTGGTCTGGCGCCCCTGCGGAGCGCTCATCTATGTGTACCGCCCTGCGGACCTCATGCGATACCTCTCCGACCCCCGCGCCACGACGGCGCTTACCGCCGAAGGTTACGATGTCCACAACCTGCCCGCATCCCTGGTGCATCTCGCCGCGCGCATCACGCTGGCAAGCAGCAATGCCGCAGAAAGCGCCTATGACAGCAGCGTCTGCGCACTCGCGCGAAATAGGCACTGCGATACGGGGTGCATGTGCGAGTTCCCCCACGAAATTGGCTATTTTTTGGGCTATCCCTACGAAGATGTCCATCAGTTTATCGTCCAGCACGGCGAAAACTATAAGGTCTTTGGCGCATGGAAGGTATACACAAACGTTGAGCAGGCGCTCACGACCTTCGATTCCTATCGCGCATGCACGCAATACCTTACGTACATCTATCAACAGGGCTGCACCCTGGGACAACTTGTCCAGGCAACCCGATAGAGCATACAAAACGCGGCCGCACGCCGCACAACCGAAAGGAAAACATATGAGCAAGATCGCCGTCGTCTATTGGAGTGGCACGGGCAATACCGAGGCCATGGCAAACCTCGTCGCCGAAGGCGCCACGTCCGCGGGTGCCGAGACTGAGGTCATCCCCTGCGCCGACTTCTCTGCCGACAGGGCCGCCGACTACGACGCCTTCGCCTTCGGCTGCCCCGCCATGGGCTCCGAGGAACTCGAGTACGATGAGTTCCAGCCGATGTGGGACGAGGTCAAGGAGGTTCTCGGCGACAAGAAGGTCGTCCTCTTTGGCTCCTATTCGTGGGCCGAGGGCGAGTGGATGGACAACTGGAAGGCCGACGCCGACGAGGCGGGCGTCAACGTCGTCGATTCCGTCATCTGCTACGACGCCCCCGACGATGAGGGCGAGACGGCCTGCAGGGCCCTGGGAGCGGAGCTAGCCTAACGAAGCCGTCAGAAAGTCGCAAGGCAACTGACAGCCGTGCACTGCACAACAACAGTCGCTCATGCCCAAACAAAAACGGGGGCCGGATACTATCCGGTCCCCGTTTGTTATATCGACAACCTCGACGCGCCGCTACGAGATATTTCCCAAGAACGC
Source organism: Collinsella sp. AM42-18AC (assembly GCF_003467965.1). NCBI lineage: Bacteria > Bacillati > Actinomycetota > Coriobacteriia > Coriobacteriales > Coriobacteriaceae > Collinsella > Collinsella sp. AM42-18AC. Next base: position 64,162 of record NZ_QSFY01000009.1, read on the forward strand.
CTTGGTGCGCTCGCTCTTGGGGTGGTCGAAGACCTCGCTCGGCGTACCCTCTTCCACGATAACGCCGCCGTCCATAAAGACGACGCGGTCGGCGACGTCGCGGGCAAAGCCCATCTCATGCGTCACGACGATCATGGTCATACCGTCACGTGCAAGATCGCGCATAACGCCAAGAACGTCGCGAACCAGCTCGGGGTCGAGCGCCGACGTGGCCTCGTCAAAGAGCATGACGTGAGGGTTCATCGACAGGGCGCGGGCGATCGCCACGCGCTGCTGCTGACCGCCCGAGAGCTGGCTCGGCATAAAGTCGATGCGCTCGGCAAGACCGACCTTGGTCAGCTCCTCGATAGCGATTTTCTCGGCCTCTTCCTTGCTGCGCTTGAGCACCTTTTGCTGCGCAAGCATGACGTTCTTTTTGACCGACAGGTGCGGGAACAAATTGAACTGCTGGAACACCATACCCAGATGCGTACGTACCTTGTTAAGGTCGACGCCCTTGGCGCAAACGTCCACGCCCTCAACGACGATCGAGCCGCTCGTGGGATGCTCCAGACGATTGATGCAGCGAAGCATCGTCGACTTGCCCGAGCCCGAAGGACCCAGGACTACGACGACCTCGCCCTTGTGCACATCCAGATCGATGTCGCGCAGGACCACGTTATCGCCGAAGGCCTTCTGGAGGTTCTTGATGCTGACGACGACCTCGTTCGAGTTATTGGTTTCGCTCATGATAGGACCTCCTTACAGACCGGCGATGTGGTCGGCGGGCGTCGCGACGACCTGTCCAGCGCTCTTGGCGGGACGCTTCTTCTTGGTTTCGGCCGTCCCCAGAAGCCTCGCCTCAAGACCGCTCACCAAGCGAGCAAGCGGCAGGGTGATGACCAGGTAGAACAGCGCGGCAACCACATATGGCGTAATGGAACCCGTCGTGGCCACAATGGTACGGGCGTTCATGACGATCTCGACGACACCCACGGCGGCAAGCAGCGACGTGTCCTTGTAGAGCAAGATAAACTCGCTGGTCAGCGTAGGCAGGACATTGCGGAACGTCTGCGGAATCATGACATAGAGCAGCGTCTGGAAGGCATTCATGCCCAGCGAGCGAGCAGCCTCGTTTTGGCCCTTGGGGATCGACTGAATACCGGCACGGAAGATCTCGCACAAGTACGCAGACGAGTTCATGGCCATGACGATAACACCCAGCACATAGTCGTCCACTTTGACACCGGCCAGCGGCAGACCGAAAAACGCGATATAGATCTGCAGGAACGCCGGCGTACCGCGAATGATATTCACATAGATGCCGGCAAGACAGCGCAGGATGCGCGACTTAGAGATGCGCATGAGCGACAGGGCAAAACCGAAGGGAATTGCCAGCGGAAACGCCACAAGCACGATCGAGAGCGACATAAGGAAGCCCTTGAAGACGATCGGCAGGCTCTGGACCAAAATGACCGGGTTCAGGAACAGGCGCAGGAACATATTGGAGTTCCACGCCTCGACCCACGGCTGCTCTTTAAGGTCAGCCAAGAAGCTATCGAAGGCCGTCACGCCCTTGATCTCCACCGACGGAATCTTGGAGATCTTCTTGGTCGACCCGTCGGCGAGCGTATAGGTGCCGCTAAAGGCCTCATCGCCGCCCTCGACGGGGAAGGTCACGCCGTAAACCTCGACACGGAAAAAGCCGCCGGCAGGCGCCGTCTCGCCAAAGTCAATCTTGAGCGTCTGGCCGTCAGCCTTGCACGTGGGCTTCATGGGCGTACGATCCATGAGGTCCTCGCCCGAGAGCATCGTCAATCGCGTGTCATCGGTACCAAACGTCGTGCCGTCGACAAACGTCAAGGAAAGACCGCTCAGCTCCTCGTCGGCATCGGCCTGAACTTCCCAGGTAATGCGCGTCTCGGTGCCGCCGACCACATCGCTGCCCGAACCGGTGTTGGGTCGGGCGGTAATCTTTGCGGTCTCAAGCGCCTGGGCGGTCGTAGGCGCATATGCCCCCGCGCACACCAGCGCGAGCGCCACGGCCATGACGCAGGCTAGCTTTTGGAGCAAGGCGGACAGTGGAAAACGCTGCTCCGCGGCCCCTTTGTTCAGTCGAGACAAGGTGGCTCCTATCGTAGAAGTTGCCGGCAAAACGAGACGGAAACGCTCTCCGTCAAGAGAAGCGCAAAGGCCCTCTCCGCAAAACGGAAAGGGCCCGCGCGCAATCAAGTAGTTATTTTACTTGATATTGTACTTAGCCATGAGGGCGTCGACGGTACCGTCGTCGGTCAGGTCCTTGATGGCCTGGTTAATGTCGTCCTTGAGCTTGGTGTTGCCCTGGTTGATGGCGATGGCGTACTCCTCGCCGGTGCTGATCTGCTTGATGGTCTGGCAGGTGTTGAACTGCTCGGCGGTCAGCTGGCTGGCAACGGAGCGGTTGGTAACTACGGCGTCGCCCTTATCGGACTGCAGAGCGCTAAAGCACTCGGTGGCGTCCTTGTAGGGGACGATCTTGGCCTTGGGGAAGTTCTCCTGGGCAAAGGCCTCGGCGGTCGAGCCAGACTGGACGATGATGGTAGCGTCGGAATTGTTGAGCTTCTCGCTAAAGTTATCGGCCGTGATGTCGGTGTTATCGACCTTGGTCACGATAGCCTGATCATCCATGTAGTAGGAATCAGAGAAAGTGACTTCCTTCTCACGCTCGGGCGTGTCGGTGATAGCCGCGATGGAAACGTCATACTTGGCGCCCGAAGCGACGCCCGGAACCAGCGTGTCAAAGTCATTGTTGACATACTCGACATCCAGGCCCAGCTTGTCGCCGATAGCCTTGATGAGCTCAAGGTCAAAGCCCTGAAAATCGCCGTTGTCATCCTTGTACTCAAACGGAGCGTACTCGGCAGAGGTGCCGACAGTCAGCGTACCGTCCTTGACGAGCGCGTACTCCTTGGAGCCGTCGACTTTCTCGACCTTAGCGTCGTCAGAGCTGCTGGAACCGGCATCAGAACCAGAGGTGGCGTTGGACGAGCCGCAGCCCGTCAGTGCGAGGGCGAGCGCCATGGCACCCGTGGCGGCAAATGCGCCAAGCTTCTTGAGCTTCATAATCAGTCTCCTTCCGGTGACCTCGTTTGATTCAGAGGTCTGCAAAAACTGTTGGCTATTATGCACCTGGAATTACGAATCTGCAACGAGAAAACTGATTGAAACAAACCCATAACGTGAATGGAATACTCTACTTTATGACAGTCATTACTGCTGCAATGACCTTAATAGTCTAATTTCAGCTGCATAACCTGCAAGTTCGTTCGGAGTCTCCAAAATAAACGGCAGCGAACGCAAACGGCCATTCGATACAATATTCTGCATAACCTGCATACCGCCACCAAATTCCTCGCTGCCAAGGTATCCCTTGCCGATGCACTCGTGACGATCTTTATGGGCGCCACAAGGGTTCTTCGAATCGTTGATGTGTACGGCATGCAAGCGATCGATACCCACCACGCGGTCGAACTCGTCGAGTACGTCGTCCAGATCATGGATGATGTCGTAGCCGGCATCGCTCACATGGCAGGTGTCCAAACAAACGCCCAGCTTATCGGACAGCTCTGGGCGCTTGGCGGCAACGCCCTCGATAATGCACGCCAGTTCTTCAAAGCTACGGCCCACCTCGGTGCCCTTTCCTGCCATGGTCTCGAGTAATACCGTCGTCTGCTGCCCCTCAAACATCACCTGGCACAGCGTGTCGACAATCATCTGAATGCCGACGTCGGAGCCCTGCCCCACATGCGCACCGGGATGGAAGTTGTAGTAGTTGCCGGGCAGTGCTTCCAGACGCTGCAAGTCCTCGGCCATTGCCTCCAAGGCAAACTCGCGCGCCCGCTCCTTAGCGGAGCAGGGGTTATAGGTATACGGGGCATGCGCCACCAGCGGTCCAAAGTCGTTTTGCGCCATAAGCTCGCGCAGAGCCGCCACGTCATCCATGTCAAGTTCTTTTGCCTTGCCACCGCGCGGGTTGCGCGTAAAGAACGCAAAGGTATTGGCGCCAATGGACAGCGCCGTCTCCCCCATTGCCCGATAGCCCTTCGTCGTCGAAAGATGACACCCGATCGTCAGCATCTCCAACTCCCTCTTCATCAGTTGCGGTGAAATACGGTCTATTGGTGCCTTATTTTGGCGCAAACAGACCGTATTCCACCGCAAGTTATAAAAGGGGCATCAGGGGCAAAGGCCGCCAGGCATTCCAAGTGCTGGCGCCATGCCCCCACGCCCTAAAGTTTCAAACGAATCGCATCGATGATGTGCGCACAGCGCTGTGTGGCGGCTAGGGACATGATGGGGCTTTCGAGTTTCCCCGCCTGAATGAGCTGCGTCGCATGCGATATCTCACCGTAAAAATCATCGACCTCAAATGGTGCATCGATTTCGAGTACTCGACCGTCGGAGTACTTCACATGGGCGAGCTCGGGGCGATGGAGACGCTCGATTTCCAACGAGCCCCGCTCACAGGCAATCGTTAAGCGGCTTTCATATGCTGCTTTGCCGTCGCACACCATATGAATGGGTATACCTCCGACGCTCATATGGATCTCGTCGGCCCAATCGACACGGCCGCCTGATACGTCACGCCAGCGAACTTCACGGGACGAAACCTCGCACGCGCCCGCGAGCAAATCCTCAAACCAACCGACCGCATAACAGCCCATGTCATATAGACAGCCGCCCTGCAGCGGATCAAGCAGATAGCCCGAAGGAGGCTCGCCGTAATCGAGCTTTTGCACGCTTTCAATCGAGACAATACGGCCAAGCTCACCCGACGCAAGCAAGTCCTTCACGCGAGTGCGCATCGGGCAGAACCGATTCTTCATCGCCTCCATAAACAGCACGCCGCACTCGCGAGAGGTGGAGGCAATCGAGAGAGCCTCTTCCTCACTCAAAACGGCCGGCTTTTCGCACAGCACGGTCTTTCCGGCGCGCAGCGCGCGACAGGCCCAACGCGTATGCATGCCATGCGGAAGCGCCAAGTAGATTGCGTCGACATCGGGGTCGGCAATCAGCGCGTCATAAGCCGCATCGCCGTTATCATCGGCCGAGGCATGGCTATGCGCGGCATCGATCGAAAACGCTCGGGAAAATTCCTCGACATGTGCAGGAGTGCGGCCGGCCGCAGCCACCAGCCGTGCCCCGTCGACCTTCTTGAGCGACGATGCAAATCGATGAGAAATGTGCCCAGCGCCCAAAATGCCCCAACGAACCTCACGCGAATCATTACGTAAACCTCGGTCACCCACGATAGCCTCCCATCAGTTGCGGCGAAATAATTCCTGCTATCGCCCTATTCTGCCGCAAACAGGAACTATTCCATCACAAGATATAAAAGGGTCATGAGGAGCGAGTTTTGCTGAAGACTTTAAGCATGACCGTTACGGGGCCAGGCTGGAAACGTCGGCGCACGTCATCGAGACGCTCGGGGATATCGATATGCTGTGGGCAGTGGCGCGCGCATTTGCCGCACTTGACGCAATTGCTCACCAGCTTGGCCTCGCTTGTGCGCACCGCGCTCGCCGTAAAGTACTGCGATAGACCCGTAAACCAGCTGTGCGCATAGCTTGCGTTGTAGGCGGCAAAACATCCAGGGATATTGATGCCTTTAGGGCACGGCATGCAATAGCCGCATCCCGTGCAGGGCACGCGATTCGATTTTTCAAACTCCGTCAGCACGTGCGCGATGGCATCGAGCTGAGTAGCTGTCATCGAATCCGGCAGGGCCCGATCGGCCAACACCGCGTTCTCATCCACCTGCGCGGTATCGGTCATACCCGAAAGCAGCATCGTCACCTGAGGACGATTCCACACCCACGAAAGACCCCAGGCGGCAGGAGTGCGCAAATGCGGGTCACGGGCACTATCGAACACAGCACGAGCCCGTGGCGGCAGTTTGCCCGCTAAACGCCCGCCCAGCAGCGGCTCCATCACAAACACCGCGAGGCCTCGCTCGGCGGCGGCCATGAGCCCCGCCGTTCCCGCCTGATATCGCTCTCCAGCGTAATTGTACTGGATCTGGCAAAAGTCCCACTCATATGCATCGAGCATCGTCAGGAAATCCGCCGCGCTGCCGTGGTATGAAAAACCGATCTGGCGAATACGCCCCGCCGCCTTTTGACGCGCGATCCAGTCCTCGATGCCCAACGCCACCACACGTTCCCACTGGGCGGGCGAGGTAATGTTGTGCATGAGGTAATAGTCGATATGGTCGGTCCGTAGGCGGCGCAGTTGCTCGTCGAAGAACCGATCGAAATCCTCCGCGCATTTGCACGAAGCATGCGGCAGCTTGGTTGCGAGCAAAACCTGGTCGCGCAAGCCCAGGCGCTCAAGCGACGCACCCACGCACGCCTCGTTGCCGGGATAGAGATAGGCCGTGTCCAGGTAGTTAATCCCCTGCTCCACCGCACGGGAGATGATGGCGTCGGCGGTCTTCGCATCCGGGCGTCCCGGCGCACCGGGAAACCTCATGCAGCCCAGCCCCAACGCCGAGATACGGTTGCCGCTTTTGGGGTCAACGCGATATTGCACGGCCCCTCCCCCCCATCGAAGTCCTGACAGGGCGAAACAAACCCGTCACGTCATCGAAACACATCGGAATCGCAATCGAGAACGTATCGTAACGCAGCAGAAATCGAGCTGTCACGGCACCGCTTTAACATCAGCAAAAAGCTCGATGAAAGGAGTCGCCCATGCCCGCGCTCGACCTTTGGAACCTCGCATCCCAGCTCAAAAGCACCGATTATCGCTGGGTCGACCTCACCCACACGCTCTCGTGCGACACCCCGCACTGGCTTGGCTTTAAGCCGTTTGAGTCCACCAAGCTCTTCGACTACCTGCCCGACACGCCCGAAGATATGCTCGCGCCCATGCGTTGCTTCCAGTATTCGGTCGCTTCGCAGTACGGCACGCATGTCGACGCACCGCGGCATTTCCATGTTGAGGGTCGTTCCCTTGGAGAGATTGAACCCATCGAGTTTATGCATCCGCTCTGCGTGATCGACAAGCACGAGGAGTGCGCCGCAAATCCCGACTTTATCCTGACCATCAAGGACCTCAAAGCCTGGGAGGACGAGCACGGTCGTATTCCCGAGGACGCTTTCGTCGCCTTCCGCTCTGACTGGTCCAAGCTCGCCGACCTCGAAAACAAGGACAAGGACGGCCGGCCCCACTACCCCGGCTGGGATCTCGACGCCATCAAATGGCTTGTAGAAGAGCGCAACATCGGCGCCATCGGTCACGAACCGGCAGACACCGACCCCGCGTCGGTGACCACGCGCGAGGACGCCTACCCCTACCCCGGCGAGCAATACATCCTCTCGGTCGACCGCTATCAGATCGAAGTCATGGACCATCTGGACGAGCTTCCCGCCACGGGTGCCGTCATCTTCTGCACCTTCCCCAAGGTCCGCGATGGCGTCGGATACCCCGCCCGCGTTTTTGCCATCTGCCCCACGGCATAAGTTCCCATGCGTTTGTTCTTCTAAATTCAGCCTCCGGTGCACGCTACACGCCCCAGCGGCATAAATCCATCAGGCGCCCCGCACGCGGGCGCCTTTTTGTGAGGAGATGATTCATATGCAGATCAACAAGGTCGCCTTTATCGGCAAGGGCGGCGTCGGGCTACTCTACGGCAGCATGATCGCCCAGGCACTCGGCAACGATGCCGTCGAATACGTCATGGACGACGCCCGTTTTGAGCGCCATGTGAACGACGCGCTCACCGTCAACGGCAAGCCCTGCGATCTCACGTCCGTCCGCGCCAGCGAGGCAACGCCCGCCGATCTGGTCATCCTGACGGTCAAGACGACGGGTCTCGACCAAGCACTCAAGACTATGGAACGTGTCGTGGGACCCAACACGCTCATCGCCTCGCTGTGCAACGGCATTACGAGCGAGCAAAAGATTGCCGAACGCTTTGGCTGGGAGCATACCGTCCTGGGTATCTGCCAGGGCATGGACGCCGTATTCCTCGACGGCGCGCTCACCTTTACCAATGCGGGCGAAATCCGCTTTGGTGCAGCCGCCGGCACCGACCCCGCGACCGTCGCCGCTATCGACGAGCTCTATACGCGCTGCGGCATCGCCCATACCGTCGAGGACGACATCGCCCACCGCATGTGGGCCAAACTCATGCTCAACGACGGCATCAACCAGACCTGCATGGCCTACGGCGGGACCTACGGAAGCGCCACGGAGCCGGGCTCCGAGCAGCGTCGCTGCTTTGTTTCCGCCATGCGCGAAACGCTTGCGGTCGCCAACGCCGAGGGCGTTGAGCTGACCGAGGCAGACCTGACGCAAATGGTGCACCTCATCGAGGGAATCGACCCCGCCGGTATGCCCTCGATGGCGCAGGACCGCATCGCGAGGCGCAAAACCGAGGTTGATGAGTTCGCGGGCACCATCTGCCGCCTCGCAGCCAAACACGATATCCAGGCGCCGCAAAACGAGTGGCTCTATCGGCGCATCCGCGATATCGAGAAAAGCTGGTAGTGCCAACGCGCCGCATTCAACAGCCTTAACAGCAAAACCGCCGCAAGGGAACCTTTCCCCCTGCGGCGGCCTTCATCTTCGTCTATGACCGGCGGCCGATCTCACAACAGTTAGCGTTGCGACCCCGGCACCTCGTCCTCATCGTCGCGACAAAGGACAACACCGGCGCTTCCCAGCAGTGTGGCCGCGATCAGCGCGCCGGCCACGATAGGAGCAGCCCCGCATGTCCCCTGCATGCCCGCGACGAGCGCGGCCGTAGGACCAAGGCAGCCAAGCATCAACGCGACGGCGGCAACGGCAATATCTCGAGCATTCACAAGACCACTTCCTCCAAGAGAAAGACCTTATTTCTCAAGAACCAGTGTGCCCCGCATCCATACGCCCAGCGTACCGCCACGGTAAGGGCTCTGTTAACTCAAACGCATACATAGAACGGACGTCCTTACGTTGCCCTAAAGCTCGGTAAAGACGCCCGTCCGCCAAATATCCGTGATGCAGAAAAATTACCAACCGGTGTAGTAGTCGGTGGTTCCGGCAGCGCAGCCGGAGTCATAGACCTTGCAATCACCCTTGGAGCCCGTAAAGGTCGAGCCCTGGGCCATATCGCCCGCGGCAACAACGTAATAGCCGTCGGAATCGCGCCAGAAGCCCTCAGAATCCTGAGTCCATTCGCCCGTGCGATAGTGATAAAGCACATTGCTGCTGTAATAGGTCTCGCGGCGCCCGTTGTAGTTATTGACACCCGCAGAGCGCGTCAGGCCCGACCCGTTCGCGTAGGACGCGGCAGACGCGTAGGACGGAGTGTAACCGGCGTTGTAGTACGAAGCCTGGGCGACCTCGGCAGCCTCCGCCTCGGCGGCAGCCTCGAGCGCTTCGCGCTTGGCATCCTCAAGCGCAATGCGCAGCTCATCGAGCTCGGTCGACTTGGCGTCGACCTCCCCCATCGTCAACAGGCTATCCGCGCCGTCGATGCAACCCTGCAGCACAGCGCGCTCGTCATCGGTGGCATAGTCACCGTACATGTTCATGATGATCTGAGCGCGCATCTCCAGGGAATCGCGCTTGGCCTCCATTGAGGCGTTCCACTCCTGCATAGAGCCATAACCGTCGCTGCGGTAGTCGACGGGCTGCACCAGCGTCGCTTCGGACGGCGTAGGTCCAACCGTATCGGATAGTGTTGCCGCGTGGGCATCAGTTGCGCCGGCGCCCGCCAAAAGTGCCACGGTCAGAGCGGCGGAAAGGGCGGCGGCTTTCGGTTTTCGTGAATCGATCCTCATGTAGCTGGAAACCTCCGTAGTGCGTTTTTGCTGCGTTTGAGCTGCGTGTGATTCGATCGCGCTGCATAGTACCCCGAGCAAATCGCGACCTGCGGTTTTACTCAAAAGGCGCACGTCATTTGCGTAAAACTCACATCCGCTCAACAGGAGTTTTCCACAACTCGAATGCATAAAGCGTGTCAAAAACCCTGTTTTTGCACCCTCTCTATGCAAAAAAGGCGCCTGTGCAACCATTGTTCGCACAGGCGCCTTGAGCAGGCATTTTATGCAGTTATACCTATCGAGTCGCAAGGGGTCCTTGCACAAGTCGCCTTACTCGTCCAGCGCGGCGAAGGCCTGCTTCAAATCCCAAATGATATCCTCGGCGTTCTCGGTACCGATGGAAAGACGGATCGTGGAGGGCGTGATGTTCTGCTCGGCGAGCTCCTCGGCAGAGAGCTGAGAGTGCGTAGTCGTAGCCGGGTGTACGACGAGCGACTTGACGTCGGCCACGTTGGCGAGCAGCGAGAACACCTGCAAGTGGTCGATGAACTTCCATGCAGCCTCCTGGCCGCCCTTGATCTCGAAGGTGAAGATCGAGGCACCGCCGTTGGGGAAATACTGCTTGTAAAGCTCATGATCGGGGTGCTCAGGCAGGCTCGGGTGGTTCACCTTGGCGACGTGGCTGTCACCAGCCAGGAACTCAACGACCTTCTTGGTGTTCTCGACATGGCGGTCGACGCGCAGCGACAGGGTCTCGGTGCCCTGAAGCAGAACCCAGGCGTTAAACGGGCTAATGCAGGCGCCCTCGTCACGCAGCAGAATGGCGCGGACATAGGTCGCGAAGGCGGCGGGGCCGGCAGCCTCGGCAAACGAAACACCATGGTAGGAGGGGTTGGGCTCGGCGATCTGCGCGTACTTTCCGCTCGCCTTCCAATCGAAGTTACCGCCGTCGACGATCACGCCGCCCAGCGAGGTGCCGTGGCCGCCGATGAACTTGGTTGCGGAATGAACGACGATGTTGGCACCATGCTCCAGCGGACGGAACAGATACGGGGTGCCGAAGGTGTTGTCGACAACAACCGGCAGACCGTGCTTCTTGGCGATCTCGGAGATCGCGTCGATGTTGGGGATATCGGAGTTGGGGTTGCCGAGCGTCTCGAGATAGATGACCGTGGTGTTGTCCTTGATGGCACCCTCAACCTCTTCCAGGTTATGGGCATCGACAAACGTGGTCTCGACGCCAAACTGGGAGAGCGTATGCTCCAGCAGGTTGTAGGAGCCACCGTAGATGGTCTTCTGAGCCACCACGTGGTCACCGGCCTGGGCAAGGGCCTGCAGGGTATAGGTGATGGCAGCAGCGCCGGAGGCGACGGCAAGACCTGCCACGCCACCCTCGAGTGCGGCGATACGGTCCTCAAAGACGCCCTGGGTGGAGTTGGTCAGACGGCCGTAGATGTTACCGGCGTCGGCAAGACCAAAGCGGTCGGCGGCGTGCTGGGAGTTGCGGAACACATAGCTCGTGGTCTGGTAGATAGGCACGGCGCGGGAGTCGGATGCGGGATCGGCGCTCTCCTGGCCAACGTGCAGCTGCAGGGTATCGAAACCAAAGGTGTGCTCAGGGTTGTTGATAAACTGGCTCATGGTGATCTCCTTGATCGAACAAAAGTAATAAGCGTAAGAGAAGTAAGTCGCTGTCTCCTGATCACGCCGACGGGCGCAAACAGGAGCCCGGCATTCGTCTTAGCAAGCAATTCATATGCGGTCCTCCTTTTGACATCCCGGTTCCGTGGTCGGCTTAATTACCTACCGCCTTTGTGTGTTTTGAATAGTACGAACATCGTCTCCCCGGGTCAATCACTTAAAAGCGCTAACCTGTTATCGGTTTTTTAGATAGCTATCGAAAGGACGGGCGCCAATGACCCTCCAGCAGCTTCGCTTTTTGATCGCCGTGGCAGAGTCCGGATCGATCAACGCCGCAGCCCAGCGCCTCTATACGGCACAGTCCAATATCTCAAACGCCGTCAAAAGCCTGGAACAGGAGCTCCATATGGAGATCTTTACGCGCTCCAGCCGCGGCGTCACGCTCACCAACGACGGCACCGAGCTTTTGGGCTATGCGCGCCAGGTCGTAGAGCAGGCCGACATGCTCGAGGCGCGCTACGAGGACGGCGGCATCCCGCAAGCCCGCCTCGCCATTTCCGCCCAGCACTACGCCTTTTCGGTCGAGGCCTTTGTCAACGTGGTCGAGCGCTGCCGCGACAGCAAGTTCGAGTTCATCATGCGCGAGACCACCACATCGCAGATCATCGATGACGTCCGTGCATTTCGCAGCGATATCGGCATTCTGTATCTGGATGACTTTAACGCCCGCGTTTTGCAGAAGGCCTTCGCCGATGCCCGTGCAAGCTTCCATCCCCTATTCGACGCGACGGTCCACGTCTTCGTGAGCGAGCGCCACCCGCTCGCACGCCGCCCTCAGCTGTCCCTTGCCGACCTCACGCCCTATACGCGCTACAGCTTCGAGCAGGGAACCTCAAACTCCTTCTATTACGCCGAGGAACCTTTTAGCTATATCCCTTGCGACCGCAACATACGAATCTCGGACCGCGGAACACTTACTAACTTACTTATCACGTCGAACGGTTACACTCTGTCGACCGGTGTCCTCTCCAATGAAATGCAATGGGGTATGGCATCGATCCCGCTGGCAGACGCCCCAACGATGCACGTAGGCTATATCATGCACGACGAGCGCAAGCCCTCTCCCCTCTTGCAGCAATACCTCGACGAGCTCAACCGCATCATCCATGCCAACTAGCCGTCGGAAGACAGGGTAGAAATCATAGATTGCTAGCCCCCGGCGGGCATGGCGCTACAATGGTCACTCACATGAAACGCACTCAACGAAAGGAAGCCCGTGAAGGTCATCATCTATACCGACGGCTCGGCCCGATCAAATCCGGGACGCGGCGGCTACGGCGCCGTGCTCAAATACACCAACCCCGCCGGCAAGACCTTTACCTCCGAGCTTTCGCGCGGCTACGCCAAGACCACCAACAACCGCATGGAGCTCATGGCCGTTATCGTGGCGCTCGAGGCACTCAACCGCCCCTGCGAGGTCGAAGTCCATTCCGATTCGCAGTACGTCGTCAACGCCTTTAACAAGCACTGGATCGACGGCTGGAAAAAGCGCGGGTGGAAAACCTCCAACAAGCAGCCCGTTAAGAACCGCGACCTGTGGGAGCGTCTGCTTGCCGCAAAGAGCCAGCATAAGGTGGAGTTCATCTGGGTGAAGGGGCATGCCGGCCATGAGCTCAACGAGCGCTGCGACGAGCTTGCCACCACCGCAGCCGACGGAGCCAACCTCGATATCGACGCCGGCTTTAACGAGAGCGACCTGTAGCGGCGTTTTCGCACGCTTTTGCGTCCCCCTCGCGCTACACTCGTCCTGTAGACCAAACAATGCAAGGGGGACACATGCTGCGCATAGCGACCATCGGCACATCCATGATCACCGACGACTTTATCCAAGTCGTCAACGCCAACGACCAAGCCGCGTTTGTGGGCACGCTCTCGCGCGATGCAGAGCGCGGCGCTGCCTTTGCCGCTGAGCGCGGCGGCGAGCGCAACTTCACCGCACTCGACGAGCTCGCGTCCGCCGCCGACGTCGACGCCGTCTACATCGGCAGCCCCAACGCGCTCCATTACGAGCAGGCGCTCGCCTGCATCGCCGGCGGCAAGCACGTTATCGTCGAAAAGCCCTTCTGCGCCACCGAAGCGCAGGCGCTGGAAGTCTTCCGCGCTGCCGAGGCAGCAGGTGTCGTGGCCCTCGAGGCCATGCGCCCGCTCCACGACCCCGCTTTCCACGCCATCGAGGACGCCCTGGGTGAGATCGCCCCCATCCGCCGCGCCTCATTGCGCTTTGGCAAATATTCCTCACGCTACAACGAGATTCTCGCGGGACGCGCCACCAATATCTTCGACTGCAATATGGCATCGGGTTCCCTCATGGATATTGGCGTCTACACCGTCGAGCCCATGGTCGAGATTTTCGGCATGCCCTCCGGCCTTACGAGCATGACTACTCTGCTCGACCCCACCACGCGACAGCTCACGCACGGCCCCATCGACGGCTGCGGTTCCATCCTCGCCAGCTACGGCGGTGGCCGCATCTCCGTCGAGCTCGCGCACTCAAAAATTACGAACGACCTGCTGCCCTCGCAAATCGAAGGCGAGCGTGGCACTATCCAGATCGACCATCTGTCCACGCCCCGCAACGTCCGCATCGACTATCGCGGCGACGTCGTACGCGGCTCGGCGACCGAGGCACCGCGCGAACAGAGCGACAACGGCCGCGTGCTCGACCTGCCCAAATCGAGCAACACCATGGAATACGAACTCACAGACTTTATCACCGCCATCGGCGGCATCGATAATGTCAAGGAAGAGATTTGGGAGACCCCGGCGGGACGTCACGAGCTTGGCCACTACCGCGACGTCACGCTCGTCTCACTGCGTATCATGGATGCCGTGCGCCAGCAGGCGGGTATCGCCTTCCCCGCTGACTCTAACAAGCAGGCATAGCGATGGGTTTTTTCGACAAGCTTTTCTCGGGCGTCACCGGCGGCAGCCGCGAACCCCAAAAGCCCTCTGGCGTTGAGCTTGAGCTGCGCCGTAGGCTCACCGTGCTCGCAAGCGACGAGGCCACTCAAGACGCCCCGCAGCGCTATTTCCTGCGGTGGGAGGGACAGGTCCAGGGCGTCGGTTTCCGCTTCACCAACACCAACCTCGCACAGGCACGCGCACTCACCGGCTGGGTGAGTAACATGGAAGACGGGTCAGTCGAGATGGAGATACAGGGAGCTCCGGCAAACATCCTGTCTCATCTCGAGGCGCTTCATGCCTCCTATGAGCGCATGGGAACGCGTTTTCGCCTCGTAGACGCCCAGACCCGAGCCCCACTTGCCAATGAAGACGGTTTCATTCCTCGTTATTAGTATTGTGTGCTAAATACGGTATCATTTACCTACGACCGTTGATAGAAAAGAGGCGAGGCGCATGGCGGTGCAAAGAAGGAATACCAAGCAGCGAAAGCTGGTTCTTGACGCTGTGCGCCAAAGCTATAACCATCCCACCGCCGACGAAATCTACAACGCCGTACGCGAACAGGATGACAAGATCAGCCGCGGCACGGTCTACCGCAACCTCAATCTCTTAGCCGACGCAGGGGAGATTCTCTCTATTAAGACGCCGGGCGGCAGCCGCTTCGATCGCACCATCGAGCCGCACGCACATATCATCTGCACCTCGTGCAGCCGCGTCATCGACGTGCCGCTCCCCTTCGATGCCCAGCTCGACGACAAGGCGTCCGAGCAAATCGGCTGGGACGTCACCTCGCACTACACCATCTTCGAGGGCCTCTGCCCCAACTGCCGGTAGATGTTTGGGACATGCCTTAAAATCTCCCTTTCCACCGATGGCGGCAAAAAGTAGATTTCTAGGCATGCCACATATATCTACTCGGCGAGCAGGCGATGCAGTTCCTCTTCGACCGTGCGCACGTAGCGGACACGGTCATTGACACCGCGCATGGTAGGGTTGCAGCTCTCCATCAGATAGGGATGGCCCACGACGTTGAGCATGTCGCGATCGTTCTCATTGTCGCCAAACGCCATCATCGCATCGGGCGAGATCCCCAGGGCACGACCATAATCGGCAAGCGCGGACCCCTTGCCCGAGTCAAAGCCGATAAAGTCCGTCCATTCGGTTCCCGACGTCATCACATCGACTCGGTCGCTAAAGAGATGCTCGAAATACTCCAGGGCCACCGGCTGATCAATTTCGGGCGTCTGGAAGGCAATCTTAATGACATCCTCGTCGATGTCCTCGGGACGGTCGACCACCGCCACATCGCAGTGGACCTCATAGCGCAAATGGTCGACGAACGCATCGTTGCCGCTCATGGTGTAGAGGTGCCCCTCGCACGAAAGGGTCACGTCGGCATGGGGATACGCAACCACGGCATTCGCGATATCCATAGCAAGGCTACGCTCCATGGAACGCTTGACAACGGCATGCCCCTCGCTCATCACCAGGGCTCCGTTTTCGCATACATAGGCGAGCTCATCGGCCACCGGGGCAAACAGGTAGCGCAGGCTCGCATATTGACGGCCGCTCGCCGGCATAAACACAATGCCGCGACGATGCAGCTCATCAATGAGCTCAAAGGCCTCGGAACGCGGCTCGCGCTCCCCCGGATGCAGCAAAGTGCCGTCCAAATCGCATGCAATCAGCTTGATTCCCTCAAGACCCATATGCTTTCCCCCAAAGCACCTCATCAACAGTAAGACGGACTTTGAATAGTTGCCTCTCAAAGTCCGTCTTACTCATACGCACGTTAACCGCGCGCCTTCTTTACGATCGTAAAGTCTGGAGCCATACTCACGACGACATCCGCCGCGCTCGATGCAAAGCGTCGGTCCGCATCGAGTTCGCGGGTAACCACCGAGAGCCGAACACTCTCGACGCCCCGGAGCATACGGCCCAAAACAGGCTGCACCGGCGTATACATGCGCACGGTATGCTCGTCCGAGTCGCCCCGGAAGAGCGGCGCATGCATGTTGCCGATCTCCCAGCACGCATGCGCGAGCGCAATCGGATCCATGCGGTCGACTTCGACCAAATAAACCTCGGCGCTGCGCAGGCGCACGACAACCGCCACGGGCACCATGCCCGAACGGTCAATGGCGAGCACGTCGCCATCGGCAAGACGACCGCCGTCGGTAGCATCCAGCCGAACATCAATCGTGCGCCCCAGCTCCGTCACGCCCACAAACGCGCATACATCGGCCTGGTCCCAATCGAGCAGCAGCTCGTCAACTTCAAAGACGCCGCCCAACTTCCGGCGAAGCAGGAGTTCATAGGACGGATCGTTGAGATTTCCCAAGCATGTCGTCGAAACCAGGCGTTCAGGCATACTCTAACCCTCGACCTCAACGAGCTCGATATCAAAGTTGAGGTCCTTGCCGGCCAACTCGTGGTTGGCGTCGAGCGTCACAGCCTCGGGCGTCACGTCAATGACGACGGCGGGAACGGGCATGCCGCTCGGCGTGGACAGGAAGAGCTTCATGCCCTTCTCGATCTGCTCGATGTTGGGAACCTG
This sequence comes from Collinsella sp. AM42-18AC, assembly GCF_003467965.1. Lineage (NCBI taxonomy): Bacteria > Bacillati > Actinomycetota > Coriobacteriia > Coriobacteriales > Coriobacteriaceae > Collinsella > Collinsella sp. AM42-18AC. Next base: position 81,094 of record NZ_QSFY01000009.1, read on the forward strand.
CTCGGCCGGGAAGGTCAGAACCATCTCGGGATTGTGCTCGCCGTAGGCATCGGCAGCAGGAATGTGCACGGTCTTCTTCTCGCCCACCTGCATGTCGACAACAGCGGCGTCGAAGCCCTTGATCATCTGGCCGGCGCCGCAGGTGAACTCCAGCGGCTCGCCGCGATCGTAGGAGCTATCGAACTGCGTGCCGTCGTCGAGCGTGCCGCGATAATGAGTCTTGACCTTCTTGCCCTGGTTGGACATGGTAACCTCCGTGATAAGGGCGGCGCACAACGCGGGCCGCCGTGAACATATGGCGCTAACTATACCCTAGTCATACAATTCAAAGACAGTTTGCAAAGAAACGCTGCAACCGGAGGAACCATGGCATATCCCGTATTTGACCTACACTGCGACACCGCCGACCGCATCGGCTGGGCCACGCTCGATCTCGACCTGCGCTTTACCGCCGGCACCGACGGTTATTTCCCCGGCGACGAAACGCATCCGCAAGATTTCGACCTCATCGAGGGCAACGCCTGCGCCATCTCGCTCGCAAAGATCGGCAACACGCCGTGGGCACAGTGCTTCGCCACATTTGTCCCCGACGAGATTCCCACCGCCCACGCCGCGCGCTTCCAGGCGCAGATCATGGCACACATGAGCGGCCAGGCAATGCTCAACCACGACCGCATGGTCAACGTACGCAACGCCGCAGACATTCGCCCCGCGCTCAAAGACGGCAAGGTCGCCTGCATCCACACCATCGAAAACGCCACGTTCTTTGCCGAGGACCCCGCGCTGATCGAGGTGCTCAAGAGCCTGGGCGTACTCATGTCATCACTCAGCTGGAACGCGCAGGGACCGCTCGCGAGCGGCCACGACACCCACGCCGGTCTCACCGCCGCCGGCATCGAGGCACTTACGCAGATGGAGCACGCCGGCATGGTACTTGATGTCTCCCACCTCAACGATGAGTGCTTTGACGAGGTTGTCGCCCACGCCACGCGTCCCTTCGTCGCCAGCCACTCCAACTCCCGTGCGGTTTGCGGCGTCAAACGCAACCTTACCGACGACCAGTTCCGCACCATTCGCGACATGGGTGGCATCGTCGGCCTCAACTACTGCAGCGAGTTCCTTTCCAACGACGCAACCGACGAAACCGCCGCAGACGTCACCTTCGACCAGCTGGCGGCACATATCGAGCACTGGCTCGACCTGGGCGGCGAAGATGTCATCGCACTCGGCGGCGACTGGGACGGCGCCAAGGTACCCGACTTCCTCTCTGATGCCAGCAAGATGCCCGAATTCCAGAACATGCTCTCCAAGCACTTTGGCAAGACCGTGATGCAGAAGCTCTGCAGCGACAACGCGCTCGCCTTCTTCGAGCGCTATTAAGAGCGCAATTAATTTCGCATCCCTTGAGCGGCCCGGCATGCCGAGCGGTCGACATGCCGGCCCGTCCCCAATCTGAAGGATCACATTTGACGCAGCAATTTACGATTTCCGTACCCCGACCGGATGGAACGCTCATCCCCGTCGTCGTTACCAAAAAGCGCGTCAAGAACTTTAACCTACGCGTCACATCGAGCGGCGAGGTCCACGCCAGCGCACCGCTCGGCGCCAGCCGCGAGCGCATCGAAGCGTTTGTGGAGCGCAACAGCGCCTGGATTATCAGCCGACTTGCCCAACGTGAGCAACGTCAGGCAACAGCGCGAGAGCCGCTCAGCCCATCGTCCATCATTGCACTTTGGGGCAAGCCCATCACGGTACAGGACGCACTCGATCACAACTTTGCATCGCCCGCACCGCGACCCAAGCAGGCCACCTTCGCAAGTTTTATGGGTACCGACGAATCGGACGAAAGCCCACAGGCCAAGCGGCGCGCAATCCTCGACGGCCTAACGTCCGACGAGCTCCAAGCCCACATCGACCAGCTCTACGCGTCCGAGGTCACCGCAGCGCTACGCGACATCGTGCACGCGTACGAAATCGCAATGGGCGTCACCGTGGCCCGCGTCTCCGTGCGCAGCATGAAAACGCGTTGGGGCTCCTGCACACCCAAAACCGGCGCCATTCGTATCGCGCGCGAGCTCGCCGCCTACCCTGTCGAATGCCTCGACAGGGTTGTCGCCCACGAGCTCGTCCATCTGCTCGAGCCGAGCCACAATCAGCGCTTTCACGCCCTGCTCGACACGTACTGTCCCAACAATAGAGCACTGTCTCAGCGGCTCAAGCAGCCACCCCTCAACAAGCTCTAGCGTCGACTAGCGCACGCGCTCGATCTCGACGCCGCAGCTTGCCAGGGGCAGGCCAACAGGAGCCCACGGCTTATCGAGCTTTATGCGCACACCAAGCAGCGAGGGATAACGGCGCAGCAGCATCTGGGCTGTCCCCTCGGCTGCCGCCTCGATGAGCTTAAACGTATGCTCGCGCAGATAGCCATCGACATCGTGGCACACCGAGCCGTAGTCAATCGAGGCGTCCAGGTTATCGTGCTCCCCCGCCGCGCGCAGGTCGGCATAGAGCACCAGAGAAACGATGAACTTCTGACCCAGCGCGTTCTCCTCGGGATACACGCCATGGTTGGCAAAAACCTCCAGGCCGTCAATGAAAATACGATCGGCATGGCGCAAATCGTCATAGCTCACGTGAGGCACCGCCGTTGCGGTGGATATTTCGCCCCTTCCACGGCGGGCGAGCTCGGCGCCTTCGGTCTTGGTTGCATTCTCGGGCAGTTTCTTGTTACTCAACGCGATCGTCTCCTTCGTTTAGAACCCCGACCGCGCAAACTAACTACACGCGAATCGACAGGTTCTTTTTATCATCGCTCCAGTTGCAAGCGTTGCGCGCGGGGCATGCAAAGCAGGCACGCGACGCTTTGTCGGCTGCATAGAGCAGACGCTCAAGCGGTTGGCTGTTCACGCGCAGCTTTCGATGGCCCAGAATGGCCGTCTTAATGGCTGCGGCATCGGCCGGCTCAAACGCCACGTCATCGGGCATGCCGCCGAGAATCGCATCAGCGACGCGTTCGCTTGCAACATCATGGGATATACCCGATTCATACTGTTCATCTTTGCCGATATCGTGAAGAAGTGCTGTGGCGTAGATGACCTCGCGGTCAAATTCGAGCTGCTCCTCGAGATTCTTGATCCACATAATGCGCGCGACATCGAGCAGATGGTCAATACCGTGGCGGCAGAAGATGCGCCCCGATTCCAACTGTGCAATGTTGCCCAGGTGCCGCCGGAACAGCCCGTTGGCACAAATGTAATCAATGCGAGGCATGGCACCAAAGGGGGCCAGGCCCGAAGCCATAAAGCCGCGACGCGACGTCCCCTCATCGGTCTTCGATGTAAAGTCGTTGACGACTCTCATGGTTAGCGGCCCAGCATCCTAAAGAAACGCTCCTCGAGCGCGGGATCGGTCTCAAAGACGCCGCGGCGAGCAAGCGTCACGGTCTTGGTGCCGGGCTTTTGCACGCCACGCATCGTCATGCACATATGCTCGGCCTCCATCAACACAATCGCTCCCTGTGGAGCGAGATAATCCATGAGGGCATCGGCAACCTGTGCGCACAGTTGCTCCTGCAGCTGAAGACGGCGGGCATAAACCTCAACCGTGCGGGCGAGCTTGGAAAGCCCAGCCACCCGACCGTTAGGGATATAACCAATGGCGGCCTTGCCATAAAACGGCAGCAGATGATGTTCGCACAGCGAGTAGAACGTGATGTCGCGCTCGATAACCAAATCGTTCGAAGCGACGGCAAAGGTTTTGGACAGGTGTTCCTCGGCACTCTGGTCCATACCGCCGGCGATCTCACCATACATACGGGCAACGCGCGCCGGGGTCTCCAGCAGGCCCTCACGAGTTGGGTCCTCGCCTATGCCCTCAAGCAACAGCTTAATGGCGGCCTCGACTTTTTCCTGATCGACCATCTGGGCCTCACTTTTCCGATTTCACGTTCGCGCTATGGTACCACGCCCTCCGGCATCGACCACAAGCTACATAGTATGGGTCGAATAGACTGGATCGTCCCGCCAAAGCTCCACAGCGTCGCAAAGCGCAACGCCCTCACGCACGGCGCGGTCGCGCGTAGCGTTCATATCGATCACACGCTGGTTACTCGAACCCCTAAAGCGCAACGAGATATCATAAAGATCCTGAACAAACGGGCCATCCACCAACATGTCGAGGCAGGCAAGGATACGGTCCGTGACCTCGGTATGGTGACGACCACCCGGCATAAGCTCCTCGAGCACGTCGCCGGTAAAACACCAAATGGTCTTTCCTGACCCCGCAGGATAAGCGGCACGAACACGCTCGACAAACTCAACGAGCCCCGCCTGGTTCTCGGGCTCCATGGGCTCTCCGCCCAGAATCGTCAGGCCGTCAATAAAGGGATGATCGAGGCTCTCGATAATCTTGTCCTCGACGGCACGATCAAAGGGCTCGCCCGCAGCAAAGTCCCACGCGACGGAGTTAAAGCAATTCTTGCAGCCACGACGGCACCCGCTCACAAACAGAGAAGTGCGGACGCCTTCTCCATCAGCAATGTCGAAATACTTAATGTTCGCGTAGTTCATAGGTAACCTTCCTGGGGGTCTGGAGTATATCATCCCGTCCTCAAACATTCTCGGCCTTCGGCCTGCGAAACTGCGGGCGGGACGATATGTCCCGGCCTCATGCAAAGGGCAACTCAATGAACGAAGCGAACATCGAGTATAGGGTTCGAGGTCCAATAAAAACTTTGTTGCAGCTCAACCGTCATCGCAAGCAAAGCGTTGCTGCAAGTCAACTCATGTCCGCTAAGAACTTCGAGGGGTGAGCAGACCGCGCGCTGCATCTCAGTTACGTCAACTTGGCTGAACCGAGAGGGCCGCTTGGGCTTTTGCTCGATATGAGTTCCGCACGCAAAGAAGGCCACTTAATGTGGCCTTCGTCTTGCGCAGGACTGTCCGAAATAGCGAGCAAATGCCCAAGCGGCCCTCTCGGCTCAGCCCCGGAGCGGTATTAGAGATGCAGCACGCGGTCGCGGATCTCCTCGGTTCGACCCTGGTTCCAGAATTGGGTACCGATGTAGCCGCACGTACGACGGGCGACGTTCATCTTCTCCTGGTCACGATTGCCGCAGTTGGGGCACACCCACACCAGCTTGCCGTCATCCTCGACAATCTTGATCTCGCCATCGTAGCCGCACACCTGGCAGTAATCGCTCTTGGTGTTGAGCTCGGCGTACATGATGTTGTCGTAGATGTACTGCATCACGCGAATGACAGCCTTGAGGTTGTCCTGCATGTTGGGAACCTCAACGTAGGAGATAGCACCGCCCGGCGAAAGCTGCTGGAACATGCCTTCAAACTTAAGTTTGTCGAAGGCATCGATCTCCTCGGACACATGGACGTGATAGCTGTTAGTAATGTAGCCCTTGTCCGTCACGCCCGGGATAATGCCAAAACGACGCTGCAGGCACTTGGCGAACTTGTAGGTCGTCGACTCCAACGGCGTACCGTACAGCGAGAAATCGATATCACTTTCGGCCTTCCACTCCGCGCACCTGTCGTTCATGCGCTGCATGACGGCCATGGCGAACGGCGTGCCCTCCTTCTCGGTGTGGCTGTGACCCGTCATGTACTTGACGCACTCATACAGGCCGGCATAGCCCAGGCTGATGGTGGAATAGCCGCCCACGAGCAGCTTGTCGATCGTCTCGCCCTTCTTCAGACGCGCCAGGGCGCCGTACTGCCAAAGAATCGGCGCGGCATCCGAAAGCGTGCCCATCAGGCGCTCATGACGGCACAGCAGGGCACGATGGCACAGCTCAAGGCGCTCGTCGAAGATCTTCCAGAACTTATCCATGTCCTGATGCGAGCTCAGCGCGACATCGGGCAGGTTGATGGTCACAACACCCTGGTTAAAGCGACCGTAGTACTTAGGCTTGGTCGGGTCATAGTTCAGCGCGTTGGCGACATTGTTAAAGCCGTTGCCCGAACGGTCGGGCGTCAGGAAACTGCGGCAACCCATGCAGGTGTAGCAATCGCCGTTGCCGGCAGTCTCGCCCTTAGACAGCTTAAGCTCGCGCATCTTCTTCTCGGAGATGTAGTCGGGCACCATGCGCTTGGCGGTGCACTTGGCGGCGAGCTTGGTCAGATAGAAGTACGGCGAATCCTCGCGAATGTTATCGTCCTCGAGCACGTAGATGAGCTTGGGGAATGCCGGGGTGATCCACACGCCGGCTTCGTTCTTAACGCCCTCATAGCGCTGACGAAGCGTCTCCTCCACAATCATGGCAAGGTCGTGCTTCTCCTGGGGCGTACGGGCCTCATTGAGATACATAAAGACCGTCACGAACGGCGCCTGGCCATTCGTGGTCATAAGGGTCACGACCTGATACTGAATCGTCTGGACGCCGCGACGGATCTCGTCACGCAGGCGGTCCTCAACAACCTCGCGGACCTTTTCGGGAGATGCCGAAACACCGAGCTCCTCGAGCTCGCGGGCAACCTCGCCGCGAATCTTTTGACGGCTCACCTCAACAAAGGGGGCGAGATGGGTCAGCGAAATAGACTGGCCGCCGTACTGGGAGGAAGCAACCTGGGCGATAATCTGCGTCGCGATGTTGCAGGCAGTCGAGAAGCTGTGCGGCTTCTCGATCAGCGTGCCCGAGATAACGGTGCCGTTCTGGAGCATGTCCTCCAGGTTCACCAGGTCGCAGTTATGCATGTGCTGGGCAAAGTAGTCAGAATCGTGGAAGTGGATCAGGCCCTCATTGTGGGCATCCACGATCTCCTGGGGCAGCAGCACACGCTGAGTCAGATCCTTTGAAATCTCGCCGGCCATATAGTCGCGCTGGACGGAATTGACGGTCGGGTTCTTGTTAGAGTTCTCCTGCTTGACCTCTTCGTTATTGCACTCGATCAGCGACAGAATCTTGTCGTCGGTCGTGTTCTTCTGGCGCTTCAGGCTCTGAACATAGCGATAGATGATGTAGTGGCGGGCGACCTCGTAGCAGTCGAGACGCATGATCTCGTCCTCGACCAAATCCTGGATCTCCTCGACCGAAACGGTGTGGCCCGCGTTCTCGCATGCCTCGGCGACGTTTTGCGCCGCATAAACCACCTGGCGGTCGGTAAGACGAGAGCTCTCCTCGACCTCCAAGTTTGCGGCGCGGATGGCATTGACGATCTTATCGATGTCAAAGACAACCTCGGTGCCGCTGCGCTTGATGATCTTCATCCTCTTGCCTTCTTTCGCGTCGTAGCCTCATTGCGCTTCAGAGCCAAACGATGCCCGGCAGGGCCTGCCCCTGCCTTGCGGCGCCGTCGCGCAATCTGTGTTCTCGATAAACCATAAGCCTCCATGCGGACATTCCCTAGAGCCAATCAAGCGGTTCAAGGACACGTTCAAAAGAGGCAGTTAAGGTCTTCGTTCTCTGTCCGCCATCTATCATACGACAAAGAAGCATCTATATCCTGTATTCTTTTTTTAGGTCAAACACAACATATAGTGTTTCAGCAGGTCAAAGCAATTGGTCATTTTGCAGACGCATTAAAAATGAGGGGTATTTGACAAGTCGGTAAAACGTTACCAACACGGCTACCTGCATGGCAGTTATAAAACCCCCTTAGTCAAGCCGCTGACAAATCCTACCAAAACCAAGCCGCTCACGCCAAAAGAATCCAAAAGATTATGCTTGACCAACATGTTGCGGTCACGATGGACCAGGACACATGCAATCTGCCGGCGCCCCCACGGGATGCGAAGACCATCGCGTACAGACCTTGGATCAATATTTGGCGGCTTATTTGGCGGCGTGCTTGGTGGCAAAACAAAACAGCCCAGAGGACATAGCCTCTGAGCTGCGAACATTTGGTGGGCGTTAGAAGATTTGAACTTCTGACCTCTTCCGTGTCAGGGAAGCGCTCTCCCCCTGAGCTAAACGCCCAAATGGAGCGGACAACGGGGCTCGAACCCGCGACCCCAACCTTGGCAAGGTTGTGCTCTACCAACTGAGCCATGTCCGCCTGCGAGGATTTAATATACGGGATGATCCACCCAAATGCAAGAACTTTTTTTGAAAAGTTTTGCGACGCCCTCGCGAACCTCGCGAAGACATCAGCCACCACGGAAGGTGTAGGCAAACGCAAGCTCGCCGCAAGAGGCCCCCTACAACTCAGCGAGCATGATCCAGGCAGAGCTGTCCTGCGCGAGCCTGCCATCTGCAAGCGGTGATGAGGTGAGCAGGACCCTACCCGCCGGCAGCTCCACGGGTGCTGCACCGAAGTTCGTCACACACGCCCAGCCGTTGTCGCGGCGATAGGCGATGACGCCGCCCTCAGCGCCCTCGGCACCATCCGCAAGGCCGGTGCACCCGTCAAGATCGAGCCACGCAAGATCGTTGGCGCACCCGCGCAGCTTGCGCCGCAGCCAGAGGGCGTCGCGATAGAACGCAAGCATCGATGCCGGGTCCGCTTCTTCCCTATCGGCAGCGTAATCGGAAAACCATGCAGGCTGTGGCAGATGGGGCGCCGCATCGGCGTCCGCCGGTGAAAACCCAAACGATCCGCCCTGCGCGGGATCGTCCGCTGCCACCCACGGCAGGGGCACACGACAGCCGTCGCGCCCCTTCTCGCGCTTCGGTCCGTGCGTATTGGTCGCAGTGGGATCTTCGAGTGCAGCCCACGGGATGTCAGCCACCTCAAAAAGGCCGAGCTCCTCACCCTGATACACGTATGCCGAGCCCGGAAGCGCCAACTCAAGCAAAAGGGCTGCCCGCGCGCGGCGCTCGCCGAGTTCACGGTCCTCGTCATAAGACGACCCGTCGCGTAAGAGCCAGTCGAGCGCAATCTGATGGTAGCGCGTCGCCTTGATTTGCGGCAGGGCATAGCGTGTCGCCACGCGCGGCACGTCGTGGTTGGAGAGTACCCAGGTCGAGGCGGAATCGGATTCGATGGCCGCCTTCAAGCCCTTCTCGATTGCAGCGTGCATGTCATCATAGGTCCAAGTGGCCTTGGCGAACTCAAAGTTGAATGTCTGGCCAAGCTCGCTGGGGCGTGCGTAGAGATACTGGCGCTCGGGCAGAACCCACGCCTCGGCAACGGCGCTGCGCGGCGGATCATAACGGTCGAACACGCGGCGCCACTCGCGATAGATCTCATGGACCTCGTTGCGGTCCCACAGCGGATGGGTGCCGTCCTCAACCATGTCATCGCCCTCGGCGAGATGCCACCGGTCGAGGTCATCGCGGTCGAGATCCTTGGCGAGACCGTGCGCCACATCAATGCGAAAGCCATCGACGCCTCGATCGCTCCAAAACGCCAGGACGTCGCAAAAGAACGCATGAACCTCGGGACACGACCAGTCAAAGTCCGGCTGCTCGGGCGTAAACATGTGCAGATACCACTGACCGTCCGCGACGCGCGTCCAGGCGGGGCCGCCAAAGTTGGCATTCCAATTGGTGGGAGGCAGCTCGCCGTGCTCGCCGCGACCATCGCGGAAGATATAACGGGCGCGCTCGGGTGATCCGGGGCCGGCGGCAAGAGCGGCTTTGAACCAGGGGTGCTGGTTGGACGAATGGTTGGGCACGATGTCGACGATGACCTTGATGCCGTGCGCATGAGCCGCAGCGATCATGTCATCGAAGTCGTCAAGCGAGCCGAGACGTGGGTCGACATCGCAGTAGTCCGCCACATCATAGCCGCCATCGACAAGAGGCGATGGGTAAAACGGGCTCAGCCAGATAGCCTCGATGCCCAGCTGCTCAAGATAGTCCATCTGCTGGGTAATGCCCGCGATATCGCCCAGACCCGAACCAGTCGAATCCTTAAACGAGCGCGGGTAGATCTGATAAATCGCGGCATCGGACATCCATGAGCGCGAAGAGGACTTTTCTGTAGCCATGGGATGAATCTCCCTTGCAACGAGGTTTTGCGAGATGCCCACGATGATACGCCCAAAGCTGACATTCACGGCAAACAACGCCGCAGCCACGCCCCAAACGCTCGCCCCCTCTCGGGCTCGAGCCTCCTGGGACGAATCGATCGATTAGTGAAAAGAACGGAAGACTTACTCCCCCGGCCACGACAGCGAGCGGGCTCCGGGTGCCCCAGGTTGCCGCGAAAGAGGAGGGAAGCGTACTTTATGTACGCGACCGACGATTGAGGGGCAAGATGGGGTGCCCGGGGCCCGCGCAGCGTCAACAAAAAACGCGGTTCGTTAGAACCGCGTAAGATAGTTGGAGCGGACAACGGGGCTCGAACCCGCGACCCCAACCTTGGCAAGGTTGTGCTCTACCAACTGAGCCATGTCCGCATATGTAAAACAAAACGGGCGCCGGAGCGCCCGGATGTTGCCTGGAGGCGAAGCCCGGATTCGAACCGGGGGTAAAGGCTTTGCAGGCCTCTGCCTTACCACTTGGCCACTTCGCCGAAAAAGGACCGCCTAAACGGTCCGGAAATGCAATGGAGCGGACAACGGGGCTCGAACCCGCGACCCCAACCTTGGCAAGGTTGTGCTCTACCAACTGAGCCATGTCCGCTTGCGGGTTATTAATTTACGCGAGTTGTCCAAAAGACGCAAGTACTTTTTTCAAAAAACTTGTCTGCCGCATGTTCTTAGTAGCTAAACGCGCTAAAGCGATTGGCTAGGCACACGATTCCAGCGCTCCGCTAAACAGCTTCACCATCTGCACGCGCGTGCCGGCGCCGTCCGTACGACGAGCAACCTCCACGTTATCGACGAGCATACGCATAAGCTTGATACCACGGCCGCGCTCCTCTGATGCGACCGGTTCGCTCGTTTCATCGATAGAATAGCCGGCACCTCGATCAAGCACCTCAACCACAACGCGATCGCTATAGGCCTGAACCGTCAGGACGCACCCGATACCGCCCGCATGGTCATAGGCATTACCCAGCGCCTCCCCCGACGCCAATGCGACATCGTAGCGCTCGTCACGGCGCAACGGAAGCGATTCAAGGAGTTCGGCGATGCGATGTCGGTAGTATGGAAGATTCTCGATACCCTGACGGACCTCGACGCTCTTACTCCAGCGAGGCAGCTCCCCCACCGGAATGGCGGGAATAGACTCCCGTGTCGGCCCCGCGACATGAAGAATATCGACAAGACGAGCAATCTCCAAAAAGCGAACAACTTCACCCGATGCATTGACGAGCGAAAGCAGGCCTTCTCGCCTCATGAGCTCACGAGCGCGCGTAAGCAGGAATGCCAAGCCCGTCGAATCGATAAAGCTAACAGCCTGACAGTTGATGACGACACGACGCACGCCGCGGCCAATCAAAGCATCCAACCGCCGACGCAGCGCAGGCACCGTGGCGATGTCGATATCGCCTGGTGGCGTCAAAACCGCTATGTCATTCCACTCATTCATACGACCATGGTTCCCCAAAAAAGCCCACTCGATGCATTCGTTTCCCCAACCGTACGGATTCAGCCCGCCCAGCGTCGTCTATGAACGGCCCCGTAAAAACTCAAGGGACACCAATGCAATGTCATCGTCCAGCGCCGATTCGGTAAATCGGTCAAGCTCGCCCAAGACCTTGCCGCAAATGCCCGACACGCCCTCACCCGAGACAGAGAGCAGAAGGTCGCGAAGGCGCTGCTCGCCAAAGAAAGCACCCGAGCGGTCACGCGCTTCGATTGTTCCGTCGGTGTACATAAATAGCATGTCACCAGGAGCGAACGTAAACACGCCTGTCTCGTACACCATGCTCTCAAAGGCACCGATTACCCCCGATTGGCATCCAAGCAGCTCGACCTCTCCCCCACGAGCCTCGCCGCCACCCAGCGGCATCGACTCTGGCCTGATGACCATGGTCGGAGGATGGCCCGCCGAACAATACGTTGCGCGTCCGGCTTTAAGGTCAATCTTGGCGATAAAGGCCGTCACGAACGTCTCGACCCTCGAAAAGCCCATAAGCATGCTGTTAAGGGAGCGTGCCATGCGGGCCGGTCCAGCGCCCTCCCAGGCATATGCCGTCAGGGCCGTCTTGACGAGTGCGGACATCGATGCAGCCTCAATGCCTTTGCCAGACACATCGCCCAGAATCATGACGGCGCAATCGTCGGGAAGACGGATGAGCGTATAGAAATCGCCGCCGACCAACGCCGAGTTCGTGGCCGACAGGTACACCGAATCGGCGGCGATTCCCGGAACATCCCCCAGTGAATTTCTCATGCCAATCTGGAGGGTCTGAGCGATATGGCGCTCCTCACGCTTTTGAGATTCGCCTTCATAGATCAGTTCAAAGTCATGAGCCAAGTGCACCAAGTAGTCATATTCAAGGTCATCAATCGGCTCTTGGCTACCATCACGAAGCAGCAGCGCACGCGTCGTCGGCCCCTTCGCAACAGAAGCAGGAACGATTGCGTCGTTACTGTGCTTGCCATCGCCCTCAGGGCGTGGGCGCCCCGCCTCGATGCCGGCGTCGACGTAGAGACCCTGGCAAGGCAGGCCATGCGCTCTAAGCCAGCCTCCCATAGGCATCGATTCGTCAACGCGAGTTATACGGACGTGTTTAAGGTCCTCGGCACTCGTGCCGCCCAAAACAGATGCCTCAAAGCCATCAGGGGCAGCCCCCAGACGTGCCGCTGGCGCCGTCGTGGAAAAGAAAAGCTTCTCGGGATCGTCCGGCAAAGCAACGCGACTGCCGCCTTCAAAATCTATGACGTAGGAATCCAGACTGGCGTCATACTCAACAGGGCAAAAATGGCAGTTGAGCATATTGCAGATCTCGGACGACACCGCCTGGGTAGCCGCGGCGGAATCGTCTAGAAAGGTAAACAACTCATCACGCAGCACATTGAGGGAACGACCAAGCTCGGCCGTGCGACGGGAGCGAAGGCTCGATGCCATGCCGACCAGCTGGATAGACAGGTAATCGCAAATGACCTCGAGCACATTAACGTCATAGGCGAGCGGTGCCTGGGGGCGTTTCCAACCAACTTCCAGCACACCGAGGATCTGCGTACCGTAAAAAACGGGAAGACAGATTTCACTGCGGTACGGAGGCATATCCTGCATGCGCAACAGGTGCTTAGAACGATTATCCAGGTCCATGAACATACCGGAGGCGGCCTTATCGCCCTCAAGGTCCTGTTGAATCGACAAGCGACAAGCACGCGACTCGCGAAGAACATACGTCGGAATGCCAGCGCCATACGGCAAAAACTCGGGCAGGTAGCTGTCGTACAGCTCCTTGGAAACACCGCGAAGCTTAAAGCCGCCGCTCTCAGAAAAATAGATAGCGGCACCCGAAGCATCGAGCGTTCCTACAAGCTGGTTCAAAACGGTATCAAGCAGGCTGGGTAACTCATCGGAGCCCACAGTGCTCATAATGACCGAGAGCGTCCCAGAGAGACGCTTGTTCGCCACTCTAAGCTCCGATAACGCACGCTTGAGTTGCCGGTCGTGAGAATACTGTTCCTCGATACTGTGAAGCGCCACCAGGACACGTGGTGCGCGGCACCCAAAGATGCGTGGAGGCGTTACGGAGCCCGCACGAACCAAGACGGGAATAAAAGAGCCGTCACTCAGCTTGAGCATCAGTTCGTTCTCGGAGCCATCAGTTTCAAATGGCAGACGATGTTCCGTCGCACGTTCAAAAGCGGACGAGTACAGGACGTCTTTAACATCTCCGCCGATGACGTCGGCGCGTTCCTCGCACATCAAACCAAGTAAGCGATTATTCACATGCAGAATGGTTCCGTCGAGCTCGCAGATGATGACAGCATCGCTCGTGATCTCGACTAGTTGGGCAACGTCTGCCCACTCGTTGCGTTCAAGCGTTTCCATCGTGGACCTCACCGTCTATCGGTAACAAAAAAGCCTCCGAAGAGGCTTCTCAAATGCGATGGTGTCGGAGGCGGGACTTGAACCCGCATGACCAAAAAGCGGTCACTAGCACCTCAAGCTAGCGCGTCTGCCAATTCCGCCACTCCGACATGCTATGTTGTTGATTCGCGGTTCGTTTTGTTGGGCCCGCGCGTTCAACGAGGAAGATAATAACCTATGATTCGAGAACTGTGCAAGCACTTTTTTCAAAAAAGTTTACGAATTTGTAATTCCTTGATTATCGACTTTATCCGAACACCTCCCA